>NZ_QTMJ01000059.1:0-905 GCF_003635485.1 Parabacteroides sp. AF19-14 | reverse complement strand
TGGCTGAACCTTATTTTCTCTATCGCCTTGTCCACGTCTTTGACGGCGGGGGGAATATATGATTTTACTTGCAGTACGGCTTCTTCTATTTCGTAGCCTGCATATTCGGGATTCTGCGCCAGTTCCCCGTAAATGGCACTGAAACATTCAAGGTGTCTAATCTTCACCGTCTTGGTTTTCTTGTTCGGCATGGCTCAATCGAATTTGGTTAATAACTGCGCATTCCTTATCCGCTCCTCCTGCTCGAAACTGGCGAGGTAGTTCTCCGTGATGGCAAGGCTTGAATGCCCCAAACTCTCGGATATGTAAGCGATGTTCGTTCCGCTGCGTTTTAAGACAGTCGCATAGGAATGCCGGGCGGAATAGGTCGTGAAACGTGGGACACCGACAGCTTGGGCTATTTTAGCCAAAGCGATGTTGCAACGGTGCGTTACCCGTCTGACAATATTGGAAATGACAAATTCGTCCTCCGTGTCTTTGGCATACTTGAAAAGGAAAGTATCGGGATTCCCTTCGTCAGGGTTTCCCCACCGTTTTATAATATCCCGCATTTCGGGAGTGAGCACCGCCCTTATTTCCCGTATATGGTTGGACGTGTGCGATGTCTTGGAGCGTACAAAGCAGATTTCACCGTCCACGATGTTCCCATACCGCAAGAAAAGCATATCCCTGAAATTGATACCGTTGCACAGGTAGGAGAAAAACCAAAAATCCCGGTACTTCTCAACGGTCTTGCTGCCCTTGTATGTCACGACTTTTTTTATCTGTTCCATCGTCAAGGCTAACTTTCGGCTGTTGCCGCTCGGAATCTCGTACTTTCCCCTGCCGAACGGGTATTGGGCTTCTTTCAAAATCCCGTTGCGCCTTGCGTCATTCACCACGCATTTAAGGGCTTTCATATAGAA
>NZ_QTMJ01000058.1:0-984 GCF_003635485.1 Parabacteroides sp. AF19-14 | reverse complement strand
TGCAGCAACAATCCCGTTTGTATAGAAAACAACCGTGATTGCGGAAAGTTTATATACGCCCCGGTTTGAAGTCCCCATCCATCTCCTCCTAATATACCGGTACGAGCCTCTATATCAGTTGCCTGCGATCGGCCAAAAAATAAAAGCAATATCAACAGAACAAATAACTTCTTCATTACTTACAAGGTATTAAAATTAATATTTAGACTGAATAAAAGTTCGACATATCATGATATAGAACTCCCATTCAATCTAAATATTGCTTCTATATCATTATTCGGCTCCAAGTTAGTGTATTCCGAATATAGCGTCTTTTATGACGATCGAATCTTCCGAATTCTCTATATTATATAAAATACCTTCCATCTTCCCTTCAATATAAGGGGTACCACTTCCCTCATGAAAACGAATACTATCCACTTGTATCCGAAATGAAGATTTCAGTGGATGATACACTATTTTAGCGTCATCTTTCGTGATCCTAACAGTAGATTCTATCTCTTCATTCAATAATTTACCCTTATCGATCAGATATTCTCCTTCTCTCAATGGAATCAATGAGATCCTCAGCATAGGATAAGGATAGTCAGAGATATGCACTCCTAATGGTATCTCCCAATAGAAACCGCTTAAATCGGTATTTACCTCCTGCCAAAAATTTCCATGATCAATGAAAGAATGAGAGTTCGACTGATTAGCTATAGAAATATCTTGACTATTCACCTTTCCTTCAAAGTACCCCAAATAGTAAGGAGTTTCTTCAAAAGAAGTATCCTCATCCTTGTCACAAGAAACGAATGAGAATAGTAAAAGAATGAATAAAGAAAAGATGAAACCTGCCATCATTCCTTTTTTAGCTTCATCCCAGTAAAGCATAGAGATATTCCGTTTTTCAGTTGTTGATTCCATAATGACTATTATTTTCTTATAAGACAGGAAACCATCAAATACCCCTATCCTCAAAATATATAAAAGATTAAAATA
>NZ_QTMJ01000057.1:0-1039 GCF_003635485.1 Parabacteroides sp. AF19-14 | reverse complement strand
ACCGGGACCTCTATGCGGTTGGAGGTCTTGGATACGGCGGAGGCTATGTATAAGGAGCTGGCAGGTGAGAGGGGTGGAGGCTCCGGCTATTTATTTCCCTTTTTAAGTGGGACGAAGAACGGCCATGAGGCATATCTCGAATACAATGCGGCCTTGTCCCGGTTTAACCGGAACTTGAGGATGTTGAAGGAGGTTGCGGGAATAGCGTCGGATGTGACTTCCTACACGATCCGTCATTCTTTTGCCATGGCATTGAAGGAGCAAAATGTCCCCATTGAGATGATCAGCGAGTTATTAGGGCATAAATCCATCAAGACAACCCAGATTTATCTGAGAAGTTTCTCCTTGGAGAAAATGACGGTGGTAAATAAGTCTTGCTTTGAGAATGTATATAATTATATGCCAGAGGTGGGATGAGGCTACTTGGGGAGTAGCGCTTATTTCACGGCACAAATGTAGTAAAAAATAACAAATAACAAGCAATCGTTAGGCTTAGTTTGTGCTCCGGCCTTGATTCTCCTTAAATCTTCGTTCTTATTCCTAGTGTATAGACATGGCAATAGAGACGAAATGATCTCGTATTTCCTACATCATCACGTCCCTTCTAAAAATCGAACATACATTCCAGTAGAGACGGGGCGTGCCCCGTCTCATCCCCTCCAAATGGTAACTAAAAGATACTATCAGACAGTGGGAGACGGGGCACGCCCCGTCTCTACAACCGGGTGATAACCGTTCTCGCACCTTTTAGGCTACTCCCCAAGTAGCCTAAGATTTCAAGAGATGGTAATTTTCAGTAATGCCATATTTGAAAATATAAAACGCTGTTTATCAAGATGATATAAATGAATCTTGGTAGGGCTCTGAATTGCCGTGGGGTCTGTTTTCGGGCCATGGGATAACCACTGGAAAAGATAATCATAGAGATGGATATATTGACAGGCAAGTGCTCGGACAGGTTCATGGCGCATGTTCTGAAGCGACGTGACCAGGAGGCTGTCCGCTGGTACGTGCTCACGCTCCCTACCGCCGGTGGCGG
>NZ_QTMJ01000056.1:0-1294 GCF_003635485.1 Parabacteroides sp. AF19-14 | reverse complement strand
CCTTAATTCCGCAACACTATTATAAAATATTTTTTTTAAGTACCTGAGCAACAAAAAGTTGCTCAGGATTTTGCCATGTCAGAGGATTCACTTAACTTAGTGTTGCAAAAAAATAATCAAACAAAACCTCATCAGGCATGGCAAAAATACAAATAAAATCCGAGAAGCTCACTCCTTTTGGAGGAATATTTTCAATCATGGAGCAATTTGACTCCACATTGTCATCTGTAATCGACTCGACACTCGGTCTAAGGTGTAGCTCGTTCGGTTATCAGTACAGTGAAATCGTCCGTTCCCTCATGAGTATCTACTTCTGTGGTGGCTCATGCATTGAGGATGTCACTACTCATTTGATGAACCATCTCTCGCTCCATCCGACACTTCGTACTTGTAGTTCTGATACTATCCTCAGAGCGATAAAGGAACTGACGCAAGGAAACATCTCATACACATCAGATACGGGTAAGAACTACGATTTCAACACGGCTGACACACTCAATACCTTACTGCTCAATTGTATGTTTGCATCCGGCCAACTGAAAGAGGGCGAGATGTATGATGTTGATTTCGACCATCAGTTCATAGAGACTGAGAAGTATGATGCAAAGCCTACATACAAGAAGTTCCTTGGTTATCGCCCTGGCGTGGCGGTTATTGACGACTTGATTGTTGGCATTGAGAATAGCGATGGTAACACCAACGTTCGTTTTCATCAGAAGGACACGCTGAAGAGATTCTTTGAGAGATTTGAGCAGAACGGACTTACAATCAATCGTTTCAGAGCTGATTGTGGATCATGTTCCGAGGAAATCGTGGAGGAAATAGAGAAACACAGCAAATCCTTCTATATCCGCGCAAACCGCTGCAGTTCGCTCTACAATGACATCTTTGCTCTTAGAGGCTGGAAGACTGAGGAAATCAATGGCATTGAGTTCGAATTGAACTCTATTCTTGTTGAGAAGTGGAAGGGTAAAGCATACCGACTTGTGATTCAAAGACAGAAACGGATGGACGGTGTGCTGGATCTTTGGGAAGGAGAATACACATACCGTTGTATCCTGACTAACGACTATGAATCTTCCACAAGAGAAATTGTCGAGTTCTATAACCTTCGTGGAGGAAAGGAACGTATCTTCGATGATATGAACAATGGTTTCGGGTGGGACAGATTGCCCAAATCCTTCATGGCAGAGAACACTGTGTTCCTTCTTCTTACGGCACTTATCCGTAATTTCTACAAGGCCATTATCCACAGACTTGACGTAAAGAGGTTCGGACTCAATGCAACAAGTCG
>NZ_QTMJ01000055.1:804-1324 GCF_003635485.1 Parabacteroides sp. AF19-14 | reverse complement strand
GTAGTATATTATTGCTTAATCCAAATGAATATTATAAATTTAGGAATTCTTGCTCACATTGATGCAGGAAAAACTTCCGTAACCGAGAATCTGCTGTTTGCCAGTGGAGCAACGGAAAAGTGCGGCCGTGTGGATAATGGTGACACCATAACAGACTCTATGGATATAGAGAAACGTAGAGGAATTACTGTTCGGGCTTCTACGACATCTATTATCTGGAATGGAGTGAAATGCAATATCATTGACACTCCGGGACACATGGATTTTATTGCGGAAGTGGAGCGGACATTCAAAATGCTTGATGGAGCAGTCCTCATCTTATCCGCAAAGGAAGGCATACAAGCGCAAACAAAGTTGCTGTTCAATACTTTACAAAAACTGCAAATCCCGACAATTATATTTATCAATAAAATTGACCGTGACGGTGTGAATTTAGAGCGTTTGTATCTGGATATAAAAACAAATCTGTCTCAAGATGTCCTGTTTATGCAAACTGTTGTCGATGGATTGGTTTATCCGA
>NZ_QTMJ01000055.1:0-794 GCF_003635485.1 Parabacteroides sp. AF19-14 | reverse complement strand
GATCGGTTTATCCGGTTTGCTCCCAAACATATATAAAGGAAGAATACAAAGAATTTGTATGCAACCATGACGACGATATATTAGAACGATATTTGGCGGATAGCGAAATTTCACCGGCTGATTATTGGAATACGATAATCGATCTTGTGGCAAAAGCCAAAGTCTATCCGGTACTACATGGATCAGCAATGTTCAATATCGGTATCAATGAGTTGTTGGACGCCATCTCTTCTTTTATACTTCCTCCAGAATCAGTCTCAAACAGACTTTCAGCTTATCTCTATAAGATAGAGCATGACCCCAAAGGACATAAAAGAAGTTTTCTAAAAATAATTGACGGAAGTCTGAGACTTCGAGACATTGTAAGAATCAACGATTCGGAAAAATTCATCAAGATTAAAAATCTAAAGACTATTTATCAGGGCAGAGAGATAAATGTTGATGAAGTGGGTGCCAATGATATCGCGATTGTAGAAGATATAGAAGATTTTCGAATCGGAGATTATTTAGGTGCTAAACCTTGTTTGATTCAAGGATTATCTCATCAGCATCCCGCTCTCAAATCCTCCGTCCGGCCAAATAAGCCCGAAGAGAGAAGCAAGGTGATATCCGCTCTGAATACATTGTGGATTGAAGACCCGTCTTTGTCCTTTTCCATAAACTCATATAGTGATGAATTGGAAATCTCGTTATATGGTTTGACACAAAAGGAAATCATACAGACATTGCTGGAAGAACGATTTTCCGTAAAGGTCCATTTTGATGAGATCAAGACTATCTACAAAGAACGACCT
>NZ_QTMJ01000054.1:0-1686 GCF_003635485.1 Parabacteroides sp. AF19-14 | reverse complement strand
GAACAAGGCCGTCCGGCCGATACCCGGACCTACGCCCAGCGCTGTACCTTGATGGATCTGCTACGGCAATTACGAAGTGATTACCCGAAGGCACGCATCCTAGGACATTACCAGTTAAGTCCCTATATCAAAAAGGCTTGCCCCTGCTTTGATGCCAGGGAGGAATACAGGGAGCTATAGACAGATCTGTGATAAAAACTCATCAGGAGTAAATACAGGAAGCGATGAATTCGCAAAATCTTTCGTATTTCGTGTGATTATCGCTTCCACATTTTCCCGCAATGCTGAATAATATTGTAAAGCATCCTCATAATCCACGAACTTAGAGGCCAAAGCATCATCCACTACCCGTTCATCTGCTATAGTCACCTTAGATAATTGACGAAAATTGCGTAACAACAATCTCATTCCATCCCGACCATGTTTTCGTAACAGATAAGACGCTGTCGCATAAGTCATAGGCGAAACATATAACAAGATCTTACCTTCATAAGCCAAGGAAAAAATAGATACAGCCGCATGATAAAACGGCTCACGTTTATCTAAGAGATCTATCACCACATTGGTATCCAAGAAAATCTTTCTCATCGATATTTTTCCTCCAAATAACGATGATACGCCTCTCTTCCATTCAAATCAGTCTCGTCTACAGGAGAACCTGCGCCTAACAAACTTTGAATAACATCGGGAATTTCGCTTTTTTCCTCCTGTTGTTTAACCAAGCGGGATAAATAATCCGTCAACATTGTAGACAAATCAATACCCCGAAGTTTCGCATAAGCGATCGCCTTATCCAAAAGATGTTTCTCTAATTGTATTTGAACTGTCTCCATATTCAATTCTCCTCCATTTTTGATAAGACAAAGATAATTTATTTCTTCATATCCTAAGACCATGGGGCTAAAATTTCTTACCGAACGCTATATTCAAGAAGGTCTTCACCAATATCTTGAAATCGAACAGCCAAGAGCGATGCTCCAGATAGAACAGGTCATAACGCAAGCGGCGGAGCATCTTATCGACCGTGTCCGTATAGCCATTGTAAAGCGTGGCGTAAGAGGTCACACCCGGACGGATCTGGTAGAGGTAACGGTAACGGGGATCACGCTCCATGATCTGGTCGATGTAGAACTTACGCTCGGGACGGGGACCGATAAAGGACATATCGCCCACGAAGACATTCCATAACTGGGGCAACTCGTCCAAGTGATGTACCCGGAGGAATTTTCCGACACGGGTCATCCGGGGATCTGCCCCACCCTTCTAAAGGGCCGGACCGAATTTCTCAGTGTCCAGACGCATACTGCGGAACTTATAGATGTTGAACGGGCGACCGAAACGACCGATACGCTCTTGCTTAAAGATCGCCGGGCCTCCATCCTCCCGCTTTACGGCGATATAACAAAGTAAAAACAGCGGGGAAAATACGATCAAGGCCAAAAACGCCAGCGCACAATCCCCTATACGTTTTACATTACGTTGGAACATACCCATCCCATCCGGGATGAATCGCTCCGGTTCCTCTCCCTCACTTTTTCCTAATGGTGTAGTTTTCTTTTTTTCAGCACTCATACTCTCTCACTTAATAAAGGCAATCCCTCCACCTCGCCGACGTGCCATTCACGGTAGTCTGCCAAGGAAAATCCGGGGACGGTCAATAGCTTGTAATCCGACTCGTCTCTTCTC
>NZ_QTMJ01000053.1:0-1751 GCF_003635485.1 Parabacteroides sp. AF19-14 | reverse complement strand
TTCCTCTATAAATCAAGTTCACGTTAGGAAATAGTTGGTGCGAAACATAATAGTTCCGCAGAAAATGATAAAAAGTGATGAAATCTTATTGCCACCCCAAAAAGAAAGCCTAAGTTTGTTGCGTCAATCAAAACCAGTCACTTATGTGTGACAAACGCGTGCCACGTGGCGTGCCAAGCCGTAAAAAATACAAACAGGGAGGATTGTCCCCCTTTTGGGCGGGGTGGTGGAGATGTCCATCACTCCGTTTTTTTGTCCGATCCGGTCGCATGAGGTCCCGATCCCGCCCTGTGGCGTGATTGCGGATAAGAATTATGATACTTTCCTCTTCGAGCTCAAAGGCTTTAGACTCACGTTCATTCGGTCATCCCCCGTCAGGCCAGTTTGCAAGAACGGAGTTTACCTACCACAAAGGTACGGGCGTTGGGAGATGACCGGTATTAGTATCCCGGTCCGTTTCCGGCCGGTAGACATAATCCGGGTAGTCAATGGCGCTTGCCCTTACGCTCGTCCTCGCTAGCGGTCTCATACAGGTTTCTCCTGTATTTTTCCCTCTTGGCCAGCACGTTCCATATGACGACCAGCAGCTTCCTTGCGATGGCCACGAGCGCCTTCTGCGCGGGCATCCTGCGTTTGAGGCCCTCATACTTGAGGGCGAACCTGGTCCCCTGGCACCTGGCCGCGGCCCACGCGCACTGCACCAGCACGATCCTCAGGAAACGGTTCCCGTGCGTGATCTTCCGTCCCTTGATCTTGCCGGCGCTCATCTGGTTGCGTGGCCTGAGGCCGGCCCACCCGACAAGGGCGGAGGCGGAAGGGAAGGTGGCCATGTCGTGACCGGCCTCGCTGAGGACGCACATCGCGCTTTGCGCGCTCACCCCCGGTATGGTCTCCAGGAGTTCTTTCTGTTCCTTGTAGTGCTCCTGGCATATGTCCTCCATACTCTTGAGGCATTCCTCCCTTTGCCTCTCGTAGAGTAGGCACTCCTCCATGTAAAAGCGCAACATGTCGCGGTCCACCCCGGTGACGAATCCAGTCAGGGCGGCGATCAGCGTGTCGCTTCCGCACCTGTTGACGGTCCTCCCGTGTATGAGTTTCAGCAGCTCCTCCGGCCTCGTCTCTCCCTCGATCAGCGCCTGGACGACCTTGCGGTAGGACTTCCCTCCGATATCGGAGACATGGTTGCTCAGGCGTATGTTACAGGCCTGCATCTGGTTGTCCATCTGGCTCTCGGCGTGTACGATCTGCCGGTTGAGACGGTGCAGTCGTCTCTCGTACTGCCGCAACGCGGATTGTGTCTCGTCCGGCACGAAGCTTTCCCTGACGAGCTCCTTTGCCAGGAGGGTCGCTATCCACTCGGCGTCGCGCACGTCCGTCTTTCGTCCCGGCAGTTGCTTGATCAGGTAGGGGTTGACCAGTACCATGTGGAAGTCCATGGAGAGGATGCGCCAGAGGGGTTTCCAGTAGACGCTCGTGCTCTCCATGGCCACGCGGCTGACACCGGCCTCGACCAACAGGTCCCGCAACCGGTCCAGTTCGGGAGTGGTCACACCGAACTGGGTTTGAATTTTTTCTCCATTTGTTTTCAATATACACGCAAAGACACTATCTTTGTGTATATCAAGTCCACATACATTGTCCATAAGCGTAATTTTTTATGAGCTTAGAAGCTCGGTTATATATATAACGGACGGGAGTGGACTTGATTTTTATTTGACTTGCATAAAAATCGAGTTTTTTATGTAAGTTTG
>NZ_QTMJ01000052.1:348-2014 GCF_003635485.1 Parabacteroides sp. AF19-14 | reverse complement strand
TATTTCAAAGAACTCTTTTAGATTTTAATGGGACAACAATGTTTGTAAAAGGTAAAACAATATGCGTTTTTCAGATACAGAGAACAATATGACCTTTTGCATAGGTGTGTGTTGGTTAGGAACTCCAAATATGGAGTCGTTGCAGAAAATAATGATGAACTTGAATATTATTGATAAGGATGGAAACAATGGAAGCTAATGAACTGATGCGATATGCCTATGAATTACTGCAAGGGCATTCGAATGAAGAATGTGCCCGAATATTAAGAGAAGTGGTGGCCGAGTGTCAGGTGTGTATAAAGAACTGTGAAGAAGGTGTTTTCGAAAATATGCTAAAGTAATAACAACAAGAATATGGAAATTACTCATAAAAATCAAGGAGAACTTGACTCAACCATGCTCCCATTCGTGATGAGAGAGCTGGTAGAACTGGTCATGAAGAAAAAGGCATTGCCTTTAGGCGATGCACTGTATTATATATATTCTTCCAAGTTGTATAAATCTTTGCTGGATAAGAGTACCAAGTTATGGTATTCAAGTACATTGTCGCTTTATGAAACATTGGAGAAGGAAAAAACAGAAGAAAAACGACGGTATAACGGTGACACGAAGATCCTGCTTTTCAAGATGTTCTGCATTGAGAATTATAGGGAGGAAAAGAAACAAAGTGCGGAAGAAACCTTGTTGTTGTTTTCGGACTATGGGGTTTTTGATTTTTTGGATGAGACTTTTGAAATGCTTCATACCCAAGACCCCGAATATATATTAGATACTATAACGACTTATATCAATAAAAGAAAATGAGACTATTTCATGGATCTACAGTTACCGTGAAACGCCCTAATATACAGAAAGGACGGAAGGCTACGGACTTTGGGAAGGGATTTTATACGACAACCAACTTTGAACAAGCAAAAAAATGGGCTTTGTTGAAGAAGAACAGGGAACAGAGCGAAAAAGCAATCGTCTCTGTTTATGAAGTTCCCGATGATATTCTTGATAGGGAATATCCGGTTCTTCGGTTTATGGGTGCGACAAAAGAATGGCTGGAGTTTGTTGTCAACAACCGCAGAGGAAGAGAAAACGGTGACTATGACCTAATAATGGGGCCTGTCGCAAATGACCAGTTATATGCGACAATTCGGCTTTATGAACAGAGAGTTGTTACGGCTGAAGCCGCTATTGAGATGCTGAAAGCGCATAAGTTGTTCAATCAGCTTTCATTTCATACGGTAACAGTCGCTTTGTTGTTGAAGTTTGTTGAATCAATTGAAGTGGGGTAAAGAATATGTGAAGTGAAAATAGGGGGAAGTTTATCCCCCAATGGTAAGGTTGTTTTTTGCGTCCACTTAGTTTTTTCCCACCCACCCTTTCAGCGGAGTGACTGCCCGGCAGTCTGTTGCTTACCCATATGTCCTAGCCTTTTAGGGCTGTAGATAGGTAGTTGGATATTTCGCTGCCAAATCGGCAGTCCGCTTCAATCGTTTGCTTGCTTTTCTCCGAGTGGAGCCTTTCTGCTTTTCCGGTGGTGTAATCTTCTTTTATTGGAAACAGGTGTAGTGGCTGTATGCCTGTGTGGTTATGTTCTCCCGCAGAATCCGCAAGTCAGTTCTTCCGTTGCAGCTTTTCATTTTATCGTGCAGTCACTTTTTTCGATACGTGGAAT
>NZ_QTMJ01000052.1:0-338 GCF_003635485.1 Parabacteroides sp. AF19-14 | reverse complement strand
GTGCAGTCACTTTTTTCGATACGTGGAATATTGTATGCTTCATTCTTCGGCTTCATTTTTTTAAAAGGAATTGCAGATGTTTCTTCCGGTGTGTCGATAGGCGGCTGACCATATTTTCGGAATGTGCCATGCTTGCTGTCTAACCGGTTGTTTTTTGCATCCTTTCCAAACCTGTTGCTGATTTTCAAGTTTTGTCTTTTTCATATCATTTTTTAGGGAAGTCAAATCATTTTCCGTTGCAAATATAGATTGTTGCTAACCCCTTTTACGGGGATAAGGGGACGATTCACAAACACCACGTTGTTATTCGTCTGAAATCTTCCTTTTTTTGCCTTGCA
>NZ_QTMJ01000051.1:432-2748 GCF_003635485.1 Parabacteroides sp. AF19-14 | reverse complement strand
AAGCTGTATGCTTAATCCCCCAGGTTTATCGGGTGAGCCGTTTTCACTCCTATGCGTTGGCAGTTGGTCGAGAGGAAGGGTAAGCGGATTCGTGAGGAGGTTCCTCTTCTGCACGATTTACTTTTTGCCCATACTACCTGTGCGTGTATGGATCCAATCGTAGAAGAGATCAGTACCCTCCAATATCGTTATTTGCGTGGTGGCTACCGTAAGCCGATGACGGTAGGCCATGCGGAGATGAACCGTTTTATCCGTGCTGTCCATTCCGATGATTCCCCACGTTATTTCTTGGTTGAAGAATTAACTCCAGCGATGTACGGTCGCATGATCCGCATCGAGGGTGGCCCATTGGATGGCTACGAGGGACGTTTACTCTCTATACGAGGGGCCCGTGTGAAACGTTTGATCGTGGAGATCCCCGGTCTGTTGGTCGCCGCTGTGGAGGTCGATCCTGAATATATTCGATTACTCTAACATAGATCCCCTATATTCTACGGGAACGCATTGGGTGGCGTTTGAGCGGTCTGTTTATCAGCTGTTGCGTTTGTCACCCCAAAATCATAGGGTAATTTCAATTAGTTGACTTGGAGGATTCAATTATTCTTTATATTTTTGTTTTTAGAACAAAAAGAATGAGCCTATGAAGTCTACAGAGGAATACTTAAGTATATTAAGGAGCGAAAAAGAATCGTTGTTTCGTAAATATCAGATAAGTAATCTTGGTTTGTTTGGCTCGGTGGCTCGTCATGAACAAAGGGAAGATAGTGATATTGATATATATTACGAGAGTTCTCATATGAGTTTGTTTACATTATGTCGCCTAAAGTCAGAACTTGAGAAACTTCTAGGTTGTTCTGTTGATTTATTCCGTAAAAGAGAGTCATTTGCAGGAACTTGTATGGAAAAATCCATAAATAAAGATTTGATTTATGTATAAATGGAAAGATTCGGGACGAATTTTGGATTTAATAGACATGATGATTGATTCAATTCATGTTATACAAGTCCGTACATCTCATATTAAGGATGGCAATGATTTCTTATTGACTCCTGATGATATGTTCGTTTTGGATGGTGTTTGTATGAAATTGATTTTTATCGGTGAAAGTGTAAAAACTATAGATAAACTTTCAGAAGGAGAACTTTTCCCTTTATATCCTGTAATTCCTTGGAAGGAGATTATGAAGTTGCGGGATGTGATAGCTCATCATTATCTTAAAATAGATGTTGATATTGTTTATTCAACAATGAAGGAGGACTTACCCCTTTTGCAGGCAACCTTATTATCGATGAAGCAAGCTTTCTATCATAAACCATTCATCAATAATCCGTTCTCCACATGGGTCAGCAGGATACGCTCATTGAGTACTTCTACCCCGCTGACAATTATGGAAAAGGTCTCTTGTATCATTGTTGTCTAGGTTTAAAAGAGAGAGACGCAAGAAGATACACCCAAAGCCGTCAAAGCGGCGATTAATGAGGAAAGATGTTTGGAGATTTTTTGAATAGGGGTAAACACGGACAGCTTGACTTTGAGAATATAGATGACTTGGAGGACGGAACTCCGATCGTTGCTAGATATAATAATAGGGAATTTCAGTTTGGTATTTACGGGGAAGGTTATGTTATCTATCAAGATTGCTGGCAGACGAAAGCCGGAGTTCTTGTGTTCAGTTTGGAACAAAGTTCCATTGAAGGGTTTTTCGAGGATTCAACAGTCTATGAATATACGCCCGATTTTGAATTTGATAAAAAGAAAGCGTATTATAATGCAAGACGCAATTTCTCGGAGCCGGGAAATAGTGTATGGGGATGATTTCACGCTCATGTGTATGCTCGACAGCATCGAAACTCATCACTTTCGTTACTTGGTTCTTGCATATGCTTGTTCCTTTGCGGTCTCATGCCTGAAATGATCCGAAAATAACCCCCGAGGAGATGGTCAAAGAGCGTTTCATCCGTACCCGTATCAACGATGCGTGAAGCAGTCGTCTCAGACACCGCTCAACTGGCCGTTTTTGAGAAGATATACTGCATGTGCCCGAGGATATATACTGCGTTAGGCAATTAATATATACTTCACAGGGCAATTAATATATACTTCGTTTTCCATATCTACGGTTGCAATGTGCAGATCCTGCCCAATGCAACCCATGCGATCCAAATCATCCCCCAAGGTGATGGTACGATCTTGCGGACGGAAAGCTGTATTACGCCCGCCGCTTCGGGACGCCATGAGTCACAGGCACCGCCGTTGGGAAAAATTAGGGTACTGAATATAAAACAAACAAGATACAAATGATGGATTTTCATAAA
>NZ_QTMJ01000051.1:0-422 GCF_003635485.1 Parabacteroides sp. AF19-14 | reverse complement strand
AATTAATATATACTTCGTTTTCCATATCTACGGTTGCAATGTGCAGATCCTGCCCAATGCAACCCATGCGATCCAAATCATCCACCAAGGTGATGGTACGATCTTGCGGACGGAAAGCTGTATTACGCCCGCCGCTTCGGGACGCCATGAGTCACAGGCACCGCCGTTGGGAAAAATTAGGGTACTGAATATAAAACAAACAAAATACAAATGATGGATTTTCATAAAGGCAGATGGCGATTGGCCTTAGGCCGTCTGGTGAATTTGCGGTATATCAACCGTTGGATCATTTTTAGTGCGGACCTTTTCGTCTCGCTCTCCGTGTCGCTCCTAGGCGTATTAGGAATGTTCTCCATTCTGCATATACGTATAGGAGAGCCGGATGTG
Source organism: Parabacteroides sp. AF19-14 (assembly GCF_003635485.1). NCBI lineage: Bacteria > Pseudomonadati > Bacteroidota > Bacteroidia > Bacteroidales > Tannerellaceae > Parabacteroides > Parabacteroides sp. AF19-14. Next base: position 35 of record NZ_QTMJ01000051.1, on the reverse strand, counting down.
CTGAAAGTAGGCCTCTCCTCATTTGTGGGCAGTAT
>NZ_QTMJ01000050.1:1546-2801 GCF_003635485.1 Parabacteroides sp. AF19-14 | reverse complement strand
CATTGTTGTCCCATTAAAATCTAAAAGAGTTCTTTGAAATATTTGAAATTTAGTTAGTTACAGCGATTTTCCGAGCGAACGGACTTGAATTTGTAGCTTTGCATCAGATTAATCCGATGGCATATGTTCCAAGACAAATACGTTTTCGCTCAATTGGCTTCATTTCTGAATCGAAGTAAGTTTAACCGCATAGTCACCAAGTATGATGGTGATAAATATGTGAAGCACTTCACCTGCTGGAATCAACTACTTGCTTTGATGTTTGGTCAACTTTCTAATCGTGAAAGTCTGCGAGATTTGATAGTTGCTCTTGAAGCTCATCATTCCAAATGTTATCATTTAGGAATGGGTAAAAATGTATCAAAGTCATCGCTGGCAAGAGCAAATCAAGATAGAGACTATCACATCTTTGAAGAATATGCTTACTACCTGGTTAGCGAAGCACGACAAAAGTGTGCTAATCATATTTTCAAACTTGGCGGTAACGTTTATGCTTTCGATTCGACTACTATTGACCTGTGCCTTTCAGTCTTTTGGTGGGCAAAATTCCGCAAAAAGAAAGGTGGTATCAAAGTGCATACATTATATGATGTGGAAACACAGATTCCTGCATTCTTTCATATCACGGAAGCATCCGTACACGATTCTAAAGTTATGATTGAAATTCCTTATGAACCAAGCTCTTATTACATCTTTGACCGCGGTTATAACAACTTCAAAATACTGTATAAAATTCATCAAATTGAAGCCTACTTTGTTGTCAGAGCAAAAAAGAATCTCGGGTACAAATCCATCCAATGGAAACGTAGGCTGCCTAAGAATGTGCTTTCAGACGCAAGTGTATTTCTGACAGGATTCTATCCTAAACAATATTATCCAGAGCCACTTAGATTGGTTAAATATTGGGATGAAGAACAAGAACGAGAATTTACATTCATAACCAATGCGATGCATATATCTGCGCTTCAAGTTGCTGAACTTTATAAAAATCGCTGGCAGGTAGAGCTGTTTTTCAAATGGCTCAAGCAGCACCTTAAAATCAAAAGATTTTGGGGAACTACAGAGAATGCTGTTCGAATACAGATATATGCTGCTATATGCGCTTACTGTTTGGTGGCAATCATTCAACACGATATGCAACTGAACAGAAGTACATATGAAGTGTTACAAATACTGAGCATCTCATTGACTGATAAGACTCATCTGAGAGACCTCTTTGATAAAACTAAATTTCAAAATGACAAAGAACGATTCG
>NZ_QTMJ01000050.1:0-1536 GCF_003635485.1 Parabacteroides sp. AF19-14 | reverse complement strand
TAAATTTCAAAATGACAAAGAACGATTCGGACCAAATGGGCCAAGTTTATTTAATTTTTAATTCGTCCCAATTTTAATGGGACACTAATGTTTTACAAAGGTAAAACAATTAAGTAAAATTCATCTATCATTGCTTTTCATATTTATTGTGTCTTTCTCTTTTGCATCGGAAGTATTAGCACTTACAGCAACCAGACAGTATGACATCGCCACGTTTGATCATACCGCTGGAAAACAACGATATACAATCTGAATCAAAACAGATTGTATATCACCAATTTCTTTTTTTGTGCCTTGTTAAACGTATAAGAAGTTCCTCCGGCAGATTTTCCATCCCAATAGGCAATCAGCCTACAGGCGTGTGAAATCATGTAATCATTACGGTGGGCATAGCATTGGGCATAATAATATTCGGATAGAACTACCACCTTGTCGGCTTGGCGCAAAATATCAGCATACCTCTGTTTGTCCTCTTTGTTGAAATACACATCTTGCCCGACATAAGGAACAACCGCCACCAAAACCATATCGGGATATTGTTTCCTTTGTTCAAGTACGGTATGAGCAGCCATCATGTCAAATCCAACCGCACAACCAATATAGAAAAAACGGATTCCATTCTCATAGCAGAAACGTACCTCTTCATTCAACGATACGGACAAAGCATATTTATTTGTTCGTATCGTTCTATGACCGGTAAAAGCAACGGACATCATTTTCATCCATTTATCACGTGCCTTTCTACATATATCCAACGAACCTGCCGAAGTTTCATACACCATTCCATTCACCTCATAACGATAAGTGAACCAAGTAGTATCTCCAAAGATATCCTTCTGCTTCTCTATATAACTCTCTTTTTCTTTCATCTTATAACATACGGACAACTGTTTTACCTAAAAAGAAACCTCCCAAAACCTCACCTCCTATTTTTTCCAACTGACATGCGAAACGAGCATACGAAAACCCTTTTGTTAAAATATCGTCAAATACCAAGATTTTCTTACCCCGAAAAAAGTCCTTGTCAAATTCTATCACTTGTACTTTTTGAAGCGACTTGCTGTCAAATTTCTCGTGAATAGCCAAACGATCTCCACTGACACGTATATGTTCATACGCATTGATAGCACCTGAAAACTTACACACAGCCGAAGCAAACCCCTTATAACGAAGTTCATTCTTATCAGCGGAAGAAGCCGGAACACAAGCAAAAACAATATTCTTAACATCATCACCAAAAACTTGATGTAACTTATTCGCTATCATCCAAGCTATATTCAAATAAGCTTTTCCATCCTTAAAACTCCATATCATCTTACGAATTTGCCATTCTCTTTCCGTTGCCTGCCGATATTGCATAGGAAGATACTCAAAGAAAGAAAACATCATCTTATGCCATTGTCTGTCTAAACTAGGATATTTACTCTGATGTGCCATAGTCTTTTATCTATTAAAATTAAACTTATGCTTCAGCTAGATTTAAAGACCTTTTTTTAAACCCCTTTCCGGGATGGCCTTTTCTTTCTGCCGACTTTT
>NZ_QTMJ01000005.1:0-308712 GCF_003635485.1 Parabacteroides sp. AF19-14 | reverse complement strand
AATGGATCAAAGATACTAATTTGAAAGCAAATCACAACGATATTAGACATAGGTAATTGAAAATTGATGATGTTTCCAATGGATCAAAGATACTAATTCGAAAGCAAATCACAACACCTTATTGATAGACCATTTACCAAATATAGATGTTTCCAATAGATCAAAGATACTAATTTAAAAACAAATCACAACACAAGCCAACCGTCACCATTCGCCCCAAGACTGTTTCTTGTGGAGCAAAGATACTATTTTAATAAATACTTAACCTTCTTCAACTGATCCTTTACTCGGTAACACCCTCCGTTATTTTTACAATCAATTGTTAAGTCATTTAATAAATTCATATATCGCATATCTATCCATTCTTTTATCAATGGGGCACAAAAGTAAGCGAACTAGGGAAACTTTGCTAAAAAGACTATAACTTTACGGCAGAAAAGATAAAGAGACAACAACAAAGATTGAGAATGGACCTAAAAGAGAGACTATCAAGCCGCTGTCATATAGAGGATATCCATGAGATATTATTTTATGTACAAGGGAACCAAGAACGGAAAGCAGAGCTATACGATCTGATATTCGATCCGGATGATGCCGTTAGTTATCAAGCGTTATGGGTCTGTAGCCATTTCTCGACCAAGGAAAACGAATGGCTATATGATAAACAGGATGAGCTGATAAATGAGGTGCTTAACTGTAAGCACTCCGGAAAGCGACGCATTCTCTTGAACCTGCTTGTACGACAGCCCCAGGCGAATCCCCCACGGGTAGATTTCCTGAACTTCTGCCTGGACCGGATGCTTTCAGCGAAGGAATTACCCGGTGTGCAAACGCTTTGCATGAAACTGGGATATGAGTTATGCCGTCCCATTCCAGAGCTATTACAGGAATATAAGACACTACTCGATCTGGCGGAACCCGATTTACTACAAATCTCTTTGCGAACCGTACGTAAGAACATCTTAAAAAAAATACGATAAAACATGAGAAAGATTTTCACACTATTCTTCTGTGCCGCCTCCTTGGCCACAGGACTAGCGCAACAAGAATCCTATTTTACCAATCCCGTGATCCACGGTGACGTAGCCGATCCTTCCATTATTCGGATCGATCAGACTTACTATATCACCGGCACCTCCTCGGAATGGGCCCCCTATTATCCGGTTTTCACCTCTACCGATTTGGTGAACTGGCAGCAAACCGGACATGTATTCGACGAGAAGCCGGAATGGACTAAATCCTCATTCTGGGCTCCGGAATGGTATCAGCATAAAGGGAAGGTATATGTCTATTATACGGCCCGGAAGCAATCGGATAACATCTCGTGCATCGGTGTCGCCGTGGCGGATTCACCTACGGGCAAGTTCAAGGATTACGGCCCGGTGGTAGAGTTTGGGAAGGAAGCGATAGACGCATTTATCTTGGAGGACAAAGGCAAACTTTACATCAGTTGGAAGGCTTATGGATTGGATAACCAACCCATAGAGTTATTGGCCTGTAAGTTGACGGACGATGGGCTTCGCCTAGACGGAAAGCCTTTCAGCCTGCTGCGTGACGATGAGCGTCAAGGTATGGAAGGTCAGCATTGGTTCAAGAAAGACGGATATTACTATATCATCTACTCCGTGAGAGGCTGTTGCGGCCCGCAGAGCGATTACGCCGTATCCGTGGCTCGCTCGAAAAAGCTGGAAGGTCCTTACGAGAAATACCAAGGAAACCCGATCTTGCACGGAAGCAAGGAGGTTCTCTCCATCGGTCACGGAACGATTACGACAACACCGGACGGACGCATGTATTACCTATGCCACGCTTACCAGCCGGGAAGCGGCTTCTACCAAGGTCGCCAACCTTATCTGCAAGAGGTGAGAATGGGCGAGGATCATTGGCCTCACTTCGTAACCGGGGAATATGCGAGCCGTGCGCAACCCATGCCATTTGCCGAGTCCGCACAAGTGCCGGTATTCGATTTCTCGGATGATTTCACCGGTGCTACTTTGCGTCCCGAATGGAGTTGGAACTATCCTTACACGGATGTCAAGACCGAGATCAAGAACGGTAAACTATCTCTATCCGGAACACCGAAACCCGGCGTAAAGACCGGAGCGGCACTTTGTTTACGCCCAACCTCCCCGGATTACACGTTAGAAACAGCGATCGTAAACCGGAATGACAGTTGGAAAGGAATCACGATGTACGGAGACGCAAATAACCTAATCACCTGCGGATGCGCAGGAGACCGTTTGATATTGAAATATATCCTAGAGGGGAAAGAACATCCATTGGCCGATCTTCCTCTTCCCGCCTCGCCTTTATATCTACGGATGAAAGTGACCGACGGTACGCATAGCACGTTCTACTGGAGTAAGGACGGACAAGCATGGAACAAGATCGTCGGCGAAGCTCTCTCCGCGAAAGAGACCCGGTCGTTGATCCAATGGGATCGTATCTCCCGTCCGGGATTGTATCAAGAGGGAGATCCTACGGCACCGGCCGTTTATGCTTATTGTCTATTAAAAAATGAATGATGGAATCTAAGTTTCACACGTTTGCCCAACCGATACAATCGATCCCCTTACCGGAACGATTCACGTATCCTTTTCACTATACACCGCATCCTCTATGCGTAATAGCGGCTGAGGAAACGCAGGCATACCTGAAAGAACGAACCGAATGGCGGGAAGAGTTACAAGCCGGAAAAATGTTCGGCGTATTGGTGGTTCGTACTCCCGCCGGAGAGGTCGGCTATCTGGCCGCGTTCTCCGGTAACCTAGCGGGGAAGAATGTACATCCTTTCTTCGTCCCCCCGATCTATGACCTATTACAACCGGATGGTTTCTTCCGGCAAGAGGAGGAGCGGATCAATGAGATCAATGCCCGTATCCGAACCCTGCAAGCCTCTCCAGCTCTCGAAGACGCACGGTCGAGGTTACAAAGCACGATCGAATACTGCGATTTCGTATTACAGGCCGCAAAAGACTTGATGAAAAAGAGGAAAGAGGAGCGCGACCGACTTCGGCAGTTCCCTCTCACGGAAGAAGAGACCACACTTCTTATTAAAGAGAGCCAACACATGAAAGCCGCTCACAAGCTAACCAAGAAATCATTGCGGTCTATACTGGAGGAGGATCAAGCCAAGGTGGATCGGCTTGAGCAGGAGATCGAGCAACTGAAGCAAGAACGCAAGCGACGGTCGGCGGCCTTGCAACGTAAGTTGTTCGAACAATTCCGAATCCTGAACGCCCGGGGCGAGGTGAAGGACTTATGCGAACTGTTCGCCCCTACCTACCAAGGTGCGCCGCCTGCCGGAGCGGGTGAGTGCGCCGCCCCTAAACTCTTGCAATACGCCTACCAGCATCAGTTAGAGCCGATCGCCATGGCAGAGTTCTGGTGGGGCGATTCTCCCAAGACGGAGATTCGGCACCATGGATATTATTATCCGGCTTGCAAAGGAAAATGCGAGCCGATCCTCCATCATATGCTACAGGGATTGCGGGTAGATGAGAATCCGTTATTGGCGGACTCTCACCGGGAGACGAAACTGGATATCCTTTATGAGGACGACTATTTGTTGGTCATCAATAAACCGGAAGGTATGCTCTCCGTTCCCGGCAAGGGAGACGCGGACTCCGTCTATCAAAGGCTATCGATCCTTTACCCGGAAGCCACCGGCCCAATTATCGTACATCGCTTGGATATGGCGACATCCGGCTTGCTACTCGCCGCCAAGACCAAAGAAGCGCATCAGAACCTGCAAGCCCAATTCAAGAACCGAACCATCCAGAAAAGGTATATCGCCTTATTAGAGGGTGAAGTTCCCCAAGATGAGGGCGAGATTCGTCTCCCGCTATGCCCCGATCCATTGGACAGGCCCCGGCAAATCGTAAGCGAGGAGTTCGGGAAACCTGCCCTCACGCGCTACCGGGTATTGGAACGGACTTCCGGAAAAACCCTTATCGCCTTTTATCCCCAAACCGGACGTACCCACCAGCTACGGGTACACGCCGCCCATCCCCTAGGTCTTCATTGCCCCATCCTTGGCGACGAGCTTTACGGACGAAAGGCGGAACGGCTCTATCTGCACGCTGAATATCTAGCATTCACGCATCCTATCACTTTCGAGAGGATAGAGATACGTGCCAAGATTCCATTTTCTCAACACTAAAATTGTCTATTATATCCAATAACTAAACAGATACTAAAGATGAGAACTATCAGAAGTAAAATATTAATAGCCATGGGATGGGTAATGCTTATTAGCGTCATTGTTTTAGGCTTCTTCGGCATCCCTACTGGTATACTACTGTGCGCCTTGATAGGACTAGCCTATGGAGTCTATAAACAAGATAAGCCTTTCCGTCTATATTCTTCTATCGCCCTGATTGCGACTATCGCCTTTTTCATCGTCTTCTATATACAACTTCAACATATGTAAATAACCGTATCAAATCCCTGTAATCATTATGGAAACAAATTATCAAAAGTTCTTGGCGGGCGAGTATTGCAACCATCTGGATCAAGAAGTCCTGCAAATGATCGTCCAGACGAAAAACCTACTCGCTCGTTTGAACGCAACCAATATAACCGACAGCGCTACAAGAGATGCCCTCTTACGCCAAATGCTAGGAAGCATTGGCAAGTATTCCAGCATTGATATAAATTTCCATTGCGAATGCGGGAAGCACATCTTTATTGGTGACAAGGTCATTATCAATATGAACTGTACGTTTTTAGACGATAATATTATCAAAATAGGAAATAACGTCCTCATCGCCCCCAACGTACAATTATATACGGCTACGCACCCGATAAATGCGAACGAACGCTTCGTGAATGATTGGGACGAACGATCGGGGGATTTATTTTTCAGGACAAAAGCCCTCCCCATCACCATTGAAGACAATGTTTGGATTGGTGGTGGAACGATCGTCTTACCCGGCATCACGATCGGGAGGAACAGCGTGATCGGGGCAGGCAGTGTAGTGACAAAATCCATTCCCACCTATAGCGTGGCCGTCGGTAACCCATGTAGAGTGATCAGAGAATTACCCAAAGAAGACTTATAAGAACTTGCCACCCATTAAAATCACCGGCATTTCCTAGGCGCTCCATGCCATGAGCATCCTAGGCAAAATACCTCTGTCAAGTCAAATCCGGACAGATCCGTAGTGGGATCTTTGGGAACGACCTCCCCATTCTCGTGAACATACACTAAAAGACGTTCCCCTGCCGCATTCTTTACATACATAGAAGGGATATCACACTGCGGACACCGATACTTTCTCATCATCTAATCTTTTCTTTATCTTTTTATAAACATACAAAAACGCAGGTATCAAGAATAAGTCAGCGGCAACCCAAGCCAACGGATCACCGAAGCAAACGCCCAAGAACCCAAAAGCGGGAACCGCATACAAGCTCACCAAGACACGTGCGATCATCTCTGAAACACCCGAGAGCATCGCAAGGTTGCTAAAACCTACCCCTTGTATCGCGTAACGCAAGATACACAGTAGCCCGACAGCCGGGAAGAACCAGCAAGAAATATGCAAAAACTGCTCCGTATAGTCCAGTATCTCGACCTCAGATGGAGCCACAAACAACAAGGCCAGCCAACGAGACCCCAGCATCAAGATCATCCATGTAGCGGCGGCATACGTAAGCATCATCAACGAACTCACTTTAATTCCCTGCAAAATACGCTCTGGCTTTCCCGCCCCATAATTCTGTCCGCAATACGTAGCCATGGCGATACCCAAACTCTCAAAAGCGCAAATGAAGAACATCTTGATACGGGCGGCGGAAGTAAAGGCAGCGACACAGGCCGTGCCCAAGGCGTTATTGGCGCTCTGCAACATGATACTGCCAATAGCGGTAATAGAAAATTGCAATCCCATCGGAACCCCAATCGCCAATAAGGTACGGGCCAGCCCGGCATGAAACCTTCGATCCTCAGAGGAAGTAGCCCGTAAGATCGGAAATTTCCGAAGCATATATAAATAACATAGAATGGCGGAAAGCCCTTGCGAGAAAACCGTAGCGATAGCCGCTCCCATCACACCCCATCCTAACCCCAAGATGCAGAATAAATCCAAGAAAACATTCAAGACCGTAGAGAACAGCAAGAACCAGAACGGAGTCTTGCTATCTCCCAAAGCCCGCATGATACTTGCCAACAAATTATAGAAGAATGTACAAGGAATACCGATAAAAGTAACAAACAAATAATCATAGGCCCCATCGAAGATATTCCCGGGTGTCTGCATCCCCCGCAAGATATCCCGGCAATAGAAACCGGAGATAGCGGCGATCACCACGGACATCACCGTAGCCAATTGCAACCCCACCGCCACATAACGGCGCATCGTCGCATAATCCCTCGCCCCGAACTTTTGAGCTACCGGGATGCCAAAACCAGCGCAACATCCGTTACAGAATCCCAGAATCAAGAAAATCACCGAGGTACTGGCTCCTACGGCAGCCAGCGAATTAATACCTAGAAATTTACCAACGATAGCGGCATCGATCAAAGAATAAGTCTGCTGAAGCAGATTCCCTAATAACAATGGCATCGTGAAACTGAATAGAAGAGGGAATACAGCACCCCTCGTCATCTCTTTTGAGTTTGCCATACATCTAAATTAAAAGGATAAACAAAGAGGATAGAAAAACTGATTAGTCATCGCAAAGGTAACAACCCTAAGGTAAAACGCAACTCTCTCCATCATTATTTCAAACCGGAATTCACATAAAATAACAATGCCCATCGTAAGGTCTTTACAATGGGCATCGTAAGGTGCTTAGAATGCCTATTGTAACAGGCTTACAATGGGCATCATGGTTTTCTTATTCCAAAGAGAATGAATAGGGGCGATCACTATCCTGCGTACCTCGCTGTTTATTAGGGGTATCGCTCATTTGGTATTGAATTTTTGCGCCACCTAGCAACTGCTCATGTGTCAAGAAATTGCGGGTGTATGTCTTGCCGTTTACTTTCATACCCTTGATGTAACGGTTCTCCCGATCAGCCTTGTCCGCTTGGATCAACACCTGCTTTCCGTTATCCAGATGGAGTTTTACGGATTTGAACAGAGGAGTACCTAATACATATTGGTCGGTGCCCGGACATACGGTATAGAAGCCTAAGGCAGAGAACACATACCATGCGGAAGTCTGTCCGTTATCCTCATCGCCGCAATAGCCATCCGCCTCAGCGGTATAAAGTTTGTGCATGATCTCGCGCACCCAGTATTGGGCTTTCCAAGGCTCGCCGGAATAGTTGTATAGATATACCATATGCTGGATGGGTTGGTTTCCGTGGGCGTATTGTCCCATATTCATTACTTGCATCTCACGCATCTCATGGATCATACCGCGGCTATCCATACCCAAACGACTAGGCATCTTGAAGACGGAATCCATCATGTGGTTGAATTCCTTCTTTCCTCCCATTAAGTCGATAAGACCTTGCGGGTCGTGGAAAACACAGAAACTCCAATGCCAGCTATTACCCTCGCAGAAATCACGGCTCCAGTCCGTACCTTTAAAAGAAGGGTTGAACTCGCCCTTATCAGAGCGTCCGACCATCAACTTATATTTTGGGTCGTACACATTCTTATAGTTGTTAGCCCGTTGCTTGAAGATATCGATCTCGCTTGCCGGCTTGCCTAGTTTCTTTCCTAACGCATAAATTGTCCAGTCATTATAAGCATATTCCAAGGTACGAGCTACGTTTTGTCCGATACCGATATTATTCGGTACATAACCCAGTTTATTATACTCCTCGTAAGCGACACGACCGGAAGCCGTTCTCGGCAGTTGGCTATTCGCGTCATGCTTCAAAGCTTCCCAAAGCGTCTCGATATCGTATCCTCTCAAGCCTTTGATATAAGCGTCGGCTACCACGGAAGCGGAGTTATTGCCGACCATGCAATCCCGGTGGCCCGGACTTGCCCATTCCGGCAAGAAACCGCTCTCTTTATAAGCGTTCACCAAACCTTCCTGCATCTTTTGGTTCATCTCCGGATACATCAGGTTCAAGAAGGGGAAAAGACAACGGAACGTATCCCAGAAACCGGTATCGGTAAACATATAGCCCGGCAAGACCTCACCGTTATAAGGGCTATAATGCATGACTTGCCCTTTGGCATCGATCTCATAGAAGCTACGAGGGAAAAGCAAGGAACGATACAAGCAAGAATAGAAAGTACGCAAGTTATCGATGTTCGTATCCTCTACCTCGATCTTACCTAATTCCCGGTTCCAGATTTCCTTCCCTTTGGTCACTAGCTGATCGAAACCAGTATCTTCCACCTCACGCAAGTTCAACTCGGCCTGCTCGGTGCTGATGAAAGAAGAAGCCACGTTGGCATGCACCACCTCGCCGGCCTTTGTCTCAAAACCGATGATAGCGCCGGCATGGTTTGTCTTCACCTCCGACTCATCCAACTGGATCGCCCCGTTCTTAACCGTAGAGGAGAACGTGAATGGCTTATCGAATTGGATCACGAAATAATTCTTGAAGTTACGGGGAACACCGCCCGTGTTCTTCGTGGAATAACCGATGATCTTACGTTCCGCAGGCAATACCTTTATATAAGAGCCTTTATCGAAAGCGTCGATGACGATATACGCTTTCTTGGTTTCCGGGAATGTAAAGCGGAACTTAGCCGCACGTTCCGTCGGAACCAACTCGGTAGTCACGTCATGATCGGCTAGATAGACCCTATAATAATAAGGTGTAGCTACTTCCCCTTTGTGAGAGAACCAGCTAGCCCGTTTCTCCTCGTCGAAGACCAAGCCTTCGGTAGTAGGCATAATGGAGAACTGCCCGTAATCGTTCATCCACGGGCTCGGTTGATGGGTTTGCTTGAATCCCCGGATCTTATCCGCGTCGTAGCGGTAGGTCCAGCCGTTCCCCATCTCGCCGGTCTGGGGAGTCCAGAAGTTCATACCCCAAGGCATGGCCGTGGCCGGATAGGTATTTCCGGTAGATAATTCGTACTTGGATTGGGTACCGACTAACGTATTCACGTAGTCCACAGGATTCTCTACGGCGGAAAGCTGCATGCAGCAGGCTATCCCCATCGCTAAGATTCCTTGCTTGAAAAAAGATGTTTTCATGTTTATAAGAATATTAATATTGTCTGTATTGTAGAGACGGGGCGTGTCCCGTCTCATCCCTGCAAAATAGTAATTTAAGATACTATCAGTCTGTGGGAGACGGGGCACGCCCCGTCTCTACAACTTGGTGATTGTGTAGGCTGTAACGTTGGCCGCTTTCCGGACAAGTAGCGAATCCTTCGGAGTCAAATACAAGGCGATGGCCGTACTCGCTTACCCAACCGATCTGCCGCGATGGATTTCCTACGACCAGCGCATAAGCCGGAACATCCTTCGTTACCACCGCCCCGGCACCGATCATGGCATACCGCCCGACCGTATGCCCACAGATAATCGTAGCATTAGCTCCAATCGAGGCTCCCTTGCCAATCACCGTCTCCTTATACTGGTCTTTCCGAGAGATAGCGCTACGCGGATTGGTTACATTTGTAAACACGCAACTAGGCCCCAAGAACACATCATCCTCGCAAATCACCCCCGTATAAATAGACACATTGTTCTGTACCTTCACGTTATTCCCTAAGACCACGCCCGGCGATACGACTACATTCTGGCCGATATTACACGCCCTGCCAATCACGCATCCCGTCATGATATGGGAAAAATGCCAGATATGGGTTCCTTCCCCGATCTCACAACCGGCATCGATTACCGCTGTCTCGTGCGCTTGATAACTCATATCAATCCTCTTATTTATAGATTAGGAAAATAGTAGGCTTCTTGCTCAGATCGGGAACTTTACCCGCCCATTCCTTGACCGGGCGAGTATGGATATACTCATCCTCACAGGTTATATTCGAGGCGATACACAGTTTCGTAGACGGACGGCACGTACGGATCAACTCCTCGGCCAGTTTATTATTCCGGTAAGGAGTCTCGATAAACAATTGCGTCTGATGCTCGGAATAAATTCTTCCCTCCAATTTCTTGATCGTGTTCGTTCGCTCGGAAGCATCAATCGGCAGATAACCGTGAAAAGCGAAACTCTGTCCGTTAAAGCCCGATCCCATCACCGACATCAAGATAGACGAAGGCCCTACCAACGGTACCACCGGATAATCCTTCCGTTGGGCGATAGCCACTACGTCAGCACCCGGATCTGCGATCGCCGGACAACCCGCCTCCGAGATCACGCCTACGCTCTCGCCTTTCGCCAAAGGAGCCAGAAAACCAGCTACTTGTTCCGGTGAGGTATGTTTATTCAGCTCATAAAATGTCAAGTCATCGATCACGATCCCCGGCTCCACCTTTTTCAAGAAACGGCGTGCCGTACGCACGTTTTCCACGATAAAATGCCGGATAGATAAGATCACGTCACGGTTGTACTCTGGTAAAACACGGCGATGTTCCGTATCGCCCAAGGTAACTGGTATAAGGAAAAGAGATGCTCGCATACTGTTTGTTTTCCGCGAAAGTAGTACTTTTGCCGCAAACTAACAGAATAATCATGGCACTTCCTATTGATTTTATTACCCGTACACGGGCTTTACTTGGCGAGGAGTTCGATCGTTTAGAGGCAGCGTTAAACGCTGATGTTCCCGTAAGTATCCGTATCAACTCGATGAAAGGGACTCCCGCTCCCAAAGCAGGTGCTCCGGTTGCTTGGTGCGAAAGCGGTTTTTATTTGCCGGAACGGTTGTCTTTCACCTTCGATCCTCTATTCCATGCGGGGGCCTATTACGTGCAGGAAGCGTCTTCCATGTTTCTGGAACAAGCGATCAAGGCATACGTGAAAGAGCCGGTACGTTGCTTGGATTTATGCGCCGCCCCGGGTGGCAAGTCCACGCATCTGGCGAGCTTATTGCCGGATGGAAGCCTGTTAGTGAGCAATGAGGTGATCCGCAGCCGGAGTTATGTATTGGCCGAGAATATCGCTAAATGGGGCCGCCCGGACACGATCGTTATCAATAATGACCCGGAGGAGATCGGCGAGGCATTGCCTCATCTGTTCGACGTGATCGTCACCGACGTACCTTGTTCCGGTGAGGGCATGTTCCGGAAAGATACGGATAGCACAGGCGAATGGAGCGTAGATAACGTACGGCTTTGCGCCTCCCGTGGGCGGCGCATCATCCATGATATCTGGAACGCCTTGAAACCCGGAGGTATCTTGATCTACAGTACATGTACCTATAATACGGAAGAGGATGAGGAGAACATACATTATATAATAGAGGAGCTGGGAGCCGAGGCATTGCCTATCCCTACCCAAGAGGAATGGCAGATCACCGGCGCCCTCCGGTTTGAACATCCGGTTTACCGCTTCTTCCCGCATAAGACACGGGGTGAAGGCTTTTTCCTCGCCGCCCTCCGGAAAGCGGAAGGCGAGATCGAGGAGATTCGTGTCAAGTCCAAAGGGAAAAAAGAGCGAGGAAAAGCCGCTCCGTCCATCCCACAGGAGGCCCGTCTGTTCCTTTCGGATGAAACTTCGTTTTCTCTCGAATGGAACGGCAGTTTCCTTCGAGCGTATCCCAAAGCCCATTCGGATCTATTTTCACTCATCAATGCCAAGCCTTTACGGGTACTTTCCGCCGGTATTTGCCTAGGAGAAGCGAAAGGGAAAGACTTTATCCCATCTCAAGAGCTGGCTTTAAGTACTGCCTTAACCCCCAATGCATTTCCATCCGTGGAACTGGAATGGGAAGACGCTATTAAATTCTTAAAGAAAGAGGCGCTCGTCTTACCCTCCGGCATAGATAAAGGATATGTGTTGGTACGCTACCAAAGACTTCCGCTAGGTTTTGTAAAGAACCTTGGCAACCGGGCCAATAACCTGTATCCGCAAGAGTGGCGTATACGGACGGGATATATTCCGGAGGAAATCCGGTTGTTTCAATAAGCACATCAAGATCAGAAATAATATCGGATTAACGTTCACATAAAGGCGATATTAGATTAAAGCTCATTGTCAAGCAAAGCCATAAAGGTATCAATATCGATCAACTCAACCTTTGGAAATTCTATTGTTTTAAGTATATCGAAATGATGATCTTGGCTCACTATATAAGAGGCATTTGCAGCAATGGCACAATCAACAAATTTATTATCATCCACATCCGCTTGAATCAAGTTAAAGCGGAAATGCGCATCCAGTCTCAGCGTGTTTTTACGAGTAATTATCGCCTTGATGATATTTTGAGCTATTTCACGACTCATTTTCAACGTGAGAATCTCTTCGTACTCCGTTAATATCTCATTCGTGTAACATAATACATACTTTTCCGCAAAGAAATCTTTCCAAACCGCATAATAACGACCTCTTCTTGAAAGAGATATCAAGAGGCAATTCGTATCCAACACGATCCTATTCATCTCGCCGAGTTATAAGGAGTCCGTAAATGTTCTTGCTTCCATTGATCTATGACCGTATCATTGATCTGGCCGCTATCCCACAATGAGTCGATCGCCTTTTCCGCTTTCTGAGCGAAGTAATTCGATAGCATATCCTTAATCTCGTTTAACGTATCCTCACTTTCCACATACGACATTAAATCCAATATCTGTAGCTGCGCCGCATTAAAAACAGTTCTTTCCATATCTCATTCTTTATTTACTTATCACAAAGATAACACTTACTAGCCAAACATTCATGCTTTTAATAAAATAATCAATGTCCTATAAACCGAAGCGTAAACAAGGCGGCCTCCATCCGGCGGATCAAGTTCGCCTTTTTTGATTCCGGGGCATAGACAAAGCTTTCCGCTACGATAACCCGCCCTTTTTTCTTGTCGAGCAGGGCATGGCTGACAAACGGGCCGCCCATCTTATCTCCTTCCATACGCCAAAGACCACGCAATACGCCGCGGTATTCGCCACGGTAGGTGATCGGCTCGTAAGAAAGCTCGAAGCGCTTCTCAGTCTTCATATAAGAATTCGGGAAAGAGCCCGGTACGTTCCGCCTCACTACAGAATCACGCATAGCGACCAGATAATCTTCGGTAAATGCCTCTTGAGCCGTATAGGGAAAACTATATACCAAGATATCAGTCCGTCCCCTATTTGCGTTATTCGAGCCCCAAAAGAAATCGGTCTCTTCCTTATAGGCCGACATATCTTCCGGCACGAACAGCGAGATACCGAAACGGGACTTCAACTTCTCATTGATCCAACTGCTATGGCTCTTAAAAAGTCCAACTATCCAACGTTCCCTTTCCACTCGATTGAAATGGTTGACCAACCGTCCTTCATTTAATAAAAGGAACTCGGTTAAAGCAGCGGTAGTCGGAGCATACAGAGTCACAACATTCTGACCGCTGGCCCATTCATCGGGACTCTCTCTTGTTCCAGCTTTCGTATACCGATTAGGATCTACGGATACGATCAAGATATTTCGTACGTATCGTAATAAACCGGAAAAGCCCGATGGCTCCGAATAGGTGACACGCATAGATGCTTCCGCTTGAGGCAAAGCAGGTATCGGCGCTCGCAATTGTTCTTGCAGCAACTCCCCCACCTCACCATTCCATGCGTCTCGATCCATTACAACCACCACCTCGAAAGGCCATCCGGTAGCCCGCCGTAGCGAGGCCACCGGAGAGGACGAAATCCAATCACAAGCGGAAAGCCCCACCATTAGGCTAAGGCAGATCCATAGTAGTACAGTTTGTGTTCTCATAGCATTCCTGATTATTCGTTCTTAAAAATTAAATCACACACCGCAAAAGTACAGGAAGGATCGTAAAGAGGAAAGAAATGGTACCGGACAAAACAAGCGAACATCAAACAACTAATAATCACACATATAAACCACGCAATGGGAAATAAACGGATAATATTGCCGGACAATCACGACAAACAAAATAACTTTAAGCTTTATAATAAACGGACATAGGCATCCAAATCCGTCTTTTCATCCAAGCCTAGACGTTTTTTTAAACGGCCTTTCGATTTGGTTAACGCATCCGGAGTATTATTAAACACGGCTAGTTGCTCCTTTCGGGAGAAATTCCATTTGATCAAGCAACATATTTCCTGCTCATGGCGGGTAATACTGTATTTATTTCTCAGATCGGTTAAGAAGTTATTAAACAGAAGATCGGTCATACCAATAATCTCAGCCCATTCCTCTTTACTTGGATTCACATGGAGAGGATCATCTTTAAGGGCACATAAAAGCTTAGGTACATCCACATCTACTTTTCCGGTAGCATTGTCCAATAAGTTATTATCGCCGGAAAGAACAAGGATCTCTCTCTCCAACTGCTCCATCTTCTGGCGATAGGCCGTCAGCTCCGTCTCGATCCGGTCATAAGCCTCCGAGCGGATGACCAGAGAATCCCGTTCCCGCTCCAAGCGTACGACTTGCTCTTGATAGGAGGCTAATTGTTGTTTATAGCGATACATATTCGCTTTATTCTGCCGAATGCGAGAACGGACAGATTCATTTCTCTCCCGGATACGTCCCGTACGTACTCCCAACAAAAAGCTAAATACCACCGCCACGATCAAGGCTAAGCAACCAGCCCCCCAATCAACAAATCCCCAAAACTCCCCCATCCCGGTTACCGTATGGATTTATTTCTCAAATAATCATAGATAGCCAATTGCGAACGCACTTTTACCGGATTATCATCACTCTTAAAATTATTACGTAACTCGCCATCCAAATAACAAGCTTTCACGTTGTCACTTAGCTGGATATTCAAGATATCGATTATCTCCCTCTTCAGATCCGGATCGAGGATCGGGAAAGCCGTCTCGATCCGTCGGTTCAAATTCCGACGCATCCAATCAGCCGAGGTAAGGAAAAGATCCTCCTGACCATCATTCAGAAAATACCAAACCCGTGAATGCTCCAAAAACATATCCACGATACGAGTAACCCGGATGTTAGCGCTATAAGGTTGGTTCGGTACCAGGCAACAAATCCCCCGAACAATCAGATCGATCTCTACCCCCGCCTCACTCGCATGATAGAGTTCCTCGATCATATGTTGGTCATGCAGTCCGTTCATCTTTAATATGATCCGTCCTTTTCGGCCTTCCCGCACATGCTCGATCTCCCGCCGAATCCTACCTGTCAATTCCGAGACCATATTGAAACGGGCCACCAACAAATGGCGGAAAGTAGGTTCTTTCATACGCCCTTCCAAAACAGCGAATACTTTATTGATATCCGTAATAATCTCCGTATTCGAAGTCAATAACGCCATATCCGAATAGATCTTGGCCGTCTTCTCATTGAAATTACCGGTACTCAAATAGGCGAAATCACGCCGTTTAAGTCCCTCGGACGTATCCTTCCGAAGAATGACCGCGACCTTCGCATGTACTTTCAAGCCCGGAATACTATAAATGATACGAATACCGGCCTGCTCCATACGCTCTGCCGTACTCATATTATTCTCCTCGTCGAAACGGGCTTTCAATTCCACAAATACCGTCACTTTCTTACCATTCTGGGCAGCGCTGACCAGCGTATTAATCACGGCCGAATTCTCTGCCACTCGATACTGGGTAATCTTGATCTCATCCACCTTCGGATCAAAGGCCGCCTCCATCAAAAAGCGGATCAAATAATCAAACGACTCATAAGGGAAATGCAATAAGATATCCCGCTTCTTCACGGCCTTGAATACCGACCCCATCTCATCGAGGAAAGGCACACGCATAGGCACCGGTGGCTGCTGCTCTAAATGTTTTCCCGCCGGATTCGGCAATTTCATCAAGTCCTGCAAATTATTATATCGTCCACCTAACACCAAGTCCTCCGACGTAATACCAAAGGCATCGCAAACAAAAGCCAGAAAATCATCCGGCATCGCTTGATCATACATAAAACGGCTCAAGGCTCCGATCTTGCGCTTCTTCACCTTCTTACGGATATTCTCCACGATATTCGCTCGGCTCTCATCATCCAAATAAATATCCGCATCCCGGGAAATCTTGATGCTGTAACAGCCATCAATAATATAACCGGGAAAAACATTCTGTAAATTCGCACGGATAATGTCGTCGATAAACATGATATAATATTTCCCGTCATGCTGAGGCAACTCTATAAAACGGGGAACTTTCGCATAAGGAATCTTCATCAACGCATAATGATACTCGGGTACGAAGCCCGGCTCATTCATCCGCTTGCTCCGCTTAATCATACGGATCACAAGGTAAAGCCGACGATCCCGGATAAACGTACGTATATCACCGGCTTGAATCATGACCGGCGACAGGAATGGGAAAACCTCCTCATTAAAGAAATTATGGACAAACTCTTCATGGAAAGGTTCCGGCTTCTCATTCTGGTATAAGTAAACATTCTGGCGATTCAATTCCGGCAATATCTTCTCCGAGAAAATACGGTAATAGTCCCGTTGCTGGCGGTTAACCTCCCGGGTGATAGCCGCCAAGGTCTCTTCCGCCTCAGCTGCGCTCTCCTCCGAATAATTCTTTTTCATGATTACCCCCCGATGTTCCGCAACCCGGATCTCATAAAATTCTTCCAGATTCGAGGAATAGATAGAAAGGAACTTAATACGCTCATAAATAGGCAGCGTATCATCTTCCGCTTCCAGCAAGACACGGTAGTTAAACGACAACCAGCTTAAGTCCCGTTTAAAATATTGATATGAATTCTCCATAATATTCTTATCTTAGGCGTGTAAATATAGATACTTTCGAGCAATAAAAGAAATTGTTATGATTAAAGTTGGATTGCTTTCAGACACCCATGCGTACTGGGATGATAAGTACGCCGAATATTTTAAAGATTGCGATGAAATCTGGCATGCGGGCGATATAGGCTCCGATCTTTTGGCCGCGAAATTCGAGGCATTGAAACCTTTCAGGGCCGTATACGGAAATATAGACGGACAAGCCATTCGCCTGCAATATCCTAAAGTAGCTCATTTCAAGGTAGAAGACGTGAACGTTATGATGACTCATATCGGAGGTTATCCGGGCCGCTACAATCCCGAGATCCGCAAAGAATTATACGATACACGGCCAAATCTATTCATCTCCGGACATTCGCATATCCTGAAAGTAGTATTCGATCGAAGCTTGAAGTGTCTGCATATGAATCCGGGAGCGGCTGGGAAAAGTGGCTTTCATCAAGTACGTACCTTATTACGTTTCGTTATTGAGGGAAAGGATATCAAAGATTTGGAAGTTATAGAGCTAGGGAACCGGGCATTATAAATGATTAGTTACCGCAACAGAAACTCTCGGCGAAAAGAATCGTATTTTGCAAATAAGCGAACTCTTTCTCAAAATATTCGCTAAACACCCCGGAGCTCAAGTTCTCCTCGATTTGTTTCGCTGTCCAAAGCTTTCCGCTACGGCGCTTACATTGATTTAATTGCTCTTCCGTACGTAAACAAATAACATAGAGAGATACCAAATGTTTCACCTTCTCGTTCTCAAATGTATAACGGATCAGGAAGCGTGGAGCAATTGATTTATCTTGCGCCAAACTTCCGAGAGTCTCTTTGACCGTGCTATCTATACTATGTCGGAAGAGCACGTAATTATGGAACGGATAATCCATCGTATCCGGAGAGACAAACTCATCCTTACTTCGTCTCACCAGATATAACATACCATTATAAACAACGGCGATACGCACGATCGGATGATAGTATTTCTTCGGTAAAGAGCGGCTGACCGAACGTGCGATACAACCGATCACCTTCCCATTGTCATTCAATACGGGAACCCACATTTCCTTTTTCAAGCTACCTTGCATCAAGGACAAACGTATTTGCTCATAAACAATGACCAAAACACCGATTACCAATCCCAACTCCCGGTATAAGAAACGTTCGGTACGCATATTCTGCATCGTTTCCGGCAAGATACTATATAACAAGATGATGAAAAGATGCAACGTGTACAGGTTCTGTACCAACTGAGCGAGGAAATAAAATTCGTTCAAGGTAGTACGAAGCAAAGTACGTTTAAAAGAGGGACGTTTCGAATCGCGTATACGTTGTATGACCGTTCTCCTCGTGAACCCCACGATCGCTAACGCCACGACCAGTAATACTTCCGTGATAAGAGGAGAGTATATAAACAACACAGGTTCAAGCTTGAGACAAAGAAATACGGAATATAAGACCAATGTGCCCGCCGATGGCAGAAGCATAAATTGGTATACCTTATCCTTGCTCAACACCTGAAACAAAAAAATACAAACAAAACAGAAAGTAACCCCAATTATAAAAGATAATAAATAAGAAAAATAGTTATCCAAAAACATGAATAACAACAATGGCAATAAACCTATCGCCTGATTATCTAGACCTTTCTTTACTCTGTTCATTCCTTCCCCCCCTTTAGTCCACTTTTATATTAATAACAACAAAGATTGTCAAAAGTTCATGAATCATATATGCTTTTCCGCATGGTACGACGAGCGAACCAGCGGAGCGCTCTCTACTTTCTTAAAACCTTTGCCAACGGCTTGCTGTCTATAATATTCAAAACATTCAGGAGTCACATATTCAGAGACGGGAATATTCTTGCGAGAAGGCTGTAAATACTGCCCGATTGTTAAAACAGAAACACCCGCCAGCAAAACATCATCCATTAATTCAAGCACCTCATCCTCGGTCTCACCCAGTCCGACCATGATACCAGTCTTGGCTACCACACCCCGCTCAGCGATTCGTCGCAAAACGGATAAACTCACGTCATACTTTGCGGCGCTACGCACTTGCGGACTGATACGGCGTACAGTCTCCATATTATGGGAGATAATCTCAGGCGCCGCATCCACGACCTGATCAACCAGATCCAATCGTCCTTGAAAATCCGGGATTAAGACTTCCACGGTCGTTTGAGGATTCACCTCTTTGATCGTACGGATCGTATTTACCCAATGAGAAGCGCCTAAGTCAGGTAAGTCATCACGATCAACGGACGTGATCACCGCATGCTTGAGATTCATTAAACGGATGCTCTCCGCTACATTCGCAGGCTCTTTCGGGTCCAACGGAAGAGGTTTACCCGTTAGCGTATTACAAAAACGACAAGAGCGAGTACAGATCTCACCACCGATCATGAATGTAGCTGTTCCCCGGCTCCAACATTCACCCATATTCGGGCATTTACCACTTGTGCATATTGTGTGAAGGCAATGAGATTCAACAATACTTTTTGTCTTCGTGAATTGCTCATTTCCGCCAAGCCGGATCTTCAACCAATCCGGCTTTCTTAAATGCTGCGCCATGTCTTACAAATTATTGAATAAATAATTAGCCATCTTCGTATACAAATGGTAACGGGTATTACCACCGTATATGCTATGATTCCGATCTTTATAAACATGCATATCGAACTGCTTACCCGCTTGAACCAAAGCCTCGGCATATTCCATTGTTTGCATAAAATGAACATTATCATCGGCGGTTCCATGAACCAGCAATAACTTGCCTTGTAAGTCTTTCACCCGGCGTAACGGGGAGGTAGCCGCATAGCCCTCGAAATTCTCTTGCGGGGTACGCATGAAACGCTCCGTATAAACGGAGTCATAATATTTCCAGTCCGTCGGAGGAGCTACAGCGATACCCACCTTAAACGTTCCGTTTCCGGTACTCAAGGCCATCAACGTGTTATAACCTCCGAAACTCCAACCCCAGATCGCGATACGATCCTTATCGATATAAGGTAACTTGCCCAACGCTTGCGCAGCCTCCACTTGGTCTCTGGATTCCAGCTCGCCCATTCTCAAATAAGTACATTTACGGAATGCCTCACCACGGGCACCGGTTCCACGACCATCCACACATACCACGATAATACCATTTGAGGCCAGATATTGCTCCCAATCGAAACCGTATTGATCCAATACTTGCTGGGAGTTAGGACCACTATATTGCGTCATCATCACCGGATATCTCTTCGACGGGTCAAAATCAGCGGGTTTTACGATCCAAGCGTTGAACTCATAATCCGAAGCCGTATGTACCTTCATAAATTCCTTCTTAGCAAAAACATATTCCTTCAGCTTACTCTTCAACGCGGCGTTATCTTGCAGAACACGTAGTTCCTTTTTGGTCTTCGTCTCATTCACCGTAATCTTCGCCGGGGTATTCGCATTGGAATAGGTATTCACGAAATAAGCGAAATTGTCACTAAAGACCGCCTTATTCATACCCTCTTCCGTAGAGAGTTTTGTCTTCACGCCTTTAGCGTCGATCTTATAGATAGAACGGCGGATCGGGCTTTCTTCGGCAGACTCGTAATAGAAAGTCTTCGTATTCTCATCCACGCCCAAGAACTTCGTGACATCCCAGTTCCCTTGAGTTACCTGACGTTGCATAACACCTGTCGGGGAATACAAATAAATATGGGAATAGCCATCTTGTTCACTCACATAGGTAAACCCATTGTTCAAGAACTGGATAGAAGTCAACCAATCAGAATCCACGTAGCATTTATTTTCCTCACGCAAGATCAAACGGAACACACCGCTCTTCGGATTTGCATAATACATATTGAATACATTCTGCTGGCGGTTCAATGTCATGATAGCCAACTGATCCGGATTCTGCGTGAAAGTAATGCGGGGAATATAGAAGTCTCCTTCTACCGGGACCTTCATCTCCTTCGTGTCTTTGGTAACTACGCTATAAGAATGTACGGAAACCTTTGAATTCTTCTGCCCGGCCTTTGGATATTTATATTCGTAATACCCCGGATAAAGTCCCTCACCATACATCTGCATAGAATATTCGGGCACCTCGGACTCGTCAAAACGGACAAAGGCCAGATACTCGCTATCGGGAGACCACGCCATTAGATTTGTCACCGCAAATTCTTCCTCATACACCCAATCCGTGATGCCATTCAATATCTTATTCAACTCACCATCCTTGGTGACTTGTACCTCCGTGTCGAAATCAAACTTACGTATCCAAATATTATTATCCCGTACATAAGCGCACATACGACCATCCGGCGAGAAAGTCGGGATCATTTGCTTCCCCTTGGCATCGGAAATAGGCTTCACATAATTACGACGCACGTCATAATCATAAACTACCGCCTTAGTAGAGCGACGATAAATAGACTCCGTATCCCTCCAAACCAAGATATGATGCCCGGTACTGCTGATTGTATATCCATCAAAATCCGTAAAGGTACATTCACGAGCTTTACGGGCATTAAACAATGTATCCACAGGATTTCCCGTACGATAGGAATATTTAATGATCATACTCTTATCGGCGTTCATGGCTGTGTAGTGTTCTCCATCCGGCAGGGATCGCATCTCTCCGATAGCCGTCACTTGACGAAATTTCCCATCGGTTATTTCTTTTAAGTCAACATGCTTGCTTCCGGTTTGTGCGGCCACACATCCGAATACGGCCAACGAAAGCAATAAACTAAAACCTAATCGTTTCATTTATACTCTTTATTTCAGATTGAAACGCGAAGTTAGCATAAAAAAGTGATTCAAATTGCGAGAAATCGTATCTTTGTCTTATGAAAAAAACTAAACGATATTATGAATTTGGGGATTTTCTACGGGATCTATTCAAATTCAAGGTTCAGAAGATTTCCATAAACGCAGGCTTCACCTGCCCGAACCGAGACGGGTCTAAAGGATGGGGCGGTTGCACCTATTGTAATAACCAAACATTCAGTCCAGAATACTGTCATACGGAGAAAAGCGTTACCGAGCAATTAGAGGAAGGCGTACGTTTTTTTTCCCGCAAATATCCGGATATGCGGTATCTGGCCTACTTCCAAGCCTACACAAATACATACGACCGATTAGACTCTCTTATTCGCAAATATGAGGAAGCGCTTGCCTATCCCGGAGTGGAAGGATTGATTGTCGGCACTCGTCCGGACTGTATGCCGGAAGGTTTATTGGATTATTTCGCAGAGCTTTCCCAGCGAAAATTCGTCATGATTGAATATGGATTGGAAAGTACGCTTGATAAGACCTTAGTCCGCATAAACAGAGGGCATACCCATGAAGAATCGGAATCCGCTATCCGTCGTACGGCGGCAAAAGGTATTTACACCGGGGCACACCTGATACTCGGACTACCGGGAGAAAGTAGGGATGAAATATTACACCATGCGGATGTCTTATCACGCCTCCCGATCACAACACTTAAACTGCACCAATTGCAGCTAATCAAGAATACCCGCATGGCGAAAGAGTTCAAGGAAGATCCTTCTGATTTCCATTTATATACGGCTGATGAATATATCGAATTAGTGATTGACTTCATAGAACGACTGAACCCCTCTATCGTAGTAGAGAGGTTCGTATCACAATCCCCCAAAGAGCTACTGATCGCACCGGATTGGGGTTTAAAGAATTTCGAATTTACCGCTAAGGTAAATAAGCGGATCGAGGAAAGAGATACACGGCAAGGACGACTATTTCAAGTCTAAGGCGACATCACCATAAAAGGTAATAGCCTGTTTATTCACGGGTGTCACATTGATTGTTACCGAGCCATTCGGATAGACTTCCACCCGAAACATGTATACATCCTCTTTGGTCTTTACACGGAACTTGATTTCGTAACTGCCTTTCTTTTTAGAGGTTTGCTCCTTCTCTGTCGCCACTTCTTTAAACGTCAAGCCCTCTCCACCACCATAAGGAGCAGAGTAAGCACGTCCAAAGTAAGGAAGATAAGACAGGATCGAGTCACCATGTATTTCCAATGAGTAGGGGGAAGTAAGATTGACGGATCTCCCGGCCATCGGTACGGCACGATCCACATCGATCTTAATACGACCGCTATCCACGATCTCCCTCACTACTCTCTCTTTTTGCTCCTTCCGCTCTTGCTTACTTTGAGCAAAAAGGGATTGCCCCGCACAAAAAAGGACAATCCCTAAAAATCCAACTAACCTTGTTAATCTCATAACCTTAATAAACTAAACACACTATTAATCACTCTATATAGTAAAGACAATCCTTCGGGTGAATAGTTTAATCTAAAAAGGTCAAATTAAGGCTGTTTATATTTCATTATCATATTAACGCAAATTATCCAAGATATAATCCTGTACGGTAAAATCTTTCCGTACGATCGTATCACCGGGAACACGTTCGTCTGTCGTGATCGCTAAATTCTCATCGCCTAAGACTTGACGGCTCAAGAAGCTCATGATATCGTATTGGTTCCGGGACATAGGAAGCCCAGAGATCTCGTGCCCCGCATTCTCTACCTTATAAAAATAATAGGAAGCTTGAAGATTTTCCAGACTTTTCGCTACAGCGGATGATCCCCATAAACCGCCGAGGTTCTCCATAGCGGCTTGTTCAAAAGGAACGGTTTTATCCGCATCGCCATGGAATAGCATAATCGGACAAGGCATCTTTTCCCAATGTGGAGGAAGCACACCAGAAACCGCACCGGCATATGAGATCACACCGGCATAGTTGAAACCTGCCGGTAGCCTTTTCGCCAACTCATGTCCGTTACATAAATCATACTCTGCCTGCAATACCGTAATCGCCCCGGCACTCGAACCGCTCGCTACGATCTGCTCCACATCGATGTTCCAATCCGAGCTTTGGTTGATCACGAAACCGGTAGCATCATAAAAATCCTCTACCGCCGTATCGATCGCATGCTGCAAGGCCGCGATAAAGTCCATCGGAGAAGAGACTTTAGAAGGATCCAGATTCTTCAAGGTGGTACGATAATCCGTAGAAACGACCACAAATCCGTTTCGGGCGAGGAACTCGAAATAGGGAATATATCCTTTATCCGCCTTATCTCCCCCTTTAAACCCACCGCCAAAAGCAAAAATCATCACAGGCTTTTTTGAGGCGGGCGACATAGAAGTCAACTCATACTTGTCCAAGGACAATGTATCTGTCCCTTTTATAGAGAATACGAAATTCTCTTTTTGAACTTCCACATTCGCCACAGGTTTAGGCTGCATACAGGCGAACGAACAGACGATCCATAAAGCAAATAGCGAATACACCCAATTTCTGTTCATCTTATTTTCGTATTAGAGGTTATTTTGTTCCTTCCTTCAAACCATCCAAGAACTTATCCACTTTTTTGGCAGCGTCTTTCACGCCCGCTTTCATTTTCAATCCGGCGTATGTCGCTTGCAATTTAATGATCTCCGCTTTCTCATCAGCGTTTAACTCTTCCTCGAACTTGGCGTAAATATCCGTGGATAGATCCGAGAATTTCAGATCCGCCTTCTTCCAGTCCTTATCGGTATAATCAGCGGCCTCCATTTCCACCTTATCTACAAAATCACTAAACTCCTTCACATATGAATCCTTTGATTGGCAGGCGCTCAAAGCGAACATAACCAATAACATGAATAGTACTTTCTTCATCTTTTAATTAAAAATTAATTTGTTATACAACACAAATATATGCAAAAAGGTTAAACCCTTGTATATGTCGTATAACTTTACGTAATTTGCTATCCTATTTTCTTAATCAGATTAATAAATTTATGGAGAAAAAACATCAGTACCGAGGATTAACCAAACAAGAAGTAGAAGAGAGCAGGCGCCTTCACGGCGAGAATGTACTTACCCCGCCCAAGAAAGCTTCGTTATGGAGCCAATTCTTGGAGAAATTCGAAGATCCTATTATTCGTATATTATTAGTGGCATGGCTCTTGTCCATGATAATCGCTGGCGTACATTGCTGGGGACCTGAGGCGAAAGGTTTTACGGCCTTCTTGGAGCCGATCGGCATTTTCTTCGCAATCATGCTTGCCAGTTGCGTGGGCTTTTTCTTCGAGGTGAAAGCGAACAAGGCATTCGATATCTTGAATACAGTCAATGATGATATTTTAGTGAAGGTAATCCGTGACGGGAATATCTGCCAAATACCGAAAAAAGAGGTCGTCGTAGGCGATATCGTTGTTTTGGAGACAGGTGAGGAAATTCCCGCAGATGGACATTTGCTTGAAGCCATCTCCCTACAGATCAACGAATCCACACTAACCGGTGAACCGATTATCAGCAAGACAACGAATGAGGCGGATTTCGATACGGAAGCGACTTATCCGTCCAATGTGGTCATGCGAGGAACGACGGTCGTGGACGGACATGGCGTCATGCAAGTGGAAAAAGTGGGTGATGCTACCGGATACGGCAAAGTGTACGAAGGCTCGCAAATCGAGAGCGATGTAGAGACTCCTTTACAAATACAGTTGAAAGGCTTGGCTAGCGTGATCAGTAAAGCCGGATACACGATCGCCGGAGTGACGTTCATCGCCTTGACCGTAAAATTCCTTTTATCAGATAGTTTCCCCGGGATGCCGGCGATGGACATCATCGCCCATATCCTCAACTACTTTATGGTAGCGGTTACGTTGATCGTGGTATCCGTTCCGGAAGGATTACCGATGAGTGTCACGTTAAGTTTGGCCCTCAGCATGAACCGTATGTTGAAGACGAATAATCTTGTCCGCAAAATGCACGCCTGTGAGACCATGGGAGCGACTACCGTAATTTGTACGGACAAGACCGGAACGTTGACGCAGAACCAAATGCAAGTCTACCAAACGAATTTCTACAACCTGAAAGACCAAAAGCTTGGGGAGGATGAGTTAAGTAACCTGATCAAAGAAGGTATCTCCACGAACTCCACGGCATTCCTCGATTTCTCGGAAGAAAAGGTAAAAACCCTTGGAAACCCGACGGAGGCCGCCCTTTTACTCTGGTTGAACGGACAACACCAAAATTATCTGGAATTAAGAGAGAACGCTACGATCCTAGATCAATTGACCTTCTCTACGGAACGGAAATATATGGCTACAATCGTACAATCACCGTTACTCGGCAAGAAGGTACTTTACGTGAAAGGTGCTCCCGAAATCGTACTGGCCAACAGTAACCGGGTGGCGATAGACGGAACTTACAAACCGGTGGCGGAATGTAAAGCCGGCATCGAAAAACAATTATTGGATTACCAGAACCAAGCGATGCGTACGCTTGGCTTCGCTTACCAGATAATCGAGGATGGAATGGATGAGACCTTCTTCGTTGAGGGTCGTTTACATGATACGGATTTAACGTACCTAGGTATCGTCGCTATCTCCGATCCGGTACGTGCGGATGTGCCCCCCGCTGTTCAAAGTTGCTTGGACGCAGGTATCGACGTGAAGATCGTCACCGGAGATACACCGGGTACGGCTAAAGAAATCGGACGACAGATCGGTACGTGGAAAGCGAATGATACCGACCGGAACATTATCACGGGTCCCGCATTCGAGACGCTTAGCGACCAAGAGGCCTTGGATCGTGTCTTAGACTTGAAGATCATGTGCCGTGCCCGTCCTACGGACAAACAGCGTTTGGTACAATTATTACAGCAGAAAGGCGCCGTGGTAGCGGTTACCGGCGACGGGACAAACGATGCCCCCGCCTTGAAAGCGGCACAAGTAGGCCTCTCCATGGGTGACGGTACTTCAGTTGCCAAGGAAGCCAGCGACATTACGATTATCGACAACTCGTTCAGTAGCATTACCCGTGCGGTGATGTGGGGACGTTCCTTGTACCGGAATATCCAGAAATTCTTGTTATTCCAATTGACCATCAATGTAGCCGCTTGTTTGATCGTGCTATTGGGTTCTTTATTAGGTACGGAATCTCCTTTGACTATCACGCAGATGTTATGGGTAAACTTGATCATGGATACATTCGCTGCCGGGGCGTTGGCCTCTCTCCCACCGAATGAGCGAGTGATGAAAGATAAACCTCGCCGGAGCGGTAAGGATGGAGATTTCATTATCACCCGCCCGATGGCCTATAATATTTTCGGCGTCGGATTCGCTTTTGTCGTAATCTTGATGGGCTTGTTGTTCTATTTCCATGCGCAAGACGGTTTAACGCCGCATGATTTATCGTGGTTCTTCAGCTTCTTCGTGATGCTACAGTTCTGGAATATGTTTAACGCAAAGGCATTTATGGAAGGACGTTCCGCTTTTGCCAATTTAAAGGATAGTAAAAGTTTCTTGCTGGTCGCTTTACTGATTTTGATTGGTCAATACTTGATCGTCACTTTTGGAGGCGAGATGTTCAGCGTAATACCTTTGTCCTTGAAAGATTGGGCGATCATTATCGGATCTTCCTCTCTGGTTTTATGGATCGGTGAGTTATTCAGGTTATTCAAAAGATAAATATATATTGTACAACTTGTAGAGACGGGACACGCTCCGTCTCTACAACTGAAAATAGTACACCTATATGATATATCAACCTAGCTATAAATAGCTATTTCCTTATTCCATTTCGTTTTTTAACTTCGCATCTCAAATTATTTAAATCATGGAACATCTATTAGAATTAGCGAAAAGAAACCAAGAAAGAGCTTGGGAAGTGATCCGGCAAACCGACATTATAAATATCTGGAAATCTGTCGGGGCGGAAATAAACTTAGTAGGCTCCTTAAATATGGGACTACTCATGAAACATAAGGATATCGACTTCCATATTTACACCTCTCCCTTCCGTATATCCGACAGCTTCCAAGCGATGGCCCGACTAGCGGAGAACCCGCTCATTAAACGAATCGAATACGGAAACTCGCTCGATACGGAAGAACAATGCGTAGAGTGGCACGCATGGTTCCAAAATCCGGATAACGAACTCTGGCAAATTGATATGATCCATATCGTAAAAGGTTCCCGTTATGACGGTTATTTCGAGAAAATGGCCGAACGTATAACCGCCGTACTGACTGACGAGACCCGGCAGGCCATCTTAAAACTGAAATATGAGACACCGGATACAGTGAAAATCATGGGCGTGGAATATTACCAAGCAGTCATTCAAGACGGCGTGCGTACATATGCGGAATTAGAGGACTGGAAAAAACAACATCCAGTCACAGGCGTTATCGAATGGATTCCATAAGAACATTATTGGCCAAACCGTGAAGAATCGATCTCTTTCTTATTCTTCCGGTTCATCTTGCCCAATGTATACTTTAAGGTGAGCGATACAGAACGAGTATCCGAATAGATCGTCATATCACTCTTCTGGCTGGGATAATCAATATGCGTTTTCGCACGTAAGCCCTTTAATAAGTCCTCACCTCGTAGCATTACGCTTAATTTTTTCGGTATCGGGTTCCAGACAAGCCCTGCCGATACATTATAAATACCATCCACATCATAGATACCTTGTATCGAAGGCGCACTATAGCGAGCATTCACTTCCAGCGATAAGTTCTTCTTCTTTGATAAAGTAAACGTATTGAACAACATCAACTGCCCGAACAACTTTTTCCGATCAAACGGAATGTCGATAAATATTCCCTCATCTTGAATCAACAAGCCTGATGCCACGAACCGTGAGCTAACCGCCCCACCGATCCGAAACGGGATAACTGCCATCGCCCCGAAAGTATTATGCTTATCGAAATTAACCGATTGGTAATAGGCTCTCAACGCTTTCGTATCTTGATAATACAATTGGCGAATATAATTCACATGATGATTGGCGAATAGTCCAAAAACATATTTCTTTTTCAAGATATAATTAGCCCTAGCCATATAAATACGTTCCGGTTCCAAATAAGGATTTCCCCGTACCTGACTATACACATTCAAATAAGAAACATTCGAGCTCATGGCCCAATACGCCGGATACTTCTTATCGCTGGAGAAATTGACTTGAAGCATATTCGATGGATCGATCGTATAACTCAAGTTCAATTGTGGATAGAGATTTACCCCAGACCATAAAGTCCATTTCCGGCCCACCGAATCAATCACCGCCTTATTATACTCCGCCGAAAGAGAAGCGCTCAACACCAGTTTCTTGCCAAAACGCTTAGAGAAACCGGCATACAATCCCGCCGTATACTCTTTTTCTTTTTGGGCAAACGTAGCTGACAGATCCTCCTGTTTATCTTGGTAGGTAAAGGAGCTATTATCCGTAAAGGATAACTGCACATTCGTGCCCGCGTTAATTTTCCATCCTTTTCCAAATACCCGTTCGAAGTTAACGAATACATTCGCCAAATGGATATTTTGCCGGGAGGTAGCCTCCACCTCTTGTTTCGTATCGGGATAATCCGAGATCATATATTGATCCCTGCGATCCTTATAATAGGTATAATCCACCCCTGCGTTCAAGTTCTTGGAATGTGCATAATTCAACCGTACATTTTGAAGATTCTTCGGGCCCGATAACTTATTATTACTTTCCGCATTCTCAATACCCACAAATAGAGTGTTCGAATATCGTTTGGAATTAGAATCCGTTATCTTGGCATAATAAGAAATATCCACCTCACGCCCCTTATCCATAAACCAACTGGCACTTGCCCCAATCGTATGGTTCATGGAACGACCTACCGCCATATTTTCTTGCAGGATCTCATAAGGACGATCCTTCACGATGGGATAGGCGTTCATATCCTCGGTTGAACGGGAATGGTTATAATTAGCGGAATAAGATAGATCCAGACTATATTTCTTTTTGGAGTAGGATAAATTCACTAATCCGGTTGGCGAGAAGTAGAAAGCTTGCTTTCCGGTCAAAGAGATATCGGCACTTAAATCCTCATTCACTTTCTTCTCCATAATGATATTTATACTACCTCCTTTTACGCCATATTTTGGAGGAGAGCTATACAAAAGCTCTATACTCTTTACTTTGCTGGCCGAGGTAGATTTCAGAAGCTCTACAATCTGGGACAATGACATTGAGCTTCTACGTCCGTTAATAATAATGTTCGTAGTAGGGACGCCGATGATACTAACGTTGTCCCCTTCTTTCACCAATCCGGGAATCTCTCCTAAAATATCAAATGCAGTATTCACCGGTTTGGCCCTGATCAAGTTAGGCACGTCGAAAGATAAGGCATCGTCCGTAACCGTAACCAAAGGACGCTCGGAAGTAACGTAGACATCCGGCAATTTTACCGTAATACTATCTTTCACCAAGATAACAGAATCCTTAGTCTGTGCATTTACAGCGACAAGAACATTCAGAAGCAACAAGAAAGGAACAATGGCAGTCTTCATAATATCAAGATTATGTTTATAATCCGCCAAATTAAAAAGAAAAAAGGAGATAAGCAACGAGACTATCGAATATTTACGAATAAATCGTATGCATGTTTAAAATAAAGCAATTACACCACACCCACTTATACTATCTAACCCCTTGGCGGAATTAAGTAACCGTGCCAAATCTTATAAAGATAAAAATCAGATCAAACCAAATAAAATATTCTCCGAGTACTATATAAAACCTCCCACAACTCGATATCTTCTTTAATTCGTCGCCGCTGAATGTTCGTTCGGCGGCGACGAATATAGAAGATAGGCTTATCCATCAAGGCATTATTCATTCTACCTTATCCAAGGTAAAAGTAAAGATTAAAGTAGAACCTCCGGGGATACCTCGATCATCTCTATATCCATAACCTAGCGAAGCCGGGATAATAGCCTCCACAGTCTCATCCAGATGGATATTCAATAAGATACCACTTAAGCCCGGGATAATATTGTTCATAGGAAAATTAGATTCCTCCAACTTGTTTTGAAAGACCTGTCCATCTATAAACTTCCCTTCCAGACCTAGCAAATAGACCACGGAAGTCATCGTGGGTGTCGTTGTCCACTCATTTTCTTTCTGAATGATCCGATATAAGGCAGTATCACCTCCTATAACAACTTGCTTATATTTCAATTCACCGTTCTCGTCTTTCTCCGCTTTCTTCTCCCAGATGTATTCCTTGTTTTTGTTGATAAAAGCCAATTGCTCTTCCGAGAATTGAAGCTCATCATCCCCACAAGAAGTAAATCCCATCATCATGATCACTAAAAGTGACCATACATACATTGAAAGTGCTTTCATTCCGATTTCTATATAAAATTAAATTATGATTATTCTTGATTTCCGAGGCGCGAATATACAAATCCATTTTGTTATATCAACTAACTTTCCGTTCTTTGCATAAATATAGTAGTAACCAACTAATACAACATGAAACTAAATAAATTAATAGCGATCGCCACGATCAGCCTTCTGTCGGGAGGTATAAGCATGGCACAAAAAGCGTTGAATCTTGAAGATATCGTTGCCGGTAACGTCATACAAACGAAAGGCATCGGAAGCATGACTTGGCTAAAAGACGGTGAACGTTATAGCCGCTTGGAAAATAATAAGCAAACCGGAGGCACGGATATCGTCGCCTATCAAGCGAAAGATAACTCCCGTGAAGTCATTATCCCCTCATCCCTATTGACGGACAAATCTACCGGAAAGCCTATTCCCGTACGTAGCATCTCTTGGAGTGCGGATAATGAGAAAGTCTTGATTTATAACAATACCCAACGGGTATGGCGTTATGATACCCGGGGTGACTATTGGGTATTAAACCTAAAGGACGGCGCTTTACGTCAATTGGGAAAAGGAATGCCGGAATCCTCCATGATGTTCGCTAAATTCTCTCCGGATGGCACACGTGTAGCCTACGTTTCCAACAATAATATATATGTAGAAGATATAGACTCCGGGAAAATCACGCAGCTAACAAAAGACGGAAGCGATACGATTGTCAACGGAACCTTCGATTGGGTATATGAGGAGGAGTTCAGTTGCCGGGATGGTTTCCACTGGAGCCCGGACGGAAAGCATATCGCCTATTGGCAAAGCGATACGAAAGGAACGGGAGTGTTCGACATTATTAATAATGTAGACTCCATCTACGCAAAGGTAATCCATTTCCCATACCCCAAGGCAGGAACCACCAATTCAGCCGTAAAAGTAGGCTACGTTTCCTCTACCGGCGGGAACACCACTTGGATCGCCATACCCGGAGATCCCCGGAACAACTACCTGCCCCGTATGGAATTCATCCCCGAAAGCGACGAGTTGTTCATACAGCAACTAAACCGCCCGCAGAATACAAATAAGGTATGGATCGCCAAGATATCCGATAACTCGCTGAATAATATCTTCACCGATACGGATGCCGCATGGCTGGACACGAATGATAACATACAATGGTTAAAGGACAACCGCTATTTCACATGGGAAAGCGAGCGTAGTGGCTGGCGGCATTTATACCGGATAAGCCGTGACGGAAAAGAGATACAACCCATCACCAAAGGTGATTTTGATTATATCTCGCCGGTCGGGACCGATCTACAAAAGGGCTGGGTCTATTTCATAGCCTCCCCGGACAATTTCACCCAACGCTACTTGTACCGGGCTAAAGCATTCGGCAATGGAGAAGTGGAGCGTGTAAGCCCCATGGAACAATCCGGACAGCACCGCTACAATATGTCACCCACCGGCAAATGGGCCGTACATACGTATAGCAACGCCTCTACCCCATCCGTTATCGACATGGTTTCTTTCCCGAAACATCAATCCGTACGCATGCTTGAGGATAATGCCCAAGCCAAGGACCAATACGCCGCCTTAGGATTAAACCCGAAAGAATTTATCAAGGTCAAGTCCGGCAATCTAACCTTGGACGCATGGATGATAAAACCTGTCGATTTCGACGCATCCAAGAAATACCCGGTTATCATAGAGGTATACGGCGAGCCGGCGAGCGCCACCGTACAAGATGTATGGGGTAACGGAGATTTATGGCAACAATATATGGCGAACCAAGGCTATATCGTGGTGAGTATAGAGAACCGGGGCGCAAATACTCCTCGTGGGCGTGAATGGCGTAAATGTATTTACGGGGAAGTGGGCACTTTCTCCTCCGAGGATCAAAGCAGGGGTATTTTAGATATGGCCCGTCAATATCCGTTTATCGATGCCAGCCGGATCGGCATTACCGGATGGAGCGGCGGCGGCAGTCAAACCTTGAACTGCATGTTCCGTTATCCGAAAGTATTCCATACCGGTATAGCGATCGCTTTTGTCGCTGACCAGCGCCTATACGACACGATCTACCAAGAACGTTACATGAATACTCCGCAGAACAATCCGGAAGGCTACCGCAAAGGTTCCCCGATTACCTATGCCGAGGGACTGGAAGGCAATCTGCTGCTTATTCATGGTACGGGAGATGATAACGTGCATTACCAAAATTGCGAGATGCTGGTGAACAAGTTGATCAAGAACGGAAAGATGTTTACGCAAATCAGTTACCCGATGCGTAGCCATAGCATCAACGAAAGGGAAGGAACGACTCTTCACCTACGTAAGACAATGGCTAAATACTGGCTGGAGCATCTTCCGGCCGGTGGTAAATAGTTAATCCACGATTCAATGAAACAATTTTTATTGCGATTAGTGATCTTGGCAGGAATCAGTTTCCTGCCAACGGTATCCAACGCCCAATTAAGGGAAAAGGCCGAAGAACTATTGTCTACGACATTAGGCAATGATCCGGAGGAACCAGTTACCCCAACCGATACGCTTTCGCTCGATGAGCAGCATCGGCAGGATTCCATCAAGATGCAGGAGCTAGCCCTCCAGTTGCAAGAGATGAAACTAAACGAGATCTTACTGAAAGACGAGCTGGAAAGCACGAAAAACAGCAACGCTACCGCCGACTCCCTAAAAAGGGCCGAGCAACGAAACCGTATCGATTCCCTTCGGGCACTGACTCCCGGCGTACCTGTAGTCGTGGAGGGGGATACCTTATTTCACCTTTACGCCAAGCGCGGAGGCCGCACCCCGGTTGACCGGGCTGAGGACATTCTCAATATCATGGTAAAGATCGGGACCTCGCATTCCTTGAAGAAGGATTCCATCTATATCTATGACAGCGAATACGTAACGGATATCATGTACGGAGATAAGGTTATCCTAAGTATCACCGATCAAGATGCCCTATGGCAAAATCTCAGTCGTATAGCCCTCGCAGAACAATATCAACCGATTATCCAAAACAAGATACAAGAGCTAATGGAGCAACATAGTATCTTGCAGATAGCGAAACGGGTATTATTGTTCATCCTCGTAATTATCATCCAATATTTCCTGTTTAAGCTGACCAACTATCTGTTTAAGAAACTACGCAGGAAAATTATCTGGTTAAAGCAGAACCGACTCAGATCTATTACCATTCGGGATTATGAATTTCTCAACACACATCGCCAAGGACGCGTATTGATGTTTTTCACCAACGTAATACGATGGATCGTGTTACTAATCCAATTAACCATCAGTGTACCGATCCTTTTCGCTATCTTCCCGCAAACAGAAGATCTAGCCTTGAAGATATTCTCCTACTTGTTGGAGCCGGTAAAGATGATCTTTAAATCGGTAGCTTCCTATATTCCGAACTTGTTTATCATCTTGGTGATCTATTACTGTATCAAATACATCGTAAAAGGAATCCAATACATAGCCAACGAGATAGAGAGCGAGAACCTGAAAATATCAGGTTTTTACCCGGATTGGGCGCAACCGACGTTTAATATCATCCGTTTCCTGCTATACGCCTTTATGATCGCCATGATCTATCCTTATCTGCCGGGATCGGACTCGGGGGTATTTCAAGGCATATCCGTATTTGTCGGTTTGATCATATCGTTGGGTTCCAGTACGGTGATCGGAAATATCATCGCAGGGCTGGTCATTACTTATATGAGGCCCTTTAAATTGGGTGACCGTATCCAACTAAACGAGACGACTGGCAACGTTATCGAGAAGACTCCGTTTGTCACCCGTTTACGTACCCCTAAGAATGAGGTAGTGACCATCCCGAACTCCTTTATCATGTCCTCCCATACAACAAATTATAGCGTATCCGCACGGCAATACGGATTAATCATCCACAGCACGGTTACGATCGGCTACGACGTACCTTGGCGGCAAGTTCATCAATTATTGATCAATGCCGCCCGCCAGACCACCGGGGTATTGCCAGAGCCGAAGCCTTTCGTATTGGAGACCGAACTAAGCGATTACTATCCCTGTTATCAAATCAACGCTTATATAAAGGACGCCGATAAACTCGGGGATATCTATTCCGACCTGCATCAAAACATACAGGACGTATTCAATGAGGCAGGCGTAGAGATCATGTCACCGCACTATTTCGCCGGACGAGACGGAAGCGCTTCCACGATCCCGGCCTCTCCCTATCTGGATGACAGGGTAGAGCCTTCAAAGAAATAAATATTTCACGGTAAATAGTTAAAAATGATCCCTCACGAAACAAATCGTGGGGGATTTTATGTTATATGTCCAAACGTCACTAATAAAATAAATAATGGTAATGAAAAAGTATTTTATCGCAGTAGCGGCTATGGCATTTTTGGCCGCATGTAGCGGGAAACAAGCCCAAAAGGATGTACCCGTAGAAGTAGAGGAAGAAGAATTCGCCATAATGTCGGCGGCTCCGGACGCTCCGTCTCTGCCACTGATCCATTCTGTTAAGGCGACTCAACCGGCAAAACCCGTGAATATGAGAGATTCCTTGAAGGCTGATCCTAAAAAGGGACCGGTTATCCAAAAAAAGTATAAGGGAACCCTGACTTCTCCGGATAGCGTGAATGTAGATTATGACTTAACCTTGTATTATCAACAAGATAACGCAGACGAGGAAGGCGTATTCGAGTTGGATGCTCTTTATACCGTACCGGAAGCAGTAGCCTCAAGCACCGGAGCGGCGAAGAAAGCTCCTCAGAAAGCCATTACAACCGGTAAACAAAAAGTAAAACACGGAGCTCCCGATGACGCTAGCGCAGTAATCTACGAGTTGATTCCTAGTGATGGCGAACCCGTCATTTATTTCCTAGTAGAAGGGGATAACTTGACCTTGATGAACGATGCGTTGCAAAAAGCGGCGGCAGATCTTAACTACACACTAAAACTTGTTCAATAATATAGGCAGCACATCTTTGTATATATAGATCACCCCGATAGTCTTACCGGATCGCCGGAAGCTATCGGGGTTTAGTTTTTATTTAAACCCTCCTTGGCGGATCGGTTATTTGATACCTAACTTGGCTTTGATCGCTTTAGGCAGGGCATCTTTATGAACCACGATATTCATGGTCTTATAACGGACAAATGCTTTGGAAGCATACCAAATACCGTTATACTTGTTGTTGGTTCCCCACGAGTTCTTCACCATATAATACTCGTTACCTTCTTGATCTTTGGCGATACCGTAGATCTGCATACCATGGTCGTCGGTCGTCTCATAATTATCATAAGCCAACTGGCGCTCTGCTTGCGTACACCATTTCTGAGGTTGCGGTTTTGTGTTCAGCTTCTTTTCCTCCGGTTTCAATTTCAACCAATGAGCCATATCGGAACCGCTCAACTCCTGTACCTTCTCATCATCAGGCATAACGGCCACTCCGTCACGAGTAAAACCAGATTCGCTCACGTCGGAACCCCAAGCGATCGTATACCCCGTATTAATCGCGTTATCAAAGACCTCCATAAACTCATCCAGCGGCAAGTTATACGACATACCGTGACGCCAGTTATCCTGAATCTCTAGCGGGAACTGGGTATAGAACGGATGATGCGTATAAGAAGTCAATGATACATAATCCGAAGCCTTCAAACCTGTAGACTCGAAGAAAGATTTCGGTGTATATTCCTTCCCTTTATACGTGAATTTCTCAGGAGGAACTCCCAAGTAGATCTGATGTACCGCAGCGACCGCCTTCTTCCATAACATGGCGTTATTCTCATCAGACTGCAATTTGCGTAACTTTCCCTTGGCGATAGCGGCCACCATAGCATCCGTCAAGGCGGAAAGCTCGGTATGGTTACTCAACGTATCGGCATACATCACGCCCGGGCGCATCTCCTCTTCCGGAACCAAGCCGAATGTTTCCATTCCATAAAGCGCATCATAGAAAGATCCACCTTGCGAGAACGAAACATCCCCATGCGTACGCACAGCAGCGTCGGCACGATCCAGATAGGTGTTATATACCGTAAACATCTCGGATAAGTCATACTCGCCCTTTCCCATACGAAGCAACTCCGACTCCAAGAAAGAGTACGAGGAGTAGCACCAGCACGTACCCGCACGATTTTGGTTCTTAACAGATGTAATGGGGTTCTCTTTCACGGTCGTGAACACGAATCCCTCCTCACTCTCCTTCTTCTCCGTGTCTTGCGCTTGGATCGTAGCGGACATAGTCAGAGCGAATAGCATGCTTGAAACTAGAATTGTCTTTTTCATGTAATTTTATATATTTATATTAGTATTAAGTCCGTATCGACCGCAAATGTAAGTTTTTTATCCGTAGCTAACTCTACAAAGTCGTACGTATTTGAGATATTTTATCTAAGTTTGCCTCCTCAGGAAACATAATATATAACTAATTATCTGCAAAATGAGAATATCTATTATCGGTTCGGGTAATATCGGTGGAGCGATCGCCCGAGGTTTAGCGAAAGGAACCATGTTCAAAGCCTCTGATATCACTTGTACCGCCCAATCGGATGAGACCTTGGAGAAGATGAGAAAGATCGATCCGGACTTTATCTTGACCCATGATAACGTGGAAGCGGCACGAAACGCTGATATCATTATAATCGCCGTTAAACCTTGGCGTGTAGAAATGATTATAGATGAGATTAAGTCGGTGCTCGACTTCGAGAAACAAATCATCGTATCCGTAGCGGCTGGCGTGACTTTCGACCTGTTAAATACTTATTTGACCAAGAACACGGACTTCGATTGTCTGGCTACTCCCACGATCTTCCGGATCATGCCCAACACGGCTATCGAGGTGATGAGCAGCATGACTTTCGTTTCCGCCCGCAACGCCTCCAAGGAGCAAACGGATCTAATCATCCATATCTTCAACGAGCTTGGCAACGCCATGTTGGTAGAAGAACGGTTGATGGGCGCAGGAACAGCATTGGCTTCCAGCGGCATCGCTTTCGCCTTGCGTTATATCCGTGCGGCGATAGAAGGCGGCGTGGAATTGGGTTTCTATCCGAAACAAGCGCAAGAGATCGTGGTGCATACCGTGAAAGGCGCCGTTGATTTATTGCTCGAGAACAAAAGTAACCCGGAGATGGAAATCGATAAGGTAACGACTCCGGGCGGAATCACGATCAAGGGTCTAAATGAGATGGAACTTTCCGGTTTTACCTCTTCCGTGATCCGGGGACTGAAGGCCAGTAAATAAAAATAGGCAGACAAAGTAGTTTGCCAGCACCAATACGCCCCGAAATATGCTGACAAACTACTTTACCTGCCCTCGGCGGGTTTATGTTCTTTCCGCCTAGCCATTTCCATCTCCAACATCCGGAGTTCCCGGCTGGTCTGCCCCGCGACAGAAGTATTCTCTTCCGCACGCCGGATCAAATACGGCAGTACATCCCTTACCGAGGCGTACGGTACGTATTTGGTTACGTTATATCCCGCATGGGCTAAATTGAAGGAAATATTATCGCTCATTCCCAATAGCTGCGCAAAGAAAACACGGGAGTCATCGCGGGCGATCCCCTTCTCGTCCATCAATTTCGCCAACTTATAATTACTCTCCTCATTATGCGTTCCCATAAACATCTCAAAACGATCTAAATGATCCATGGTGAAACGAACCGCCGCATCATAATTCTCGTCCGTGGCCTGCTTATCCTTACAAATCGGATCGGGATAATCCAACGCCGCCGCACGGGCACGCTCCGCTTCCATATAAGCCCCGCGCACGAATTTCACGCCCGCAATATAACCTTTCGCCACGGCGTCATCGTAGATACGACGCAGATAAGGCATCCGGTCATGACGATACATTTGCAAGGTGGCGAATACGATCGCACGTTTCTTGTTGAACTTACGCATCGCCTCATCGGTCAACGCATCAATGGCATCTTGGAAACAATAATCCTCCGCATCCACTAAAATACGTACGTCGTTATCGTAAGCCCGTTGGCAAAGCGCCATAAAACGCTCGCGGAACTCGCGGAAATGCCGGACATCGTCTATCGTAAGCTCTTCCCGTTTCTCGGAAGCTTTGGCCAGTAACTCATCGGTCGTGATCGTGGATGGTTTGAATACGGCATAGGCCAGATTCGTATTTCCTTTCGCAAAATCTATCGAGCGCAAGGTTTCCTCGAAAGTCGCTTGTATGCCCTCCGGGGTCTGCTCGCTCTCCGCCGAATAATCGAGCGTCGATTTCACGTTGTATTTCATCAAGTGGTTGATGGCAGCGGAGCAGTCCTGCAAGGTCTCCCCCCCTACGAACTGTTTATATAAGGTAGGCTTCACCGCCCAAGCCAGCGGGAAATGTATTTTCAAGGCTATACTCGTGGCTACTTTAGCGCATTTTACCAACCAAGGATATTTTATCGTATTAAAAAGCCAATAAGCATTTTGTAGTTCTCCCCGCGACTTCGACGAGAAAGCGATCTCGGTATTATTAAAGTCTAACATATCGTATATAGATAAAGGTAACGTCATGGCGTAGAGACGGGGCGTGCCCCGTCTCCCCCCATAATCAGTTGGTTTTCTTAATTATGACAATTATTTCTCACCTAAGAACGGATACCCGTAGCTCGTCGGAGGAACCAAGCATTCCTTGATACAACGAGGATTCGTCCAGCGAATCAAGTTCAACGAGCCACCGGCCTTGTCATTCGTTCCGGACGCACGGGAACCGCCGAACGGTTGCTGGGCGATCACGGCGCCGGTCGGTTTATCATTGATATAGAAATTACCGGCCGAATAGCGCAAGGTATTGAATGCCTTATCAATCGCATAGCGATCACGGGCGAAAATAGAACCCGTCAATCCGTACGGAGAAGTACGATCACAAAGTTCCAAAGTCTCCTCATATTTAGCGTCGTCATATACGTAGATCGTAATCACCGGCCCGAAGATTTCCTCTACCATGCTCTTGAACATCGGGTCCGTGGTCTGGATAACCGTTGGCTCCACGAAATAACCAACCGATTTGTCCCCGTTACCACCAAAAAGAACCTCTGCGTCCGGAGACTGTTTTGCGTAATCGATATAACTCATGATGTTATCGAACGAAGCCTCATCGATCACGGCATTGACAAAGTTCGTGAAATCCTGCACGTCACCCATCTTGATCTCTTTCAGCATATCGCCCACATAATCTTTCACCTCTTTCCAGAGAGAAGCCGGGATATAGGCCCGAGAACCCGCTGAGCACTTCTGCCCTTGATACTCGAACGCACCGCGTACGATAGCGGTAGCCACATCCAACGCCGGAGCGGAAGGATGAGCGAAGATAAAGTTCTTGCCACCTGTCTCGCCTACGATTTTTGGATAAGATTTATAATGCCCCAAGTTCTCTCCGATCTGACGCCACAAAGTATTGAACGTAGAGGTAGAGCCCGTAAAATGGAACCCCGCCAAATCACGGCTGCCCGTAATCACCTTACCGATCACGCTACCCTGTCCCGGGATGAAATTCACTACGCCATCGGGCAAGCCGGCCTCTTGGAAAACCTTCATCAAGAAATAGTTCGAATGGATCGCCGTAGTAGACGGTTTCCATACCGCCACGTTACCCATCATAGCCGGAGCCATATTCAAGTTGGAAGCGATCGACGTAAAGTTAAACGGCGTGAGCGAGAACACGAAACCTTCCAAGGCTCGGTATTCCATACGATTCAATATACCCGTCTCGGAATAGGGTTGATCGGCATATACTTGACTAGCGTAGAAGGTACTGAAACGCAAGAAATCGATCAATTCGCAGGGAGCGTCGATCTCCGCTTGGAACGGATTCTTGCTCTGTCCCAACATAACCGAAGCGTTCAGGATATAACGATATTTCGTAGCCAACAACTCAGCTACACGAAGCATAATAGACGCACGTTCCACCCATGGAAGTTCTGACCATTCCTTATGCGCTTTCATGGCGGCGTCGATAGCCATTTGTACTTCTTTCTCGCCCGCCTTATGATAAGTAGCCAATACATGATGATGATCATGAGGCATAACGACCTTACCGGTATTACCCGTACGGATCTCTTTTCCGCCAATTACCAGAGGAATATCCCATTCCTCGGAACTTATCTGCGCTAACGCTTTCTTTAAGGATGCTTTTTCACTTGATCCGGGAGCATACGCTTTTACCGGCTCATTAATGGGTTTAGGAAATCTAAAAATAGCATTATCCATAATACTTCAGATTTTTTAAATGGTTATTCAATGAAACTTTCTGCTGTAAACGTAGCAAATTTATTTTAAAACAGTGGCGTATAAA
Source organism: Parabacteroides sp. AF19-14 (assembly GCF_003635485.1). Taxonomy (NCBI): domain Bacteria; kingdom Pseudomonadati; phylum Bacteroidota; class Bacteroidia; order Bacteroidales; family Tannerellaceae; genus Parabacteroides; species Parabacteroides sp. AF19-14. The sequence continues at coordinate 267,531 of NZ_QTMJ01000005.1, read as the reverse complement.
CGTTAATATATATCAACCAAAGATAAGCTCATTCCACGGTCTATACAATGATCTAAAAGGCCTCTCCCGAAAACAATCCGCGAAAGTTGTTTGTTACATTAACATATTAATCATCTTAAAGGAATAAAATTATGGCAATTAAAAGAGTTTGGATTGAGGAGGATTGCATCGCTTGCGGTACATGCGAGGGCATTTGCCCGGAAGTATTCACAGTTACAGATCGCTCACGTGTAAACGAAGGAGTTAATTTCGATGATTTCGAGGCGGGTATTAAAGAGGCTGCCGAAAGCTGTCCGGTCGAGGTTATCAAATACGAATAGACAAAAACACATTAACCCTTACTTTTCCTTCCTAGATAAAATCTCAGAATCATTGCGCAATCTATAATAACACGTTACCTTTGCCAGAGGTAAGGTTAATAACATTAACCTCTTACGGGAATAGAAAGAATCGAAATAAGAAATAAGAAATAAGAAGTAAAATGAGAAAATTAGTGTTACTGAGTTTTGTTATTGTCGCCTCTTTGCAATTTTGCGGGGCGCAATCATTGGATAAGATGCAATGGTTCAACGAGCCGGAGCAATGGGAGATTAAAGACAAGTCGCTTTCCATGCAGGTCACTCCCCAAAGTGACTATTGGAGGATTTCCCATTACGGGTTTACGGTAGATGACGCTCCTTTTTATTATGCTACTTATGGGGGTGAATTCGAAGTGAAAGTCAAGATAACCGGCGATTACAAGCAGCGTTTTGACCAAGCCGGCCTGATGCTTCGTATCAATCATGAAAATTATATAAAAGCCGGTATAGAGTTCGTGGATGGTAAATACAACCTAAGCGCGGTCGTTACGCATAAGACCTCCGACTGGAGCGTTATCACCTTAGACAAAGCGATCCCTTATGTATGGATAAAAGCAGTCCGGAGATTGGACGCCGTGGAGATCTTCTACTCATTCGATGATAAGGAATACACCCTTATGCGTAACGCTTGGCTACAAGACAATATCCCCGTACAAGTCGGGTTTATGGCCGCTTGTCCCGACGGGAAAGGATTTAATGTGACATTCGAGCATTTCAAGGTAAAACACCTCCCGGATCAGCGCCGGTTAGAATGGCTAAAGAAAAATGCTGAATAAGTATTAGATGCTTATTTTTCAGACGCAGATGACACGGATTTACTATTCTTATCCGTATTATCTGCGTCATTTGTATTAAAAACAAGCCATACCTGTTAATTAGAAAAGAAAACAAGGGCTTTCACCTTCTTTTTGCTTTTTATTCCTATCTTTGGAGCGACATAATACAATAACTTCAGCAAAATGAACGAACAGATACAACAAATCGCGGAGCGTCTGGCCGGATTACGGGACGCACTGGAGATTACGCCGGAAGAAATGGCAAAGGTCTGCAACCTCACGACTGAGCAATATTTGCTGCTGGAAAGCGGCACGGTTGATATTTCCGTTAGCGTATTGCACCAGATCTCACAGGCTTATGGCGTAGAATTAACCACGTTGATGTTTGGCGACGAGCCTAAAATGAGTACGTACTTTATTACTCGTAACGGAAAAGGTGTTGCCGTAGAGCGTACGAAAGCCTATAAGTACCAATCATTGGCCGCCGGTTTCGTCGGACGTAAAGCGGACCCCTTCTTGGTAACCGTACATCCCAAACCAGAGGATGAGCCGATGTATCTCAATTCCCATCCGGGGCAAGAATACAATATGGTATTAAAAGGACGTCTGTTACTACAGATCAACAATAAAGATCTTATCTTAGAAGAAGGTGATAGTATTTATTTTAACTCAGAGCTTCCTCACGGTATGAAAGCGCTGGATGGGGAAAAGGTCAGTTTCTTGGCCGTCATTTTATAAACGATCAACAGCATGTTAGAAAGATTTATAGATAAAACGACGTTTGAGTCGCAAGAAGATTTTATTAAAAACTTCAAGATCAAGGTTCCGGAGAACTTCAACTTCGGATATGATGTGGTAGACGCTTGGGCGGAGGAAGAACCTGATAAGAAAGCGTTATGTTGGACAAACGATCATGGAGAGCATATTGATTTTACGTTTGCCGACTTGAAACGGTATACGGACCAGACGGCTTCTTATTTCCAATCCTTGGGGATCGGACATGGCGATATGGTGATGCTGATACTCAAACGCCGTTATGAGTTCTGGTTTTCTATCATCGCATTGCATAAATTAGGGGCTGTCGTGATACCGGCTACACACTTACTGACCAAGAAAGATATCGTTTATCGTGCGAATGCCGCCGATATCAAGATGATCGTTTGCGCCGGAGAGGAAGTGATAACGAAACATATCATAGAGGCTTTGCCGGACTCACCGACCGTAAAAAGAGTCGTATCCGTAGGGCCGGAAATACCGGAAGGTTTCGAGGATTTCCAACAGGGTATCCAAAACGCCGCTCCTTTCGTCCGCCCCTCTCACCCAAATAGCAATGACGATATCTCTTTGATGTATTTCACCTCCGGTACGACTGGAAACCCGAAAATGGTTGCCCACGACTTTACGTATCCGCTGGGGCATATCGTGACCGGTAGTTTCTGGCACAACTTGCATAAAGACAGCCTTCATCTGACGATAGCGGATACGGGCTGGGGCAAGGCGGTTTGGGGTAAGCTATATGGGCAATGGATCGCCGGAGCGACCATATTTGTTTACGACCACGAGAAATTCACGCCTGCTGATATGTTGCAGATGATACAGGATTACCGGATCACCTCGCTTTGCGCTCCTCCTACGATCTTCCGTTTCTTAATTCGTGAGGATATGACTAAATACGATTTATCATCTTTACAATATTGTACGATCGCCGGCGAGGCCTTGAACCCCGCCGTGTTCGACACGTTCTATAAGTTGACCGGCATTAAATTGATGGAAGGCTTCGGCCAGACAGAGACTACGCTAACAGTCGCCACTTTCCCGTGGATGGAGCCGAAACCGGGCTCTATGGGTGTTCCCAACCCGCAGTACGATGTCGATTTATTGCGTCCGGACGGAAGCCGTGCGGAGGATGGCGAGCAAGGACAGATCGTGATCCACACAACAAATGGCAAGCCTATCGGGTTATTCAAGGAATATTACCGAGACGCGGAACGTACCCGGGAAGCTTGGCACGATGGCCTGTATTACACGGGAGACGTGGCTTGGCGTGACGAGGATGGTTACTTATGGTTCGTTGGCCGCGCAGACGACGTGATCAAGAGTTCCGGCTATCGTATCGGGCCGTTCGAGGTGGAAAGTGCCTTGATGACTCACCCGGCGGTAGTGGAATGTGCTATCACCGGTGTCCCCGACGAGATCCGCGGACAGGTAGTAAAGGCCACGATCGTATTGGCGAAGGATTATAAGGATAAAGCGGATGATGCCTTGATCAAAGAATTGCAAAATCACGTGAAACGTGTCACCGCTCCTTACAAATATCCCCGTGTTGTCGAATTCGTGGACGAACTGCCGAAAACAATCAGCGGAAAGATCCGACGGGTAGAGATCCGGGATAAAGATAATAAATAATAAATCATAACTTTCTTGAAAAGGATCGCTGTAAAAATAGGAAGTAATGTCCTGACCCGCAAGGATGGGACGCTAGATATCACCCGCATGTCCGCGTTGGTTGACCAAGTAGCGGACTTGCATCGGCAAGGTATGGAGATCGTCTTGATCTCCTCCGGTGCCGTGGCTTCCGGACGAAGCGAGATAAAGGCCGGCAAAAAGCTGGATCCCGTATCAGCCCGGCAACTGTATTCGGCGGTAGGACAGGCCAAGTTGATCAACCGGTATTACGAGTTATTCCGGGAGCATGGCATGACTTGCGGGCAAGTGCTTACTACAAAAGAGAATTTCGGGAGTCGTACGCATTACCTAAACCAGAAGCATTGCATGGAGGTAATGCTTGAAAACAAGGTGATCCCCATCGTGAATGAGAATGATACGATATCCGTAACCGAGCTGATGTTCACGGATAATGATGAGTTATCCGGCTTGATCGCTACGATGATGGGAATGGATGCCTTGGTGATTCTTAGTAATATAGACGGGATTTACAATGGAAATCCGTCGGACCCGGATAGTTCCGTGATCCGGGAAATCGAATGTGGGAAAACAGATTTGTCGGAATATGTACAGACTAGCAAATCATCCTTTGGACGGGGAGGTATGTTGACGAAATGTCATATCGCCCAAAAAGTGGCAGACGAAGGTATTGCGGTTATCATCGCCAACGGCAAAAAGGATAATATCCTTCCGATGTTATTGGCGGTGGATAGCGACACGGTCTGCACCCGTTTCATTCCGGCCTCGAAACCCGTCAGCAGCGTAAAGAAATGGATCGCCCACTCCGAGGGTTTCGCCAAAGGGGAAATACATATCAATAAAGGAGCCGAGGAGGCATTGACCGCCCCGAAAGCGACTAGCGTATTATTGGTTGGAGTAACCCGCATCGAGGGTGATTTCGAAAAAGATGATATCGTAAAGATAATGAATGAGGAAGGCGTGCAAATCGGCGTAGGCTGTACCGCCTATGACAGCGAGGAAGCACGTAAGCAAATAGGGCAACGGGATTTAAAACCGCTTATACATTATGATTATCTATATTTGGATTAAAAAGTATGAATGTAAAAGATATGCTGCGACAGGCATCGGATGCGGCTAAACAATTGATAACGCTATCGGATCAAACGATTATCGGGATCTTAAAGGAGACAGCGCAGGTTCTACGGACTCATACGGAGGAGGTACTCGCCGCGAATCGCCAAGATCTGGAACGTATGGACCCAGCGAACCCGAAATACGACCGGCTGAAATTGACAGAGGAAAGGCTACAAGGTATCGCCGCCGATATGGAGAATGTATCGACATTACCTTCTCCATTAAATAAGGTCTTGAGCGAGACTACCCGCCCGAACGGAATGGTTATCCGAAAAGTAACCGTGCCTTTCGGGGTGATCGGTGTGATCTATGAGGCTCGTCCGAATGTTACCTTCGATGTTTTTTCCTTATGTTTCCGAAGCGGTAATGTTTGCGTGCTAAAGGGTGGATCGGATGCGGACTTCTCTAACCGAGCCTTGGTACGCATCATCCATTCTGTATTAGAGCGTCAGGGTATAAATCCGGCGGTATGCACTTTACTACCTCCGGATCGAGAGGCTACGGCGGAATTACTGGGAGCGGTCGGCTTGGTTGACTTAATCATTCCTCGTGGAAGCAGTTCCTTGATTCACTTCGTCCGGGAACACGCGAAAGTTCCGGTGATCGAGACTGGCGCTGGTATCTGTCATACCTATTTTGATCGCTCCGGAGATAAAGGCAAGGGACGTGAGATCGTAAATAACGCAAAGACACGGAGGGTCAGCGTATGTAATGCCTTGGATTGCTTAATCATCCACCGAGAACGTCTATCTGATCTTCCGTATATCTGTGGAAAGCTTCCGGACAGCAACGTAATCATTTATGCGGACGAACCGGCTTATGCCGCTCTATCCGAACATTATCCGGAGACGCTTTTACAACAGGCTAACGAAAACAGTTTCGGTACCGAGTTCCTCGATTACAAAATGAGTATCCGTACCGTATCCTCTTTAGACGAGGCTCTATCACATATCGCCCGGTACAGTTCAAAACATAGCGAAAGCATAATCAGCGAAGATCCGGAAACTATCCGGCGCTTCCAGCAATTGGTAGATGCCGCTTGCGTATACGCAAATGTATCTACCGCCTTTACTGATGGGGCCCAATTCGGATTCGGGGCGGAGATCGGAATCAGTACCCAAAAGCTACATGCCCGGGGACCGATGGCGCTTCCTGAATTAACGACTTATAAATACATCATAGAAGGAGACGGGCAGACGAGAATATAGGAACTCGCCTGTCTCTTTCTTCTAGAACAACACTTAAATCTAAACGAATAATGTCAACAGTAATAGATTCAAATATTTTCAATACTTTAGTTTCAAATACATTCTATTCCTGTCCTTTAGGAGGGGCTATCTATGATACGGAAGGAAATCTGATAGACTTGAATAAGGCGATGTTCGCTCATTTTTCCTTGGCGGATAAGCATGACTTTATTATAGAACATCTATTTAATAACATCGTACTAACCGATTCCTTGAAGTCATCTTTAAGAAAAGGTGACGCAATTATATGCGAAGAGCCCGTCACGTTTAAAGTAGAACCCATCTATACCGATGAACAGGGGCTTAGCGGGTATACGCTTTGGCTTACGCAGCAGGGAGAAAAAGAAACTGACAGGGAAAATAAACTATTGATGGGACAATTGAACGAGAGCCGGATATTGATGCGACAAGCGTTGGAAGACGGTAAATTAGCCGCTTACTCATTCAGCTTCGACCGTTTCTCCACTTGCGACAAAAAGCATTGTAACCGCTGTTTTCAATTCTACGGCACGACCAATACTCTATTAGATAAAAACAGGTTTATATGCAGGGCTTTATCATCCGTACGTAAGCCCGAGGATAGTTTGGATTTCTTCTATCTGTTCAATAAAATCCGGGACGAGAAATTATCGTCTCACAACGTCACCTTCCACCTGAGGAATCAAGACGGGACTTATAAGATGTATGAAATATCGGGTAAAAGCATGGATATTGATGAAAGCGGCACCCCACATGTCATTATAGGTAGCATTATCGAAAAGGAAAACGACGAGCTAGCTATCGCAGATCATCAGAAATCCAAGGATCTTTCCCTATTGAAATCTACGTTTCTGGCAAATATGACGCACGAGATCCGGACTCCGCTAAATGCCATCGTCGGCTTCTCCGATATGTTAGGACTGGAAGATGATCCGGAAATGCGTGAACAGTATATTTCCATGATTAAAGAAAATAACACGGCTTTGCTCGAATTAATCAATGACACGCTCGAGATGTCCAGAATCGAGTCCAATACGATCAATTGGTCATATGAGGATGTAAATCCGCTCGCTATCATGCACGATGTATACGAATACGCCTCTCCCCGCATATCCGAAAACGTACGGTTAATCTTGGATGATTCTCCAAACGTATCTCTTCACACGGATAAACATAAGCTTATGCTTATCTTGAAAAAACTACTTTCTAACGCCCTCCGATATACGGAGAAAGGAGAAATTCATTTCGGATACCAATCGTTGTATCCGGTCAGCGTGCAATTTTACGTGTCCGATACAGGCAACGGCATCCCGAAGGACAAACTAGGGCACATCTTCGAGCGATTCCTGCAATTGAACGAATTTGAACCGGGTACCGGATTGGGACTTTCAATCTGTAAAGGTCTGGTCACCGCCATGGGAGGTACCATTTGGGTGAACTCGGAGGAAGGGAAAGGTTCTACCTTCAGTTTCAAACTACCCATAACACCTCCGGATACGATCTCTTAAACAATTCCTTGGTCTTTCTAAAGGATAATTGACAAGTAGTCATTATCTTTGCCTTTAACAAAATATTATTGTAACAGATATGAGACATTTCACTTGCGTAAAGGATTTAGGTGACTTGAAACAAGCGCTTAATGAAGCTTTCGAGATCAAGAAAGATCGTTTCCAGTTTAATGAACTGGGAAAAAACAAGACGTTGTTGATGATATTTTTCAACTCAAGCCTACGTACCCGCTTAAGCACCCAAAAGGCTGCCATGAACTTAGGTATGAACACGATCGTTTTGGACGTTAACCAAGGTGCATGGAAGCTGGAAACAGAGCGAGGTGTTATCATGGATGGTGATAAACCGGAGCATTTGCTGGAAGCTGTTCCTGTAATGGGCTGTTACTGCGATGTGATCGGGGTCCGTTCTTTCGCACGCTTTGAGAATAAAGAAGATGATTATAACGAAAAGATATTGAGTCAGTTCATAGAGCATTCCGGCCGGCCGGTATTTAGCATGGAAGCGGCGACACGCCATCCGTTGCAAAGTTTCGCCGACTTGATCACGATAGAGGAATATAAGAAAACAGCTCGTCCGAAGGTAGTCATGACTTGGGCTCCTCATCCGAAATCATTGCCGCAAGCCGTTCCAAACAGCTTTGCCGAATGGATGAACGCTACAGATTATGAGTTTGTTATCACTCATCCGGAAGGTTATGAGCTTGATCCTAGATTCGTAGGCAACGCTAAAGTGGAATACGATCAGAAGAAAGCTTTTGAAGGAGCGGATTTCATTTACGCAAAGAACTGGTCCGCTTATAAAGATCCGAATTACGGACAAGTAATCAGCACTGATCGTAGCTGGACCGTAGACGCAGAGAAAATGGCGCTTACGAATAACGCTTATTTCATGCATTGCTTGCCGGTTCGCCGCAATATGATCGTTTCCGATGATGTGATAGAGAGCCCGCAAAGTATCGTAATCCCCGAGGCGGCAAACCGTGAGATCTCCGCACAAACCGTATTGAAAAAAATATTGATGGGATTATCTAATCTTTAGGATAGAGAGATAGGGTATTCTTTACGATGGGCATTCTTAGGTGTTTATAACAGGCATTCTTAACACCTTAGAATGCCCATTGTAAGCATCTAAGAATAGGCATCAAGGTTTTTCAATGTAAACGAGCCATCCCAACAATAAAAGAGTACTCCCCTACTCTTGTAGAAAAGTACTCTTTCTATGGCTGAAAACAAATCTATTAAGCCTCTCCTGTCGGACCTGCGAAGTCCTCAAAATTAGCTGTTTTGTTATTATTATTTCCTGCTTGAAGTTGCTCCCCAAATTTCTTGATATTGTCTTGCAAAGCGAATAACAAACGTTGAGCGTTATCCGGAGTTAAGATTACGCGGCTTTTTACTTGTGCCTTAGGAGCTCCCGGAACCACCCGGATGAAATCTAGGATAAATTCAGAGCTTGAATGAGATATAATAGCCAAATTGGCGTAAGTTCCTTGTGCCATCTCTTCAGATAACTCGATCTGAATCTCGTTATTGGCAGGTTTGTTGTTTTCCATACTTTCTTCTTTTAAATTTATGGTGATTAAAAATTGCGAAGACAAATATACATATTTATTCCGGGTTACAAAGGGGTTGAAGACTATAAATGCAAAAACGACTACCTTCTCAGGCAGTCGTTTTCTAGTTGTGTTTTTAATTCTCAATTCTTTAGACCAATGTAAAAATACCTTTTGTGTTTGATATAATTGGTTTTGGCGTTTTAGTTAAGGTTTGTCTTGTCTAAGTGCTAATCTCTTTCACTTGAACTTTACAAAAGTAAGGGCTTTAGCAAAGACCACCAAATACTATATGTGCAATAAATAATACTATATCATCAACACTTGACACAAATCAATGTAAACATGCTTTAAATCATGTTTTAAATTATAAACCTCGAACGGGAATATTTCTCCCTGTACTCTGTAGGGGTATTCCCCCTACGCCGTTTGAATACCCGGTTGAAATTCGATAGATTATTAAAACCGCACCTGTAACATATTTCAGAAATACTGTCACTTGTATCGGTCAAACGGCATACCGCCTCAGCTACCCGGATCTCATTCAAGTTATCGATAAATGTCTTTCCCGTCCACTTCTTCAAGAAACGCATCAATGAGGCATCGCTCATATTTGTTAACTTAGCCACTTCCGACAAGGTGATACGTTTTTGATAATTTTCGTGTAAATATAACATGATACTATCTAAACGATCGGTATCGTTATTATTATAGTTCTTTACCGTGTTCACGGCATTCAACCGACGGGCTGCTTTATCCAAAGATAGAATCTTAAGAATCTCGACCAAACACAACAGGTTCTTGAAAGAATCCGGCTTGTTATCGTTCGACAACATTCTTAATTTATCTTGAATGCCAAGTATCATTTCCCGGCTGAAAACAAGACCACTGGAAGCGTTATCAAACATATCCTTCATGGTCTTGAAATGCCGTCTATTGATTAAGCTATCAAATAACGATTTATGAAATTGTATCGTTATCTCAAAGATCCCATTACACGGACACTTATGGTTCGAGTAAGCATGCTTCGTTCCTCCCGCGATCAACACCAAATCCAGATCATCGATTTCCTCGACCGAATCGCCAACTATCCGGATAGCACCAGCGGCATTCTCCAGATAGTTCAACTCAAATTCCATGTGTACATGTAACGGAAAATTAAACCCCGATTTCGGGCGTTGCATGACCAAGAAGCAATCTTCTGATGAAAGCGGGGTAGTTTCCTTCAATACGTCTACTTTCCCCATACACACAAAGCTTTTTTATTCGAGTATCAACGTACTGATTACCGGACAATGGTCGGATGGGAACAGGTTATTCAACGTTTCAGTCAATACACCATGACGCAATACCTTGATATTCCCTTTCACGAAGATATAATCGATCCATTCACGCTTGTCGTAAGGGATCTTTCCAAAATCATGGAATGTCCATTCCGGGCCGTAAATAAACCCTGCGATCGTGCGGGAATGAGTCAAATGACGAGGATCACTCGGATTAGTCAATACTTGTATCGGCTCATCAGAAGGCACGGCATTGAAATCGCCAGTCACGATTATAGGTAAATTCTCGGATAATTTCTTCGCTTGCTCCAGCACCAAAGAAGCTCCTTCATGACGAGCCACTTTCCCCATATGATCCAAGTGCGTATTCAAGAAGAAGAATTTCTTTCCCGTATTCTTATCTTTCAAGATCGCCCAAGTAGCTACACGCTCGCATGCGGCGTCCCAACCTTTCTTACCAATGGCATTTATATCTTCGGCTAACCAGAAATTACCGCTTTTCTCAACGGAGAAACGATCCTTACGATAGAAAATCGGAGCGTACTCCCCTTTCGTCTTGCCATCCTCACGACCAACACCCACATAAGCGTATTCCGGTAAACGATTAAGCAAATCATTCAGCTGATTATTCAAGACCTCTTGCGCACCGAACACATCTGCCTCATAGAATTTCACTAAATCAGCAGCGAAATCTCTTCTGAATTTCCATTGATTATCCTTATCACCCGAATTATCGTAACGGATGTTATAAGACATTACATTCATTTTCTCATCGTTGTTTTTAGCGAATAAGCAACCAGTGGCAAATAAAGCCACCATTAAACAAAGTAAAATTCTCTTCATGATATTGATTATTATATGTTTCTTATATGTCTCAGTATTTATCTATGGTCTTTGTTACCTCGCAAAAATAAAGTTTATCCATTTATTAAGCAAATAAGGAAGAACAAAAAAGGCCGACAGATTGCTCTGCCGGCCTTTCTTTATAGTTTATTAAACGTTCCTATTCTTCATCATCTTTGTCCATGGCATTGAAATCAACCACGTTCTTGCGATTAGCGAAGATACGATCGAACTCATCCTTTGCGCCTACGATCAGCTTATCAAACTCACGCTGACCGGTACCGGCAGGAATCAAGTGACCACAGATAACGTTCTCTTTCAAACCTTCCAAACGGTCTACCTTTCCGTTGATAGCAGCCTCGTTCAATACTTTCGTCGTCTCTTGGAAAGATGCGGCGGACATAAAGCTGTTCGTCTGCAAAGCGGCACGTGTGATACCTTGAAGGATCTGGTTGGCTGTAGCCGGAATAGCGTCACGTACCTCGACCAACTTAAGGTCACGGCGTTTCAACATACTATTCTCATCTCTCAACTTACGTGCAGTCACGATCTGTCCGGCCTGCAATGTCTGAGAATCTCCCGGATCGGTAACAACTTTCTTGCCCCAGATACGATCGTTCTCGTCCATTACCTCCAACTTATCAACAATCTGCTGCTCCAAGAAGCGAGTATCTCCCGGATCAACCACCTCTACCTTACGCATCATCTGACGAACGATAACCTCGAAGTGCTTATCGTTGATCTTCACACCCTGTAGACGGTATACATCCTGAACCTCATTCACGATATATTCCTGCACAGCCGTCGGACCTTTGATCGCCAAGATATCCGAAGGAGTGGTAGCACCGTCTGATAGCGGCATACCCGCACGGATATAGTCGTTTTCCTGAACCAATAATTGTTTAGACAGAGGAACCATATATTTCTTAACCTCACCCAACTTAGACGTTACAGTGATCTCACGGTTACCACGTTTGATCTTACCGAATCCTACCTCTCCGTCGATCTCAGATACGACAGCAGGGTTAGACGGGTTACGAGCCTCGAACAACTCGGTTACACGAGGAAGACCACCGGTGATATCACCGGCCTTACCTACGGCACGAGGGATCTTAACCAAAACCTCACCAGCTTTCACTACATCACCATTGTCTTTCACGACGTGAGCACCCAATGGCAAAGAGTAGTTCTTCAAGTAATTACCATTCTCATCCACGATATGAGCGGCCGGAGCCTTCGTCTTATCCTTAGACTCGATGATGATCTTCTCCTTCAAACCGGTAGTCTCATCACTCTCAACCTTGTAAGTTACGTTCTCTACCAAACTCTCGAACTCGATCTTACCGGAAACCTCTGATACGATTACGGCATTGAACGGGTCCCACTCGATGATCACGTCACCCTTCTTAATTGAGTCACCGTTGTTGAAGAACAACTTAGAACCATAAGGTATATTATGAGTCAACAACACGATCTTCGTGTTCGGATCAACAATGCGCATTTCAGCCAAACGGCTTACTACTACCAAATGTTTCTTTCCGCTCACCTCGTCTACCGCCTCAACAGCACGAAGCTCATCGATCTCTAAAATACCATCATATTTAGATGTAATACTATTCTCTGTTGCGATGTTGGATGCGATACCACCGACGTGGAATGTACGCAACGTCAACTGTGTACCCGGCTCACCGATAGACTGCGCGGCGATTACACCGACAACCTCACCCTTCTGAACCATGCGGTTCGTAGCCAAGTTACGTCCATAGCACTTAGCGCAGACACCCTTCTTAGACTCACAAGTCAATACGGAACGAATCTCGACGCTCTCGATCGGAGAGTCTTGGATTGCCTTAGCGGCATCCTCACGGATTTCCTCACCGGAACGAACGATAACCTCGCCCGTAATCGGATGGATCACATCGTGAACAGATACACGACCTAAGATTCTCTCATACAAGGAAGCGATCACCTCCTCGTTATTCTTCAATTCCGTACAAACCAAGCCACGCAATGTACCACAGTCTTCCTCGTTTACGATCACGTCGTGAGAGACGTCAACCAAACGACGAGTCAAGTAACCGGCATCGGCAGTCTTCAAAGCGGTATCGGCCAAACCTTTACGAGCACCGTGAGTAGAGATAAAGTACTCCAACACGGACAAACCTTCCTTAAAGTTAGAAAGGATCGGGTTCTCGATAATCTGACCACCTTCAGCACCACTCTTCTGCGGTTTCGCCATCAAACCACGCATACCGGACAACTGACGAATCTGCTCCTTAGAACCACGGGCACCGGAATCCATCATCATGTAGATTGAGTTGAATCCATCGTTATCCGCTGTCAATTGCTTAATCAAGATATTAGACAAGTTACTATTAACGTGTGTCCACGTATCGATGATCTGGTTATAACGCTCGTTGTTGGTAATGAAACCCATATTATAGTTAGCCATGATCTGCTCAACCTCATCGTATCCCTTCTGAACCAACTCATCCTTTTCAGGCGGGATCAGAACGTCCGCTAAGTTGAAGGACAAACCACCCTTGAATGCCATATAGTAACCCAAGTTCTTGATATCGTCCAAGAACTGAGCGGTACGAGCCACACCACAAGCCTTGATTACCCGACCGATGATGTCACGAAGAGACTTCTTGCCCAACACCTCGTTTACATAACCAATCTCTTTCGGAACGAACTCATTTACCATCAAACGTCCTACAGAAGTCTCTACCATCGTCTTCACCAAGTTACCGTTCGCATCCAAATCCTCCACGTAAACATGGATCGGAGCATGGATATCCAACTTCTTCTCATTGTAAGCGATCGTAGCCTCTTCCGGACCATAGAAAGTCAAACCTTCGCCTTGTGTACCCTTGCGCAACTTGGTAATATAATACAAACCAAGCACCATATCCTGAGAAGGTACGGTAATAGGAGCACCATTCGCAGGGTTCAAGATATTGTGGGAAGCCAACATCAACATTTGAGCTTCCAAAACAGCCTCATTACCTAACGGCAAGTGAACAGCCATCTGGTCACCGTCGAAGTCGGCGTTGAATGCCGTACATGCCAACGGGTGCAACTGGATAGCCTTACCCTCGATCAATTTCGGCTGGAACGCTTGGATACCCAAACGGTGCAATGTCGGGGCACGGTTCAACAATACCGGGTGGCCCTTCATTACGTACTCCAAAATATCCCAAACAACCGGTTCCTTACGGTCAACGATCTTCTTGGCGGATTTCACCGTCTTCACGATACCGCGTTCGATCAATTTACGGATAACGAAAGGCTTATAAAGCTCGGCAGCCATATTCTTCGGCAAACCGCACTCGTGCATCTTTAATTCCGGACCTACGACAATAACCGAACGAGCGGAGTAGTCAACACGCTTACCCAACAAGTTCTGACGGAAACGACCTTGTTTACCTTTCAAACTGTCGGACAAGGACTTCAACGGACGATTGGCGTCTGTCTTAACAGCGCTCGATTTACGAGAGTTGTCAAACAAAGAGTCCACGGCCTCCTGAAGCATACGTTTCTCATTACGTAAGATCACTTCCGGAGCCTTAATATCGATCAATCGTTTCAAACGGTTATTACGGATAATAACACGACGATATAAATCATTCAAGTCAGAAGTAGCGAAACGGCCACCGTCCAACGGAACCAACGGACGCAGTTCAGGAGGGATCACCGGGATCACCTTCATGATCATCCATTCCGGTTTGTTACGACCTCTGGACGCACGAAAAGACTCAACCACCTGAAGGCGTTTCAAGGCCTCGTTCTTTCTCTGTTGAGATGTGTCCGTGTTCGCACGGTGACGCAACTCATAAGAAAGAGAATCCAAGTCCAAGCGAGCCAACAGATCATAAACAGCCTCAGCGCCGATCTTAGCGATGAACTTATTCGGATCCGTATCCTCTAGCAATTGATTTTCTCTTGGAAGGCTATCCAAAATATCCAGATATTCCTCCTCAGATAATAGGTCTAACTCACCGACCGTGTCTACGCAACCCGGCTGGATCACGACGTAGCGTTCGTAATAGATGATGGAATCCAGTTTCTTGGTAGGAAGACCTAGCAAGTAACCGATTTTATTAGGCAAAGAACGGAAATACCAAATATGGGCAACAGGAACCACCAAATGGATGTGTCCCATACGTTCACGACGAACTTTCTTTTCCGTAACTTCCACTCCACAACGATCGCAGACAATACCTTTGTAACGGATACGCTTGTACTTACCGCAATGGCACTCATAGTCCTTGATCGGACCAAAGATACGCTCACAGAACAAACCGTCACGCTCAGGCTTATACGTACGATAGTTAATTGTTTCCGGTTTCAAAACCTCACCGCTGGAGTTCTCTAGGATCTCCTCAGGGGATGCCAGACCGATGGTTATTTTTGAAAAGTTACTCTTTATCTTGTTTTCTTTTCTAAAGGCCATATTATTTATTTATAAAGAGTTATCAATAGATAAAGTAGGACGGGCCGTAGCCCACCTACTTCTTTATTGTTATTGAATTAATCCAGAGTGAAACTCAAACCAAGTCCTCTCAACTCGTGCAATAATACATTCAGAGATTCAGGGATACCCGGCTGTGGCATCGGATCACCCTTCACGATCGCCTCATAAGCCTTCGAACGTCCTACAACGTCATCAGACTTAATCGTAAGAATTTCCTGAAGAACATGAGCGGCACCGAAGGCTTCCAGTGCCCAAACCTCCATCTCTCCGAAACGCTGACCACCGAACTGTGCCTTACCACCTAACGGCTGTTGCGTAATCAAAGAGTACGGACCGATTGAACGGGCATGCATCTTATCGTCAACCATGTGGCCCAACTTCAAGAAGTAAGTCACACCCACCGTAGCAGGTTGGTCGAAACGCTCACCAGTACCACCATCATACAAGTAAGACTTACCGTAGCGAGGAATACCAGCCTTGTCTGTCCATTCATTCAAATCATCCAAAGTCGCGCCATCGAAGATCGGAGTAGCGAACTTAACGTCCAACTCACGTCCGGCCCAACCCAACACGGCCTCGAAAATCTGTCCCAAGTTCATACGAGAAGGCACACCCAGCGGGTTCAAGCAGATATCCACCGGAGTACCGTCTTCCAAGAACGGCATATCCTCCTGACGAACGATCTTTGATACGATACCCTTGTTACCGTGGCGACCGGCCATCTTATCACCTACCTGAATCTTACGTTTCTTGGCGATATAAACCTTAGCCATCTGTACGATACCTGTCGGCAGCTCATCACCGATCGTCAAGTCGAACTTCTTACGTCTCAACTCAGCGTCAAGCTCCTTGTACTTCTTCAAATAATTCAAGATAACCTGCTTGATCAACTCATTCTTCTGAGCGTCTGCCGTCCACTTGCTTACTTGGATGGAGTTATAATCCAATTCTTCCAGAGATTTGCGGGTAAACTTAGCACCCTTAGCGATAATCTCCGTATTCATATAGTCTTTAACACCTTGAGAAACCTTGCCGTTTGTAAGCACTAACAACTTATCAACTAACAAAGTCTTCAAGCTAGCCATCTTTTCTTCGTATTCCTCGTCCAACTTCGGCAAGATCGCCTTATCAGTCAATCTGGATTTACGTTTCTTGACAGCCTTCGAGAACAAAGCGGTCTCAATAACCACACCACGCAAAGACGGAGTAGCCTTCAAGGAAGCATCCTTCACATCACCCGCCTTATCACCGAAGATAGCACGCAACAACTTTTCCTCCGGAGATGGATCAGACTCACCTTTCGGAGTGATCTTACCAATCAAGATATCACCCGGCTCGATACGAGCACCAACACGAACAATACCTCTCTCATCCAAATCCTTGGTAGCCTCTTCGCTGACGTTAGGGATATCGGAAGTCAATTCCTCCATACCACGCTTTGTCTCACGTACCTCAAGGATATACTCGTCAACGTGAACAGACGTAAAGAAGTCCTCGCGAACCATACGCTCGTTCAACACGATAGCATCCTCATAGTTATAACCCTTCCAAGGCATGTAAGCCACCTTCACGTTACGTCCCAAAGCAAGCTCGCCTTTCTGGGTTGAGTAACCCTCGGTAAGGATATCGCCGGCTTTCACACGTTGTCCGCGATGACAGATCGGTTTCAAATCGACCGTCGTGCTCTGGTTGGTCTTACGCCATTTCGGGATATTATATGTCTTAACCGCATCCTCGAAGCTAACGAATTCCTCGTCCTCCGTGCGGTCATATTTAATCTTGATACAAGTAGCATCAACGAACACAACCTCGCCCTCACGCTCAGCCATGATCTGAGTACGGGAGTCACGGGCAACCTGCGCCTCGATACCGGTACCAACGATCGGAGCGTCCGTTCGCAACAAAGGAACTGCCTGACGCATCATGTTAGATCCCATCAACGCACGGTTAGCGTCATCATGTTCCAAGAACGGGATCAGTGAAGCCGCGATAGAAGCGATCTGCTGCGGAGCCACGTCCATCAAGTCAATCTCAGAAGGAGGGACAACAGGGAAGTCAGCCTCGAAACGAGCCTTCACCTTATCACGAATAAACTTACCGTTATCATCCAATGGAGCGTTACCTTGAGCGATTGTCAACTCTTCCTCTTCCTCCGCCGTGTAGTATTGCAAGCCTTCCTCAGAGAAGTCGACCTTTCCATCTACCACCTTACGGTACGGAGTCGAGATGAAACCAAGATCGTTGATCTTAGCGTATACACATAAAGAAGAGATCAAACCGATGTTCGGACCTTCCGGGGTCTCAATCGGACAAAGACGACCATAGTGCGTATAGTGAACGTCACGAACCTCGAATCCGGCACGCTCTCTAGACAAACCTCCCGGACCTAGGGCTGATAAACGACGCTTGTGCGTGATCTCCGCCAACGGGTTCGTCTGGTCCATGAACTGAGACAAGGCATTCGTTCCGAAGAAAGAGTTAACCACGGAAGAAATCGTCTTCGCGTTGATCAAATCAATCGGAGTAAACACCTCATTATCGCGAACGTTCATACGTTCACGAACTGTACGTGACATACGAGCCAAACCAATACCGAACTGGTTATACAATTGCTCGCCAACCGTACGTACACGACGGTTGCTTAAGTGGTCGATATCATCCACGATAGCCTTCGAGTTGATCAACTCGATCAGGTACTTGATGATCTCGATAATATCTTCTTTAGTCAAGACCTTAACATCAGCGCTTGTAGTAAGGCCTAACTTCTTGTTGATCCTGTAACGTCCCACCTCACCCAGATCATAACGTTTCTCTGAGAAGAACAGGTTCGTGATAACCTCGCGTGCGCTAGCCTCATCAGCCGGTTCCGCATTTCTCAACTGTCTGTAGATATACAACACAGCTTCCTTCTCGGAGTTACTCGGGTCTTTCTGGAGCGTATTATATATGATAGCATAGTCGGACAGATTCTGGTCCTCACGATGCAACAAGATATTTTGCGTGCCTGAATCCAAGATAGCCTCGATATTGTCACTATCCAATACAGACTCACGGTCGATGATTACATCGTTACGTTCAATAGAAACCACCTCACCAGTATCCTCATCTACGAAATCCTCCACCCAAGTCTTCAAAACACGAGCGGCCAGCTTACGTCCGATAAACTTCTTCAGGTTTGCTTTCGTTACCTTCACCTCTTCCGCAAGGTTGAAGATTTCAAGAATATCTCTATCGCTTTCAAAACCAATAGCTCTCAAAAGAGTAGTTACAGGCAATTTCTTTTTACGGTCGATGTAAGCGTACATCACATTGTTGATGTCCGTAGCGAACTCGATCCATGACCCCTTGAACGGGATAATACGTGCGGAGTACAACTTCGTTCCGTTTGCGTGCGTGCTTTGTCCGAAGAATACGCCCGGAGAACGGTGCAGCTGAGACACGACAACACGCTCGGCGCCGTTGATCACGAAAGTACCTCTGTCCGTCATATACGGAATCGGACCTAAGTATACATCTTGGATCACCGTATCGAAGTCCTCATGATCCGGGTCCGTACAGTACAGTTTTAACTTCGCTTTTAAAGGCACGCTATAGGTTAACCCGCGAGCGATACACTCATCGATACAGTAACGAGGCGGATCTATATAGTAATCTAAGAACTCCAACACAAAATTGTTACGGGTATCCGCAATCGGGAAATTCTCGGCAAATACCTTATACAATCCCTCCTTCTTTCTCTTTTCAGGAGGAGTGTCAAGTTGAAGAAAGTCTTGGAACGACTTCAATTGAACTTCGAGAAAGTCCGGATACGGGAACTGATTCTTTATCGAAGCAAAATTAACTCTTTGGTTTTCAGCTGTTGAAGACATCTAGTAAGGAATTTATTGAACTTATTGAAATTATAGACACAAAAAGGTTAAGAGTCTTCGTAGTCGGAGACTCTTAACCAAATCACCTGGAAACCAGGTTATAAATACTATTTAAGCTCAACTTCAGCTCCAGCCTCTTCCAACTGTTTCTTCAATGCCTCAGCATCAGCTTTAGCGATACCTTCCTTGATTGCACTAGGAGCGCTATCTACCATATCCTTAGCCTCTTTCAAGCCAAGACCTGTTAATTCTTTAACTAACTTAACGATAGCTAATTTATTAGCACCAGCTGCTTTCAATACAACATCGAAAGAAGTCTTCTCTTCTGCAGCGGCAGCAGCACCACCAGCAGCAGGACCAGCAACAGCAACAGCTGCAGCAGCAGGTTCGATACCGTACTCTTCTTTAAGGATAGTAGCTAATTCGCTAACTTCTTTAACGGTCAAGTTTACTAATTGTTCTGCAAAAGCTTTCAAATCTGCCATTTTTGTATGATTTAAATGATTATTTATCTGTGTAATGTTTTAATGAAAAATTATCTTTCTTCCAAAGTCTTCAACAGACCATGGATAGTTTGTCCTGATGACTGAAGAGCAGAGATAACGTTCTTCGCCGGAGATTCCAACAATGCGATAACATCGGCAATAAGTTCGTTTTTGCTCTTGATATTTACTAATGCCTCAAGATTCTCAGCACCTACATAGAAGCTTTCTTGTACGTAAGCAGCCTTCAAAGCCGGTTTAACGACTGCACCTTTTTTAGCGTCCTTAGTAAAATCCTTAATCAGGCGAGCGGGAGCATTAGCGACTTGTGAGAACATCACAGCCGTATTGCCTTTCAAAGCTACGTTAAGATCAGAGAAGTCACCCTCAATGTTCTCCAACGCTTTCTTAAGCAAGTTATTCTTTACAACGACTAACTTAACCTCACGCTTGAAACACTCTCTTCTCAATTTGCTGGTTTTCTCAGCGTCCAACGCCTCGATATCCGTCAAATAGAAATTAGGATATTCCTTTAATGTTTCAGTTAATTGACCTATAACAGTTCCTTTATCTTCCTTTCTCATTGTTCAATTGTTTTTTAGTTTTCTTCAACTGATTTGGGGTCAATTTTAATACCCGCACTCATAGTACTAGAAAGATAAATACTCTTTATATACGCACCTTTAGCCGCAGTAGGTTTCAACTTGATCAAAGTTGAAATAAACTCCTTAGCATTGTCACGAATCTGTTCCGGAGTGAAAGACACCTTACCAACAGATGTGTGAACGATACCGCTCTTATCTACCTTAAAGTCGATCTTACCTTGCTTAACCTCCTTCACCGCATTTCCGATCTCATTGGTAACCGTACCACTCTTTGGGTTAGGCATCAAACCACGAGGGCCTAATACGCGACCAAGAGCTCCGATCTTACCCATGATAGAAGGCATAGTGATGATAACATCAATGTCAGTCCAACCGCCTTTAATCTTATTAATATACTCATCCAATCCAACATAGTCAGCTCCAGCGGCAGTAGCTTCAGCTTCCTTGTCCGGAGTACATAATGCGAGAACCCTAACCTGCTTACCAGTTCCGTGAGGCAATGAAACCACGCCTCTCACCATTTGATTGGCCTTACGGGGGTCAACACCTAAACGGACATCAACATCTACGGATGCGTCAAACTTAGTTGTAGTAATTTCCTTCACTAAAGCTGAAGCTTCTTTCAATGTATATGCTTTCCCAGCTTCAATCTTGCCCAAAGCCAACTTTTGATTCTTTGTAAGTTTACTCATCTCAATTGAAGTTTATTAATTATTACCCGGGAATGTCCCTTTAACAGTGATACCCATACTTCTGGCTGTTCCCGCAACCATTCTCATGGCTGACTCGACAGTAAAGCAGTTTAGATCGACTAATTTGTCTTCAGCGATAGCTTTCACCTGCTCCCATGTGATCTCAGCGATCTTAGCACGGTTAGGTTGAGCGGAACCGCTCTTCTTCTTAGTAGCTTCCAACAACTGGATTGCCACAGGAGGAGTTTTAACGACAAAGTCGAAAGACTTATCGGCATAGTAAGTAATTACAACAGGTAATATCTTACCAGCCTTGTCTTGGGTCTTGGCATTAAATTGCTTGCAAAACTCCATAATGTTAATACCCTTAGAACCCAAAGCAGGTCCTACTGGGGGAGAAGGGTTTGCTGCTCCTCCTTTAATCTGCAATTTGATTTGTCCAGCAACTTCTTTAGCCATTGTTTCTAAAATTTTTTAGATATATAACATCAATAACAGAAAGGTAGCACTTTTCGTAACCAGAGTACTATTCTTTCTCAACTTGCATATAACCCAACTCAAGGGGAGTCTTGCGTCCGAAGACCTTAACCATCACCTTAAGTTTCTTTTTCTCGGCGTTGACCTCTTCGATTATACCCGTGAAACCGCTGAACGGTCCAAAAGTAATCTTCACACTCTCGCCAACATAGAACTGGATATCCAGATCCTCTTGTTGTTCCTGCAACTCGTCAACCGTACCCAAAATACGATTCACTTCCGCAGGGCGTAATGGCACGGGGGTATCAGAACCACCCAAGAAACCAATCACGTTTGGAATGTTCCGCAATCGATGAGCAACCTCACCGACCAAAGCAGCCTCGACCAGCACATAACCCGGCAAGTAAGCCCTTTCTTTCATGACCTTCTTACCGTTTCGTACCGTAAAGGTTTTCTCAGTCGGAATCAAGACTTGAGATACATATTCTCCCAGATCCGTATTCTTCAGCTCAGCCTCTAGATATTCCCGTACCTTGTTCTCCTTGCCACTGATGGCACGCAGAACATAAAATTTCTTTTGGATATCAGACATACCTTAACTGATTAGAAAATTTGGTTGTAGAAGAAACGCATAACAGCCTCGAAGGCCCCGTCAACAACAAAGATCAATGCGGCGATGATAAGGGAAGCAAACATAACAACAACCGCACTATTGGAAAGCTCTGCTCTCGTAGGCCAAGAAACTTTATAAACAAGTTCGTTATAAGATTCCTTAATATAAGTAATTATCTTTTTCATCGAATCTATAGATTTTAGCACGGAAGGAGAGGCTCGAACTCCCGACACCTGGTTTTGGAGACCAGTGCTCTACCAACTGAGCTACTTCCGTAGAAATAGCCAGCCCTTAAAAAGACTGGCTATAACATTATCTAATGCTTGAATTAGTTCTCTAATTCTGTGATCTGGCCTGCACCTACTGTACGTCCACCCTCGCGGATAGCGAAACGAAGACCTACGCTACATGCTACCGGATAGATCAACTCAACCTCGATCGTTACGTTATCACCCGGCATTACCATTTCTGTTCCTTCCGGCAAAGTGATCTCACCAGTTACATCCAATGTACGGATGTAGAACTGAGGACGATATTTGTTGTGGAACGGAGTGTGACGACCACCTTCCTCTTTCTTCAAGATATAAACCTCAGCCTTGAACTTAGAATGCTCTTTAACCTGACCCGGGTGGCAGATTACCATACCACGCTTGATCTCATTCTTATCGATACCGCGAAGCAACAAACCAACGTTGTCACCAGCCTCACCTTGATCCAATAACTTACGGAACATCTCAACACCTGTAACAACAGATTTCTTACCAGCAGCGCCAAGACCGATGATCTGAACTTCCTCACCAACCTTAACAATACCTGTCTCGATACGACCTGTAGCAACAGTACCACGACCCGTGATTGAGAATACGTCCTCAACCGGCATCAAGAACGGCTTGTCGATTTCACGCGGAGGCAGAGGAATCCAAGTATCACAAGCTTCCATCAACTCCATTACTTTATCTTCCCATTGAGGATCACCGTTCAATGCACCAAGAGCAGAACCACGGATGATCGGAGTGTTGTCACCGTCGAATTGATAGAATGAAAGCAACTCTCTCATCTCCATCTCAACCAATTCCAACATTTCCTCGTCGTCAACCATGTCACACTTGTTCATGAATACAACCAATCTCGGAACGTTTACCTGACGAGCCAAAAGGATGTGCTCGCGAGTTTGAGGCATAGGACCATCAGTAGCAGCAACTACGATGATAGCACCGTCCATCTGAGCAGCACCAGTTACCATGTTCTTTACGTAGTCGGCGTGACCCGGACAGTCTACGTGAGCATAGTGACGGTTTGCAGTCTGATACTCTACGTGAGAAGTGTTGATTGTGATACCTCTCTCTTTTTCTTCAGGAGCGTTGTCGATAGAATCGAATGAACGCAACTCTGAAAGACCTTTCTTTGCCAATACTGTTGTGATAGCAGCTGTCAAAGTTGTTTTACCGTGGTCAACGTGACCAATCGTACCAATGTTCACATGTGGTTTCGATCTGTCAAATTTCTCTTTTGCCATAACTTAATTGTTCTTTATTTGATTAATGATCATGTTCAATTTTCAATTGAGCCGGTGCCGAGACTTGAACTCGGGACCTCTTCCTTACCAAGGAAGTGCTCTACCGCTGAGCTACACAGGCAACTTATAAGAGCGGAAGACGGGGCTCAAACCCGCGACCCTCAGCTTGGAAGGCTAATGCTCTATCAACTGAGCTACTTCCGCAAGACCGAATGAACCAACCAATTCTCTCCTTTGTTTCATTCGTGTGGGCAGTGATGGATTCGAACCACCGAAGGCGAAAGCCAGCTGAGTTACAGTCAGCCCCATTTGGCCACTCTGGTAACTGCCCATTCCAATACATTCTTTTGAGCCTCTTGTCGGATTCGAACCAACGACCCCGAGATTACAAATCACGTGCTCTGGCCAACTGAGCTAAAGAGGCGATACTTCTAAAAGCAGCCGTTTCGTCACCACGGCGAAACGGCTGCAAATTTAGATATTATTTCTTACATACCAAATTTATCTACCGTTTTTTTTATTTGGCTCTGATTTTTTCTTTGAATTTAACCAGTTGCTTCTCCAAAGCCTCAACACAATCGTCTATCGCCCCTTCGAAAGTATCGTTTATTTTATCAGCGAAACATTCCCCGTTCTTCACGGACAACATTATACTGGCCTGCTTGTTCTTCACCGTCTCAGGCTTAACCACCTTCAATGTAACCTCTGCCAATATAATACCATCGAAGTATTGCTCCAATTTAGAAACTTTCTTCTGAATAAACGCCTCCAACTGTGCAGTTGCGTCGAAATGAATTGCTTGAATTCTAACGTCCATAATAACCTCCTTCTTTTTTTGCTCTTGGATGAGCATGATACACTTTTTTTAATTCCTCAAAGGTTGTATGCGTGTAAACACTGGTAGACGCTAAACTGCTATGACCTAATAAATCTTTCACAGCGTTCAGCTCGGCTCCGTTGTTTAACATACTCGTTGCAAATGAATGTCGTAACACGTGTGGACTTCGTTTCGCCAGCATGGGTATCTCCGACAATTGCTTTTTTACTATATTATAAACAATCCCCGTCGACAACTGGTTCCCGTTCTTTCGAACGAAAAACCATTCACCGGCTGCCTCAACCTCACGATCACGGACTTCCGTGTATGCAAGCATTAAGTTTTTTAAACCCTCCGCAAAAGGAATCAACCGCTGCTTGTTCCGCTTTCCGGTTACCTTGACCTGCATCGCCTCATAATCCACATCCACGTTTCGTATGCCGATTAACTCTGAGCGGCGCATCCCGGTATCGTATAGCATCTCAATGACCAACCGATTCCTCACACCTTCAAAATCCTCATCAAATCCGTCCCCGTCCAACAACGCCTCCAACTCGCTATCCTTAATAAAATAAGGTAAGGGTTTCTTCGTTTTCGGACCGTTCACCAATCTCAACGGATTCGCGGAGACAATGCCCCGTTTCATGAGAAACTTAAAAAAAGATTTCAAAGAACTTAATTTCCGGTTTACCGATACGGGAGAAAGCTTCTCGTCCATCAAACTGACGATCCAGCTTCTCACGAAATCCGAGTCGATTTCCCCGGGGTCGAATACACCTTCTCGATGCTCTCTTACATACCTCTGGAATTGGTCCAAATCTTTCGAATAGGCACCAATCGTATAATTGGAATAGTTCCGCTCATACCGGAGATAGTTTAGAAAGTCATCGATCAGCATATTCTCGTTGCATCAACATTCATGCAACGAAAATAGGAATAAGAATTCAATAAAACAAGCCCGGAAGCTATAATTATTCTTCTACTTGTTGCAAATGCTGTACGTAGATAGCACGCATAGTCTGCTTTCTCTTCGTAACAGACGGTTTCTCGAAAGCCTGACGGCCTCTCAATTCCTTGACTACACCTGTTTTCTCGAACTTTCTCTTGAATTTCTTAAGCGCCTTCTCGATGTTTTCGCCTTCTTTTAATGGAACTACGATCATAATTTAAATTGTTATATTGTTTAATTATTTATATCCTCAAATTGAGCGGCAAAATTACTGATTGTTTCGGGATTAGCAAAACTTTCAGCGATTATTTTTATAAAAGATGCCTTTCTCCGTAATTATAGCCGTGATTAGCTCGTGGGGAGTAATGTCGAAGGCGGGGTTGTAGACTTTTACGTCTTTCGGGGCCATACGCCTTGAATACCACATCTCGGTGACCTCATCGGGGTTACGTTCCTCTATTACAATGGAATCGCCGTCCGGGCACGAGCTATCGATGGTGGATGTCGGGCCTAATACATAGAAGGGGATCTTGTAATGCCGGGCCAAGATAGCCACTCCGGACGTGCCGATCTTATTCGCCACGTCGCCATTGGCGGCTACACGGTCGCAACCTACGATCACGGCTTGCACCCAGCCTTTCCGCATGACGATAGAGGCCATATTATCGCAAATCAGCGTCACGTCCACGCCGGCCCTGCTTAGCTCATAGGCCGTGAGCCGGGCGCCTTGCAACAAAGGACGGGTCTCGTCAGCGAAGACCTTGAAACCATAGCCTCTCTCCTGCCCCAGATAAATCGGCGCCAAGGCGGTGCCATACTCCGAGACCGCCAGATGTCCGGCGTTGCAATGCGTAAGGATTCCCATCCCGGGACGGAGTAGCTCCAGACAGTTCTCGCCGATCTGCCGGCAAGCGGCGGCGTCTTCCTCCCGGATCGCGATCGCTTCCTTATATAATAGCTCTTTCCATTCCGGGACAGACAAGGTTGGATGAGCGACCAATACCCGCTCCATCCGGTTCAGCGCCGCCACCAGATTCACCGCCGTCGGACGGGAACCGGCCAGATACTCCTTGATCTTCCGAAACTCATTCACGAAAACGGATTTCTCCGCCGTATCGATCCGACGGGCGCAGACATAGATACCATAAGCGGCCGCTACCCCGATAGCAGGTGCTCCACGTACCTTTAATTTATAGATAGCGTCCCATATCTCCTCGGCAGTGGTAAGGGTCAGATACGCTTCCTTACCCGGCAGCAGAGTTTGGTCCAAAATGATCACACCATCCGCTTGCTCGTTGAAACGCACGGTCTTTAAATCAGATAGAGTTTGTATCATTCGATATGAATATATTAATAGTTCACGGGACCCAGCGTAGCTTCTATCGCCACCCCTGCGGCGGTAACCGCTATCGCTCCTACGACAAGGCCTGCCGTAGCTCCATGAGTCTCTTTCACGTAAAAGAAATCGCCGGATTGCTGCTGTCCCTCATCGAAATACTGGGGAGCCACGTCGCCGACCTTGATCAATTTCGCCAGATAGAAGTTCCGCTCAAAAGAGGAATGCTTCAAGGGCTTCCCATTGGTCCCTCCGGCGAACAACGTCAGGTAGCTACGGAATCTCAGCGGAGAATCTTCCTCCGTAAAATCCTTCACTCGGATATTTACGGTGGTGTTTGCTTTCGTTGTCATTTGCTCCTTTACATACTCTTCCTTCGGGATCTCGTTAAACGGGAAGTTGGCTAATTGCAAAGGCGTATTGACTAATTTGGAATGCGGCGGGATAAACTCAACGCCCTTCGGCAAACTCACATCACCGGAGAAGGAACCTTCCGAGTAGCTCCACCCGCTGCTGCTCCTATCGCTCCAATGAAAGGAGCTACCGGATGCCACGCTAGAGCTCTCGCCTCTCACCGAGGCCACTTTCGGATCGTAGGTGGTAGCCACGTCATCGATAATCAGCGCCGACCGCCCCCAATCCACATACAAGGGTTCATCCAATTTATTATAAATGGTAATAGTAACCGGGGCGTTCTCTCCCCAGAAACGATAAGAGATACGTACCGTATCGTTTTCCTGCACAAAATCACCTCTCTCATTCTTCTCCCCGACGGGGTCATTCGAGTTCAACATCGAATAATAATAAGAAGAACATGCGCTCAAACCGAGAAGCAGAGCCGCAAAGACAAAAAGATAAAGCAGATTCCTCATGGCACTTCTTATTTGTTTCTACAAAGTTAGCAAATTATTCCTTGATATCTATTGGGTGCCTTATCTTTAACTTGATTTAAAGGGATCGGTTCACAAGGTTGTGGACCACAAGGCTGTGAGCCCATACACGTTTATCATAACCTTTAGCTCTTTTATCCGGAATCCTTACCCTTTTCTCTTTTATATATTGTACCTTTGAAGCTGAAGTATTCATCATCTACCATCCGTTGGACAATCATCCAACAGATGGTAGATGATCGTCCAACAGTTGGTGCATGATCATGCAACAGCTGTTGAAAGATGAATTCTTCTTGAAGAAACCGCTAAGCTCGCCTATAGAAACGAGTAAGCGATCTAGAAGAATCGGACAAAAGATCTATAACCATTTAAACACAGCACAGATGTCAGCAAATTACAAGTTAGTCAGAAATCCCAACCCGAATCCAGAGGAATCCGGGAAGTCATTACCCCTACATCCTCGTTTGGTCTCTTGCGGGACGATACATACGGGTGAGTTCATCAATAGAGCGAAGTCCCGGTCTTCTTTCTCTCCCGCGGATATGAAAGGGATCTTGCAGCTTTTCCAAGACATGATGGTGGACTTCCTCATGTACGGTTATAACGTGGAGCTAGAGGGGATCGGTACTTTCAGCGTCTCACTGAAAAGCCGGCCCGTCATGGAAAAGAATGAGATCCGGGCGGAATCCATCCATTTCAAGGACGTGAAGTTCAGATCGTCCAAGGAACTAAGAGACCGACTGAAGACCATGCCGGTGTTTCGTGACGAGTACACGGTTAGCGATCCCGCGTATCCCTCCGCCAAGGAATGCGAGCAAGAGGTATTCCGTTATCTGGAGACGAACCCTTTTATCCACCAGAAGAAGTATATGTCGCTCTGCGGATGCTCCAGAAGTAAGGCTTCCCTCGACTTGCGGCGGCTGGTAGAGGAAGGGAAACTGCGGTGGGAAAAGCTAGGCACTTCCCATCTATATTATAAGGTAGAAGAGCCGGTTTCCGGCGAGACAAATCCAAAATAATTCATTAACTTTGCGAGTATTAATGTTGACTAAAATAAAATGCGATGAAAACAAACATTCCTGAACGTATCGCCGCCCTACGGGAGGCTATGAGACAACAGAAGGTTGACGCTTATATCATACCCAGTTCCGACCCGCACCTAAGCGAGTATCCGGCCGATCGCTGGAAATCGAGAGAATGGATATCCGGCTTCACCGGCTCGGCGGGAACGATCGTGGTCACCGCGGACAAGGCGGGCTTATGGACCGATTCCCGGTATTTCCTGCAAGCGGCCAGCCAACTGGAAGGTTCCGGTATCGAACTCTATAAGTTGGCGCTTCCGGAGACACCGTCTATCACGGAATTCCTCTTGCATGAATTGCACGCCGGACAGGCCGTAGGGCTGGACGGGCAAACCTATAGCGCCGCCGAAGCGAGTGCCTTGGCAAATAAACTAAGCCGTAAAGAAATCAAGCTGGATACCTCGGCCGACCTGATCGAGGGTATCTGGAAGGACCGTCCCGCCGTTCCCGGAAACCCGATATTCGAGATGCCGGAAGCATTAAGCGGAGCCTCCGTGCACGAGAAACTAGACCTAATCAATAACCAGCTGCGGAGCGAGGGCGCCGACTGCTTGATCCTCGCCTCCTTAGACGAGATCGCATGGACATTCAATATCCGGGGTACGGACGTGACCTATAACCCGGTCGTAGTCAGCTACGCCTTCGTATCGGAGGATGAGAGCGTGCTTTTCATCAAGCCGGAGAAGCTGACCGCCGAGATCACCGAGCATTTGAAGAAAGAAGGGGTTACGCTGGCCGAATACTCCATGATCCAGAGGTATCTATCCCGCCTACCGGAAAACAGCCGGGTATTCGTGGATATGAACAAGACGAACGTCTCCTTATACGACGCGATCCCGGGAAGCTGTACGATCGTGGAAGGGATCTCCCCCGCCAACCACTTGAAGAGCATCAAGAACGAGACCGAGATCAAGGGCTTCCAAAACGCCGTGGTAAAAGATGGTGTCGCCTTGACAAAATTCTATATCTGGCTGGAGAAACAAATGGCGGAAGGAGCCCAAGTTACAGAGATCAGCGCCGCCGAGAAGCTGACCGCCTTACGTGCGGAACAACCGCAATACATCATGGATAGCTTCGGCACGATCTGCGGCTACGCCGAGCATGGAGCGATCGTTCATTACTCCGCTACGCCGGAGACGGACGCGACCTTGAAACCGGAAGGATTGCTTTTGATCGATTCCGGCGCACAATATCTGGACGGTACGACGGATATCACCCGCACGATCGCCCTTGGAGAGCCGACGGAGCAGATGAAAAAGGATTTCACCCGTGTGTTGAAAGGTACGATCAGCTTGGCGAAAAGCAAGTTTCCCGCCGGAACACGAGGTTCCCAGATCGATATCCTTGCCCGTAAAGCGCTATGGGATTCCGGAATCAATTACTTGCACGGAACCGGTCACGGTATCGGCCATTGCCTAAACGTACACGAAGGCCCCCAAAGCATCCGCATGGAGGAGAACCCGGTGACCTTGAAGCCCGGAATGGTGATCAGCGACGAGCCGGCCATGTATCGTACCGGCGAATACGGTATCCGTACGGAGAACATGATCTTGGTACGTGAGGACAGCGAGACGGAATTCGGGAAATTCCTAGGATTCGATACGCTGACGCTTTGTTTCATCGACACGAGCTTGATTATCATCCCCATGCTCTCTGTCCGTGAGCACGCTTGGCTGAACAAGTACCACCAAATGGTCTACGACAAGATCAGCCCGTTCTTGAACGAGGAGGAGAAAGCTTGGCTGAAAGAGAAAACAACAGAAATTTAAACAACTAAAAATGGCATTAATTAAATCCGTTCGTGGCTTTACCCCGAAGATCGGTAAAGACACTTTTTTAGCAGACAACGCCACGATTATAGGTGACGTAGAGATCGGTGAAGGTTGCAGTATCTGGTTTGGCACCGTGCTTCGCGGCGACGTGAACTCGATTCGCATCGGCAACGGCGTAAACGTACAGGATGGTTCCGTCCTTCACACCTTATATGAGAAATCGACGATCGAGATCGGCGATGATGTATCCATCGGCCATAACGTAACGATCCACGGGGCGAAGATTTGCAATGGCGCCTTGATCGGAATGGGCTCCGTGGTATTGGATCACGCCGTAGTAGGCGAGGGAGCGATCATCGCCGCAGGTTCCGTAGTATTAAGCAAGACGATCGTCGAGCCGGGCAGTATCTACGCCGGAGTTCCCGCTAAGTTCGTCAAGAAGGTTGATCCCGAGCAAGCGAAGGAGATCAACCAAAAGATAGCCAAGAACTATCATATGTATTCTTCTTGGTATAAAGAATAATAGCATGTATTTGATTATTTGAATTATAAACCATATATTTGTATCTATGAAAAAAGGGACAATAATATGGAGTTAGTAATCTTTCTTGGAGTTGTCGGGATTATTTGCCTAATAGGCTTAATTTACACGTATACCCCTTCAGGCAAAAAGTGGTTACATGAAAAATAATTCAAATAAAGGAATTCAAAACAATAAACACTATTTGTCTCGAAGCGTGAGATGGATAGTGTTTATTTTTATAGTAGGAATCGGAGGGTATCTAGCGTTACCCTCCAATTATTATTTGCGCAGAGCGCTTACTCATTTATTACCCAAGATCGATCAATATCCGATTTTCGAGAACCGGGTCGTACAGGCAGGTTCGCCCCGCCCTTGGGAACTATCGGAAGCTTACAATACGAAAAGTATTCCAGAGCGTTATCTTCCCCGGTTTGAGGAACTGGGTACGGTTGCCTATGTAATCATCCAAGACAATCGACTGCTATTCGAGCAATATTGGGAAGATTATTCCCCGGAATCGCATAGCAATTCCTTCTCGATGGCGAAAAGCATCGTCTCGTTAGCGATCGGCTGTGCTATCGACGATGGATTTATCCGCAATGTCGATCAACCGGTAAGCGACTTTTTCCCGGAATTCAAGGGATACGACGGAAAAGCCCTAACGCTTCGCCATTTGCTGACCATGAGCGCCGGCGTGGATTTCGACGAGGCTTACAGCTCTCCTTTCTCTCCTACCACCCAGTTGTATTATGGCGATGACCTACAGGAAATCGCCTTCGGGATGAAAGAGATCGACGAGCCCGGCGTAAACTTTATCTACCAAAGCGGCGTGACACAACTGCTGGGCTTTATCGTGGAGAAGGCTACCGGGGAGAAACTCAGCGATTATGTATCCCGCAAACTATGGACTCCGATGCACGCCGAGGAAAGCGCCCTTTGGAGCCTCGACCGGAAGGACGGCATGGAAAAAGCCTATTGCTGTTTCAACAGTAACGCCCGTGATTTCGCCCGCTTCGGACAATTATTACTCAACAACGGTCAATGGGATGGCCAGCAATTGATCTCTCCCGCTTATCTGGCGGAAGCGACAAGCCCCGATACCCGTCTTGTCTATAAGGATCTCGGCAAACCCAACCATTGTTACGGATTCCAATACTGGATTCTCGATTACAAAGGGATGAAGATCCCTTATATGAGAGGAATCTTGGGGCAATACGTCTTCACGCTCCCGGAAAAGAACGCCGTGATCGTAAGACTCGGGCACAAACGCAGCGATACTTATACCGCCGACCAACATTATCCGGACGATATAAATACATGGTTGGACGCGGCGATGGACTTACTTCAATAAGAATCTATTTATCAAACGATCTAAAAATAAACGCACATGAGAAAAACGATTTTAACGACAGCGCCATTGGCGGCACTCTTATTGCTTTCTTGCGCACAGAAACCCAGTACGCAAAAACCGGACATCACGTATATGCCGCAACCACCGTTCAATCCGCCGACGTATGTTTGCTACAAGGCCCCCGCTCCTATCAAGATCGACGGAAAGCTTTCTCCCGGGGAATGGGACGCAATACCTTGGACCAGCGACTTCGTGGATATCGAAGGAGACAAACGCCCGGCCCCTCACTTCCAGACCCGGGCCAAGATGACTTACGATGATAACGGAATGTACTTCGCCGTCCTTATGGAGGAGCCGCACGTATGGGCGACCATCACGGAACACGACGCCGTGATCTTCCATGACAACGACTTCGAGATCTTCCTGAATCCTACGAACGACACCCATAATTATCTAGAGTACGAGGTGAACGCCTTGGGTACGGAATGGGACTTGTTCTTAACCCGCCCCTACCGGGATAATCCGCAAGTATTGAATAACTGGGAGTTCGCCGGAATGAAATCCGCTGTTTATGTGGACGGTACGCTGAATAACCCGAAAGACACGGATAAATCATGGAGCGTAGAGGTGTTCATTCCTTGGACTTCCGTATTCCAAATGGACAGAGGAAAAGAAAAGCCGGAAATCGGCGAGCAGATCCGTGTGAACTTCTCCCGTGTGGAATGGACAACGGACGTGAAAGACGGTAAATACGTGAAAGTCCCTATCCAAGGAGAGGATAAGATTCGCGAGTACAACTGGGTATGGGCTCCTACCGGGGTAATCAATATCCATATGCCCGAATACTGGGGTTATGTTCAAATATCGGATAAGATTGCGGGAGAAGGTGAGACTCCTTTCGTAAAACATCCTTCGGAGGAGACGAAATGGATCTTGCGTAATTTATATTACCGTCAGAATGAGTTCGCCGCGACCTTCGGGCATTATGCCAATAACATCAACGACTTGAAGGCAAACGAGCTATGCCCGCAAGAGATCGCCAATCAACTGGAAATACATACGACACCTTCTATGTACGAGATATCGCTACCCACATCGGACGGTACGGTATGGAATATCCGGCAAGACGGTCTGGTATGGCCTAAAAAGAAATAACATAATTTATTAATCAACTTACATATCATGAAACAAAACAATTTATGGATAGCGGCCTTGGCTTTAGGCATCACGCTATCGGCTCACGGACAACAAAGCGGTGGAGGCATCTCACCCACGATGTTGCAGCAAATCAAACAGTCTTATCAAGGAACGCCGACCGATAAGGCGATCCGTAACGCGATCACCAATAACGATATCAACAAGCTTGCCGTTAATGGGGAGAGCAAGAACAATTTGGATACTTACTTCTCCAATAAGGTAGAGAGCAAAGGGATCTCCAACCAACGTTCCTCGGGCCGTTGCTGGCTTTTCACGGGATTGAACGTATTCCGTGCGCAGGCGATCCATAAATACGACATGGGTGAATTCCAATTCTCCCAGAATTATTCTTTCTTCTGGGATCAATTGGAGAAAGCGAACCTTTTCTTACAGGGCATCATCGATACTCGTCTGAAACCGATGGACGACAAGATGGTGGAATGGTTATTCAAGAACCCGATCGGAGACGGAGGGCAGTTCACGGGTGTCTCCGATATCTTGACCAAGTATGGCGTGGTTCCCGCCGAGGTCATGGTAGAGACCAACAGTAGCAACAGTACCGGACGCATGAGCAACCTGATCGGATTAAAGCTGAAAGAATACGGCTTGCAACTTCGCGACCTGTCTACGACCAAAGGCACGACCGTAGCGGATCTGGAGAAAAAGAAAACAGAGATGCTAGGTACGATTTACCGTATGCTCGTATTGAACTTGGGAGAGCCGCCTACGAAATTCACGTGGACTCGCAAAGACGCTAAAGGGAATCCGGTAGAGACGAAGGAATATACGCCTCAGTCCTTCTTCCAAGAATATATCGGGGACGATTTGAAAAACAACTATGTCATGTTGATGAACGATCCGAGCCGCGATTATTATAAGCTGTATGAGATCGATTACGACCGCCACGCTTACGATGGCAAGAACTGGACGTACGTAAACCTTCCGATCGAGGATATCAAACAAATGGCTATCGCTTCCATCAAGGACAGCACCATGATGTATTTCTCTTGCGACGTGGGCAAGTTCTTCGATCGTGACAGAGGTATTCTGGATGTAAACTTCTACGATTACGGTTCACTGATGGGTACGACTTTCGGCATGGATAAGAAACAACGTATCCAAACATTCGCCAGCGGTTCCTCACACGCCATGACCTTGATGGCTGTTGACCTCGACGCAAATGGAAAGCCGAAGAAATGGATGGTTGAGAATAGTTGGGGCCCCGGAGCGAACGCCGGCCACCTCATCATGACAGACCAATGGTTTAATGAGTATATGTTCCGTCTGGTAGTCAACAAGAAGTACATCACGGATCAAGTAAAAGAGATCTTGAAACAAACACCGACTCGCCTTCCCGCTTGGGACCCGATGTTCGCTGAAGAGGATTAAAATAAAATACGGATGAGATAGACAACGCGAATCGTTCAATTACCAATCCGTACATCTATCTCATCCGTATTCCATTGCTATATCAAAAGAGTCTGGGCATACAATCACTCGAATAGCAAACCCGGCTTTATCTATTAACGGATATGGATTTGCCGCAAGATTTGATCCGTCGCTCCTACACTGTTTTTCACAAAATCACCGGCAGCTTGCCCGGAGGTTTCCAAGGCTGTCGGGTCGGTCAATAACTCGTCCATCTTCGTTCGGAAAGAGGAATCGTCTGTGATGGAGAAACCACCACCTACGGCGATCAGATCCTTCGCCTCCTTAAACTTATGGTATCTCGGGCCGAATAAGACCGGCATCCCATAAACGGCGGCTTCCAACGTGTTGTGGATACCCGCTCCGAAACCACCACCGATATAAGCGATCTGTCCATAGCGATAAATGGAAGATAAGAGTCCGAAACTGTCGATGATCAAGCAATCCTTATCGGCCAGATCATCCTCATGCGCCTCCGATAGACGGACGGACGGACGTTTTAGCATCGCCTCGATAGAAAGGAGATGTTCCCGGTGAATCTCATGCGGGGCGATAATCAACTTCATCTCCGGATGCTCATGGAAATAAGGGATAAAGATCGCCTCGTCTTGAGGCCATGAACTGCCGGCCACCATCACGATCGGCCTCTTACCCTCCTTGCTTTCCAAGAAACGTTTGATAAACGGAAGCTCACGAGCTTGCTTACGGACATCCAACACCCGATCAAAACGGGTATCGCCGGTCACCGTCACATTCGTGATACCGAACTCGTTCAAGAGTTTCATCGAACGCTCGTCCTGAACAAAAAGATGATTAAAATAAGATAGCATCTTCCGGTACGGCTTTCCGAACCATTGGAAAAATAGCTGGTCGGGGCGGAATATAGCGGAAATGATATAAACCGGTATTCCCCGCTTCCGCAACTCACGCAAATAGTTCCCCCAAAACTCGTACTTGATAAATATGGCGATCGCCGGGTTCGCCAAATTCAGGAACTTCTTCACCCGGAAAGGCGTATCGAAAGGAAGGTAGCAGATCACGTCCGCTCCCTTGTAATTCTTCCGTACCTCATAGCCAGAGGGAGAAAAGAAAGTCAGCAACACCTTATACTCCGGATGTTCCGCCTTGATCTTCTCGATCATAGGGCGCCCTTGCTCGAACTCGCCCAGCGAGGAGGCATGGAACCAGATGTATTTAGCGTTCCGGTCGATCTTCTCACGAAGTATGGAATTTGTTTTCCATTGCCCGAATCGCATCAGTCTCGCCTTTTTATGGAAAGGCGAGATCAAAGCGACTACAAAAGCGTAGAGATGTATTGCTAAACTGTACATGATTATTTTAATATCTCGATAGCCCGTTGGATACGGCGGATAGACTCCTCTTTACCCAAAGCCTCGGTGATATCAAAGATACCGGGGCCCTTACCCTCGCCAACCAAGGCCAGACGGGCGGCGTTCATGATATTCCCCAAATGATATCCCTTGCTCTCGATCCAAGCCTTGCACTCGTTCTCGGTACCTTCTACGTCGAACGGCTCACGGGCACGCAGTTGTTCGATAAACTCACCCAATTGAACAGCGGAATCCTCTTTCCAGCGTTTCTTGCGGGTTTTCTCATCGTACTCCGTCGGGGCGATAAAGAAGAAAGAGCAAAGATCCCATAACTCACTCACGAAATTGACACGGCCTTTCATCATACCGACTACTTTCTCTACATAAGCATGGGTAGTCTGGATACCATGGCTTTCCACGATCGGCAAGAATAGGTCTGCGATCTCCACATTACTCTTCTCCAGCAAATAGTGGTGGTTAAACCATCTGCCTTTCTCATAATCGAACTTAGCACCGCTCTTGCTGCAACGAGACAGGTCGAACAAACGGATCAAATCATCCATGCTCATCACCTCTTGATCATTACCCGGATTCCAGCCCAGCAAAGCGAGGAAGTTTACGACAGCCTCGGGGAAGTAGCCACTCTCACGATAGCCCGATGAGACATCACCCGTCTTCGGATCGTGCCATTCCAAGGGGAATACAGGGAAGCCCAGACGATCGCCGTCACGCTTGCTCAACTTACCATTACCTTCCGGTTTCAACAGCAACGACAGGTGGGCGAAACTAGGCATCGTATCTTCCCAACCGAAGAAACGATATAATAATACGTGAAGCGGCGCGCTCGGCAACCACTCCTCACCACGGATCACATGGGTAACCTCCATTAAATGGTCGTCAACGATATTCGCCAAGTGGTAAGTAGGCAATTGGTCAGCCGATTTATATAATACTTTATCATCCAAGATAGAGGAGTTGATAACGACCTCGCCACGGATCAAGTCATTCACATGGATATCCTCATTCGGCTCGATCTTAGCACGAACCACATACTGATGACCGGACTCGATTAGGTTCTGAACCTCTTCAGGGGAAAGTGTCAACGAGTTGCGCATTAGCGAACGGGTAGAGGCGTCGTATTGGAAATTGGCGATCTCCTTCCGTTTCTCCTCCAACTCGGCAGGCGTATCGAACGCTATATAAGCATGGCCATCGTTCAGCAATTGATCGACATACTTCTTGTAGATCTCACGACGCTCGCTCTGGCGATACGGGCCGTAGTTGCCGCCGAAGCTCACGCCCTCGTCGAACTTGATACCTAGCCAAGTCAAGGCCTCGATGATATAGTCTTCCGCCCCGGGAACGAAGCGTTGGGAATCCGTATCCTCGATACGGAGAATCATATCACCGCCATTCTGTTTAGCGAATAAATAGTTGTATAAAGCCGTGCGGACACCTCCGATATGCAGCGCCCCCGTAGGACTAGGCGCAAAGCGTACTCTTACTTTTCTTTGAGTCATAATACTTACATTCTATAATAATGCGGCAAAAGTACGCCTTTTTTTCCGCTTAGTGAAGTTTTTTACGTATATTTCGGACGCTAAAAGGAATCTATATGAAACAAAAGAATTACAATATACCGACCGTGGTCTACTTCGTGGTGACCGCGTTACTTATCGCCTACTTCTTCCCCCGGGAGGGAAAATTCCGTTATCAGTTCTATGAAGGCAAGCCTTGGAGGTACGGATTGCTCACCGCCCCGAGCGATTTCCCGATCTACAAGACCGACGACGAGGTAAAAGCGGAGAAAGACAGCGTACTCCGTAAGTTCGAGCCTTATTACCGCATGAACCCCGGCATCCAGAAGGAAGAGGTCGAGAAACTGCGCACCAACTACAATAACGACAATAGCCTGCGAAGCAAAGTATCCCCCGCTTACATGCAGTACATCGAGAGCAGTCTAATTAACTTATACAAGAACGGTATCATCTCATCGCAGGATCTGGACGAGCTACGGAAAGAGGAATACTCACGTGTCAACCTCTTGGAGAACGCCGTCGCACAGCCCCGCTACGTGAGCGACTTCTTCACCGTGCGCACCGCCTACGAGTTCATTATCAACAACTGCCCGTCACGGCTGGACAAATCCATCCTGCAATCGTGTGACATCAATAACTACCTCACCGAGAACATATCCTATGCCGCTGACATGTCCGACAAGATCAAGGAGGATATGCTACAGGGCGTATCGATCGCCAACGGCATGGTACAAGCCGGAGAACGTATCGTAGACCGGGGCGAGATCATCGACAACCATACCTACAACGTGCTCCGTTCCCTAAAGGCCATACACGAGGCCAAGACCGGGGGCACGCAGACGCAAGGCATCATATTGGCCGGACAATTCGTGCTCGTCTTCGGGCTAATGTTCTGTTTCTGGCTCTACCTATGGTCTTTCCGCTTGAAGATATTCCACAACCGGAAGAACGTACTATTCTTGATCCTCTGCATATTCGTGAGTTGCATCCTTACGGAACTATGTGTTACCTACGCATTATTCAACGTATATATATTGCCGTTCGCCATCGTACCGATCGTAGTACGTACCTTCTTCGATTCCCGGACGGCGCTTTTCACGCACCTTATCATCGTGCTGATCTGCTCGTTGATGGTACCTTTCCCGCATGAGTTCCTGTTGCTACAAACCATAGCGGGCATGGTCGTGACGTTCAGCCTGAGAAACCTGAGCGAACGTTCGCAACTGATCCGGTGCGCATTCTTCATCTTCCTCTCGTACGCCATCTGCTACATGAGCCTCACGTTGTTCCAAGAGGCGAACCTGAATAAGATCAACTGGATGATGATGCTCTATTTCGGCATCAACTTCATCCTCGTCATGTTCACCTACGTATTGGTATATATGCTGGAGAAGACGTTCGGCTACGTATCGGACATCACCTTGGTGGAACTGTCCAACATCAACAACCCGATCTTGAAAAAGCTTAGCGAGACTTGCCCGGGCACGTTCCAGCACTCCTTGCAGGTATCCATCCTCGCTTCCGAGGCGGCCGCCAAGATCGGCGCCAACGCCCAACTGGTACGTACCGGCGCCCTTTATCACGACATCGGGAAGATGAGCAACCCCGTCTTCTTCACCGAGAACCAATCGAGCGTGAACCCGCATAACCAGTTATCGTTCGACCAAAGCGCGCAGATCATCATCAGCCACGTCACCGAGGGCGTGAAGATCGCCGAGAAGGCCCTGTTACCCAAGGCGGTTATCAGCTTCATCCGTACGCACCACGGGCGTGGCAAGGCGAAGTATTTTTACAACTCTTTCAAGAACCAATACCCGGACAAGCCGATTAACGACGAGCTATTCACCTACCCCGGCCCGAATCCCTTCTCGAAGGAGACCGCCGTACTGATGATGGCCGATTCCGTGGAAGCCGCCTCCCGCAGCTTGAAGGAACATACCGAAGAGAGTATCAGCGCCTTGGTGAACAAGATCATCGACGGGCAGATCGCCGACGGCTTGCTAAAGAGCGCTCCGCTGACCTTCAAGGACGTGGAGACCATAAAGAGCGTATTCGTAGACAAACTGAAAACCATGTTCCATACCCGAATCAGCTATCCGGACTTGAAAAAACAATAATTATCAAGCAGATAGGCATACAGCCATCGGCACAGAACCATAATGCCTATTGTAAGGTTCTTATAATCGCAGTTATAAGCATCTTACAATGGGCATTCTAGCAACCTTACGATGGGCATCGTAATAATCGGCAATATTCCAACAACCCGGCGCAAGCGTCTTCCAATAGATCCAAGACCAGCTCGAAGCCCTCGGCACCGCTATAATAAGGATCCGGGACGTGATCGTACAACTTATTCCGGGAGAACTCGGTCATCCGATGTATCTTAGCGACGGATTCCAGATCGGGAGCCATCCGTTTCAAATCCGTTATATTTTGGTCGTCCATGCCGATAATCAAATCGAAGTCATGGAAGTCCCACTGACGTACCGGACGGGAGATCGAATCCAACGAATATCCCCTGCGAGCCGCATGCGCCCGCATCCTTGAATCTGCCCGGTCTCCCTCATGATAGCCGGTGATCCCGGCGGAATCGATCTCGATCCGAGCTTCCAGCCCCGCATCCTTCACCAACTTCTTCATTACCGCCTCCGCCGAAGGGGAACGGCATATATTTCCCAAACACACAAACAACAACCGTATCTTTTCCTCCTTCATCCCTAAGCTCCTTTCCTTTAATTTTCAATTTTCAATTCTCAATTCTCCATTTTCAATTCTCAAGCCGGGTCCACATCATAATGAACCAACAACTGCTTAAATAGCGCATATCCCTGCATCTCCGCATGAATCCCCTCCAATATCTCACGAAGCGGAGCGATCCCGGCGGATATCTCGATCTTCAAGACGATCTTCTTGATATGAAGCGTCTGTACCCGAGTGATAGGCGGCGTAACCGGCCCCAACACCCGCTCACCCAAACGAGCACGAAGTTTCTCGGCGTATAAAGCAGACATTTCCTGCAAAGCCTCCTCATTCCGACTTCGAAGGATCAAGACGATCAAACGGTAGTAAGGCGGGTAACGGAACATACTACGCTCGCTCAATTGCAAGCTCACCATTTCCTTATAAGCAAAATGCTGCACCATACGGATCAAAGGATGCTCCGGCTGAGTAGTCTGCAAGATCACCGTACCCCGCTTATCCCGTCGTCCGGCACGTCCGCTAACCTGTACCATCAATTGATAAGCCCGCTCGTGCGCCCGGAAGTCAGGGAAATTCATCAGGCTATCGGCACTCAGGATTCCGACCACGCTGACATTCCCGAAATCCAATCCCTTCGACAACATCTGGGTACCAATCAAGATTTGTGTCTTCCCCTTCTCGAAATCCGAGATGATCCGCTCGTAAGCCGTGCGGGTACGGGCCGTATCGAAATCCAGCCGCTCCACCTTCGCCGCTGGGAATTGCCCAGCGATCTCCTCCTCTACCTTCTCCGTACCGAAGCCTTGCATCTTGAACTCCGTCCCCTTACACTCGGGACATACCTGCGGCAAGCGGTAGGTATAACCGCAATAATGGCAAACCAGCTGATTATGCGCCTTGTGGTAGGTAAGGCTAACGTCGCAATTCACGCAACGAGGCACCCACCCGCACCCTCGGCACTCGATCATCGGGGCGAATCCCCGGCGGTTCTGGAATAGGATCGCCTGCTCGCCCCGGGATAGGGCCTCCCGCACCTTCTCCACCAACAGAGGGGAGAAAAGGGTATCTTTCATGATCTTCTTGCGCTTTAGCTCCTTCACGTCCACCGTAATAATCTCCGGCATCAAGCAATCACCGTAGCGGGTAGATAACTCAACCAGACCGTATTTCCCCGCCGTAGCGTTGAAATAAGAATCGATGGAGGGAGTGGCGGAACCCAATAAGGTCTTACCGCCGTGCATACCCGCCAAGACGATGGCAGCGTTACGGGCATGGTAACGGGGTGCCGGGTCCTGCTGCTTATACGTATTCTCATGCTCCTCGTCCACGATAATCAAGCCCAAGTCCTTAAACGGAAGGAAGAGGGACGAACGGACCCCCAATACCAGCATAGGCTCGTCGTTATGCAATAGCTTATTCCAAACTTCCACCCGCTCGTTATCCGAGAACTTAGAGTGGTAGACCAATAGCTTATCCCCGAATAATTTCGCCAGCCGTTCCGTGATCTGGGTCGTGATAGCGATCTCCGGCAACATATATAAAACCTGCCGCCCCAGCCGCAAGACCTCATGGATCAAACGGACGTATATCTCGGTCTTACCACTGGAAGTCACGCCATGAAGCAAGCAGACCTCCTTCGTCTT
This sequence comes from Parabacteroides sp. AF19-14, assembly GCF_003635485.1. Lineage (NCBI taxonomy): Bacteria > Pseudomonadati > Bacteroidota > Bacteroidia > Bacteroidales > Tannerellaceae > Parabacteroides > Parabacteroides sp. AF19-14. The sequence continues at coordinate 225,152 of NZ_QTMJ01000005.1, read as the reverse complement.
GAAAGCCTCATGGATCTCTCCATAGGCTTTCTCTTGCGCCGGACTGAGCGGATTCGGCTCTTGCAAGCGGCAGACAGATACTTGCAAACGACCCACCTCTTTCTCGTAACTCTCCAAGATACCCCGTTTCAGCAGCCCCTCCAATACCGCAGAGGTATAACCACTGCGTTCCAATAGCTCTTTCTTGGAAAGCTCCTTCGATAAAGCGGGATTCAAGGTATGGCTTAAATCCAAGAAGCTGACCAGCAGAAGCTCTTGCTTCTTCGCTCGTTTCAAATCCTCGAACACCGCCTGTAATTTCGTCTCATCCCGGTAAGCCTCGGCCAAACGGATAAACGCCTGTGTCTTGGGAACGAATCCTCGCTTTAGCTCCTCGCTCACCTCGACCGCCCCTTTCACCATCAAGGAAGAGACGATCGGGACAACATTTCGAAGACCGGTCTTCTTCTCCAACTCCGAGATCGTCAATTTCAAAACCCCGCTAAAAGCATCCAGTACCGCTTGCTCGTTCGGGCGCAAGGGGGCGGTGGCCTCGAAATCCTCATTATAAGTAACCGCCGTCTCGCTTTCCAACTTTAAGCCGGAAGGCAAGGCCGCCTTATACACGTCGCCCAGCTTACATATATAATAAGAAGATATCCATTTCCAGAAACGGAGTTGCGGACGGCGGAGCACCGGCGTGGCATCCAGCAAAGCGTAGATCTCCTTCGTCTCAAAATCGGATACCGGTTCCCGGTCGTGTACCTCCATGACGATAGCCGTATAATATCGTTTCTTCCCGAAATGCACGATCACCCGGCAACCGGGAGTCACGGCTCTCTCCAGATCTTCGGGTATCCGATAGGTATAGCTATTCTCCAAAGGAAGGGGAAGTATGACGTCCGCGTATTTCATTCAAACAGGTGTTTCATTACGAGCCCAAAAATAACAAAAAAGGCCGGACTTCTAAAGCCCAGCCTCTCTCATTTTATTTTCACCTATTTAGAACAAGATCGCTGCCGTGATAGACCATCCACGGTTCTTTCCGGCACCGTCGGAGAGGTTCACCTTCTCAATGCTATAGTTATCAGTCAGTCCCAGACCATAATTGAAACCCACCTGCAAGTGACTGATCAGTTCCACGCCGGCACCGAAGTTAAGACCTGCGCTGAAATTCTTCGCCTTCACCTGATCCGCTACGGAACCCGGGATATCCCAAAATTTATCACCGCCTACACGGAAACCGATATACGGACCGGCTGCCAAATACGTCTTGACGATCGGTAAACCGAATTTCCATTTCAAGTTGACCGGAACATCGATATAATCCGTCTTCATCGAAGTCTTAACCCCGCCAGCCGAGGTCGTCTCCAAACCTTTTTGCGAATACAACACCGCCGCATCGATCCCGACACCCACCAACGGTAAGGTCGTCTCGATCATCGGACCCACTTGGAAGCCGGTTACGTTATCCGCTTTCAACACGTCCGAGTTGAAATGAACAGACGATATATTCACACCTCCCTTGATACCGAATTTAAGCTGAGCGTTCGCCGGAAGCGCCATCAACGCTAGCAAGGCAACCATAACAAGTCCCACAATTTTCTTCATATTCATACTTCTTTTGTTAATTACTCGTTGCAAATAAACGCACTTTTCTAATAATAAACAAATATTCTCTATAGAGTGTTCACGGAATACCCCAGTCCTTTAAACGCAAAGAAAGCATGCATCTTACACACGGAGCTCATCCCGTCGGTCAGATTCATGCTTCTTTCCCTAATTATTATGGCAAAATAATTATCCGAAACCATGAGACGACTTGATAAGAAAACCTTGGATAAAGAATAGTAAAAACCGGATACGGTTCTTGCGTTCTCTTCCGGCCTTTCCTCGAAGCCGTCGAAAATATACACGCCTTGCAGGTCTTCTGACTTACTTCCGGTCTTAAGCGCCTTCCCATTCACTTGAATGAACAGTGGCAACAGTATTGCTCAACCCGTTTATGAAGCTTACAGCAGCGGGACTGTCCGGGATTCTCACCCGATTCCCTTTTAATCCCTATCCGGCGATTGCCGAAAGGGAACAAAGCATGTAGCAAAGATACATAAAGTTTTGATGTAGCCTAACACTTTCCACAAAAAATATCCTTATATTCCCGGTTCCTGATATAGCATAAAGCCGCCCCGATAGCCGTGCGATATTCGGCATACTCCGGTATCTTGAAATGGACATCGCACATCTCCTCCAGACGGGGGAAAATATCCGGGCATTGTGGCAAGCGAGTCAGGTTACCGATCAATACGATATTCTTGATATCGCCATTTAACGAGGCGAAAACAGCTCCTTGTCCGATGGTCTGCAAGACCATATGAACGATACCGAGAGCGATATCCTCAACCTTAGCGTTCGCGTCCGCTTTTCCGAAAATAGAGGCTGTCACGTCCAGCGGCAGGCCGGGTAGCGGATGCGGCGTAATATCCCGGATATGCAAGTCGATATCATTCAAGGAACCGTGCTCGGCCAAAGACGCTATTTGGTGAAAGTCATGCGTTTTCAATAATAGCTTAGACAAGCCGAGGATTGTTCCGCCACCGATACCCAATCCCCCGATATGCTCGATCGTGGAGCCTTGTACCTTGACAAAGGAGGTACCCGTTCCCATGCTGACCACCAATAGACTGTCCAGTCCCGTATTATATTGCGCCCCTAGCCCATTCGCAAGGAACTCATCCGTCTTCGCGGTTGGTAAGCCATATAAAGGTTGATCGATATAGGCGCTACCTACACCCGTCAAGATCACTTTCTCTATATTCGAGAGCGAGATGTTATTATCATAAATATACTTACCGAAGGCTCCGAATAAAGAGGTTACCGGATCGGTAGCTTTCACGAACATCGGGTTCTTGATCTTCTTATCCTCCACGCCGACGATCTTGGTCGTGCTACCTCCCACATCTATACCTATAACGATTCCCATGATTCTTTCCCTTTTTAATTGAATAATCGCTACAAAAGTACATAAACCCGCATACAATACTAAAAAAGGCCGGACAAAATCAATTGTCCAGCCTCTCTTTATTTAAAAACCGTAAGGTCTAAACTCTATTTATTCGCCTAACAAGATCTCAAGGATCTGGCAAGCTGCCTTCGATACGGAAGTACCCGGGCCAAAGATAGCGGCAACGCCAGCCTTATACAAGAAATCATAGTCTTGAGCCGGGATTACACCTCCAGCAATAACGATGATGTCCTCACGACCTAGTTTCTTCAACTCCTCGATAACCTGCGGAACCAACGTCTTATGACCAGCGGCCAAAGAAGAAACGCCCATTACGTGAACGTCGTTCTCCACAGCTTGACGGGCAGCCTCGGCCGGAGTCTGGAACAACGGTCCCATATCTACGTCGAAACCACAGTCCGCATAACCAGTAGCGACAACCTTAGCGCCACGGTCGTGTCCGTCCTGACCCATCTTAGCGATCATGATACGAGGCTGACGGCCTTCTTTCTTAGCGAATTGCTCGCAAAGCTCGCAAGCTTTCTGGAAGTCTGCGTCTTTCTTAGTTTCTGATGAATACACGCCTGAAATAGTTCTAATGATTGCTTTATAACGACCTACAACCACCTCGCAAGCATCGGAGATCTCTCCCAATGACGCACGCAAGCCGGCAGCCTTAACAGCCAACTCTAATAAGTTGCCCTTCTTCGTCTTCACGCACTCCGTGATATCAGCCAAAGCTTTTTGAACAGCGGCTTCGTCACGGTTAGCACGCAACTCCTTCAAAGCGGCGATCTGCTCGTTACGTACGGCTGTATTATCGATCTCTAGGATATCGATCGGATCTTCCTTCGGCAAACGATATTTGTTAACACCAACGATGGTCTGAACACCAGAGTCGATACGAGCCTGTGTACGAGCGGCAGCTTCCTCGATACGCATCTTAGGAAGACCTGTCTCGATGGCTTTCGCCATACCACCCATGCTCTCGATCTCTTGGATCAATGCCCAACCTTTATGTACCAACTCATTCGTCAAAGACTCTACATAGTAAGAACCAGCCCACGGGTCGATCTCCTTACAGATCTTAGTCTCTTCCTGAATGTAAATCTGTGTATTACGAGCGATACGAGCAGAGAAGTCGGTCGGCAAAGCGATCGCCTCATCCAATGCGTTCGTATGCAAAGATTGTGTATGTCCTAATGTAGCGGCCATAGCCTCAATACAAGTACGTCCTACGTTATTGAACGGATCTTGCTCGGTCAATGACCAACCGGAAGTCTGGCTATGTGTACGCAATGCCAATGATTTCGGGTTCTTAGCGCCGAAGCTCTTCACGATCTTCGCCCACAACATACGAGCCGCACGCATCTTGGCGATCTCCATGAAGTGATTTACACCGATAGCCCAGAAGAATGACAAACGGGGAGCGAACGCATCCACATCGATACCGGCGTTGATACCGGCACGAAGATATTCCATACCGTCGCACAACGTATAAGCCATCTCGATATCAGCCGTAGCACCAGCCTCCTGCATATGATAACCGGAGATAGAGATAGAGTTGAACTTCGGCATCTTCTGAGAGGTGTACTCGAAGATATCAGCGATAATCTTCATGGAGAACTCAGGCGGATAGATATAGGTATTACGTACCATGAACTCTTTCAAGATATCGTTCTGGATCGTACCGGCCATTTCCTCCAACTTAGCACCTTGCTCCAAACCTGCGTTGATATAGAATGCCAATACCGGAAGCACACCTCCATTCATGGTCATGGAAACAGACATCTTGTTCAAAGGAATACCATCGAACAACACTTTCATGTTCTCCAAGGAACAGATAGATACACCCGCTTTACCTACATCACCAACCACACGTTCGTTGTCGGCATCGTAACCACGGTGAGTCGGAAGGTCGAACGCAACGGACAAACCTTTCTGACCGGAAGCCAAGTTACGGCGATAGAAAGCGTTAGACTCCTCAGCGGTAGAGAAACCTGCGTACTGACGGATTGTCCAAGGACGCATAGCGTACATACCGCTGTACGGGCCACGTAGATAAGGAGGCAAACCGGAAGCATAGTTCAAGTGCTCCATACCCTCCAAGTCTTCTTTTGTATATACAGGTTTCACCTCGATATGCTCGGGTGTTTTCCAATTGGGCTCGATGCCATTGGCTTTTGCCCATTCGGCAGCGTTTGTAGCTGCGAATCCGGCATTCTTTATATCTATGTTTTTAAAATTTGGTCTCATAATTGTTTATACTTAAGCGATTCCTAATTTAGCGTTGAATGCTTTCAATGTCTCAAGCACATTGCTCTTTACATTTACGAACTGGTCGATACCTTGAGCCTTCAAGTCGTCCGCGCAAGCAGGAGCTCCGGCTACAACGAATTCGGCACGTCCGGCCAAAGCCTTGTAAGCGGCAGGAGCGAATTCAGCATACTCGTCATCACTAGAGCAAAGAACCACGATCTCGGCACCAGCCTTGACAGCAGCCTCAACACCAGCCTCAACCGTATCGAAGCCTAAGTTATCAATTATCTTATATCCGGCACAACCGAAGAAGTTAGCGGAGAACTGTGAACGAGCCAAACGCATCGCCAAGTTACCTATCGTCAACATAAATACCTTCGGAGTCTTGCCACTCTTCTCTGTCGTCATACGCAAAGCCTCGAATTCAGAAGCGCCGCGAGAGAAATCAAGAGCCGGGATCGTTGCCTCACCGCAATGACCACCGCCACAACAGCAAGAACCTTTTTCTTGAATCTTATCGGCAGCTACTTCCGTGAAGTTAGGATACTGGTTAGAACCCAACAAGATCTCACGACGGGTAGCAACCGCTTTCTTACGAGCTACATTCGAAGCGTTAACGGCATTCTGGATCTCACCTGCGTTCACGGCAACGGAGAATCCTCCTTTTTCCTCAACCTCCAAGAACAACTTCCAAGCGACATCAGCCAAGGAATTCGTCAATACCTCTACATAATAAGAACCGGCAGACGGGTCAACGACCTTATCCAAGTGGCACTCTTCCTTCAATAATAATTGTTGGTTACGTGCGATACGCTCAGAGAAATCGTCTGGAGTCTGGTAAATCTTATCAAACGGGCGAACCGTGATAGAGTCTACGCCGGCAAGAGCGGCAGACATAGCCTCAGTTTGAGAACGAAGCAAGTTTACGTGAGCATCGTAAACCGTCATGTTCCACTCTGAAGTCTGTGCGTGAGCAACCATCTTGCAAGCGCATTCGCAGGCCGGCTTATAAGCGGCTACGATCTCGGCCCACAACCAACGAGCCGCACGGAACTTAGCAATTTCCATGAAGTAGTTAGAGCTGATACCAAAATTGAATTTGATTTTCTTGGCAACCTCGTCAGCGGTGAAACCAGCCTCGGTAAGTTTTGCCATCAATTCGTTACCCCAAGCCAAGGCGTAACCTAATTCCTGAGAAATATAAGCGCCAGCATTGTTGAAAAGGAACGCATTTACAGCCAATACACGGTAGTTAGGCAAAGCCTGTCCAGCTTTGAGCACAGCTGCGGCACCTTCTACCCACTCACTGTTTTCTTTACCTTTTACTAAAGGTTTCTTGAAAGCGTCATAGTTTACAGAACCGTAGCACTTCTCTGCGTCGACACCCTTGCCTTTGAAGTAGTCAGCCAAGATACCGATCAACTTCTCCGCTTTGCAGTTGCAAGTGTTGAAGTTCAATTCTACGGAAGCCGGACAAATACCTTCTAATAAAGTAGCTATATTCTCCTCGTTCACCTCATCACCTTTGATGATGAACCCAAGAGAAGTAACACCTTTCGTCAAAAGGTCAAGTGCTTTCTCGTTAGCACCCTTGAAGCAGCAAACTTCAATGTTCTGGCGTACCTTCCAATCGTTGTCTTTCTTCGTTCCACGAACATAAGGGAATTCACCGGGAAGAGACTCTGTAGTCTTTAAACCCTCGATGTCTTCTGCACGATAGAAAGGATTTACATTAAATCCTTCGCCTGTCTTCCAAACAAGCTTTTTCTCAAACGGTACCCCTTTCAGGTCGGCCGTTATCTTCGCCATCCACTCTTCAGTAGACACAGGAGCGAATTCTGAGAAAAGTTTTTCTTTAAGTTCTGCCATAATATTAGTTGTTTATTAAACTGGTATTAGTAATGTTCAATACTATTTTGTTCAATTACAGATGGCAAAGGTAGAATAAATAAACAGTACCGACAATGAAAAAACAATGAAATCGCAACTACTTTTAACGCCTTTTAGTGGTATTCTCCCCGTTTTCTTGGCATTTTGATAAAAAACACACTTTTTCTTCAAAAAAACTCGGTTCAACTATTGCAGAATTAAAAAATATATCTACCTTTGCATCGTCAAACAAAAACAATGACACCTAAATGGTGGATTCGTCTAACGGTTAGGACACATGCCTCTCACGCATGTAATACGAGTTCGATTCTCGTATCCACTACAAAAGCTCTCAATCTATTGGTTGGGAGTTTTTTTTTATATACCTTCGCTACCCGATAGTATCCTAAGTCTTTTATTATACACTAAATTATATCATGAAAAGTAAAAAGACCGTCTTTCTGACCGGAGCCACCGGGACGATGGGGCATGCCGGATTGGTCGAGTTGTCCAAGCGGCTAGATCGTTTTAATATAACACTTTTGGCTCGTCCAAGCAAAATCAATAAAGAGAAATTAGCCGCATATGAGGCCATGGCAGGGATCCGTATCGTTTGGGGAGACTTGACAAATTATCAAGATGTCTTAAATGGAGTAATGGGGGCGGACTACGTATTGCATGTAGGTGGAATGGTTTCCCCGGCAGCGGATTATTTCCCTAAAAAAACCTTGAAAGTAAACACGACCGCCGCCCAATATATCGTGGATGCCGTAAAAGCACAACCGAACTCAGACCGGATCAAGGTAGTCTATATCGGCTCCGTGGCGCAAACCGGCCACCGTAACGCACCTGTTCATTGGGGACGTACGGGAGATCCGATCAATATAAGTGTCTATGATCATTATGCCATCTCAAAGACAATAGCCGAACGTATTTTCGTGGAGTCGGGTATTAAACATTGGGCGTGCCTTCGCCAAACCGGTATCTTATGCCCCGAATTATTATTCAAGGGTTCGGACCCAATCACATTCCACGTACCGCTAGACGGCGTGCTGGAATGGGCTACCGCCGAGGATTCCGGTCGCTTACTAGCGAATGTATGCGAGGAGGAGGTGCCGGATGAGTTTTGGAACCGTTTCTATAATATTAGTAGCGGCCCGTCTTTCCGCCTGACGAATTATGAGTTTGAGAGTAAATTGTTAAAAGCGATTGGCTGTCCCGCCCCAGAGAAAATATTCGAACCGAACTGGTTCGCTATCCGTAATTTCCACGGACAATGGTATACCGATTCAGATCTATTGGAAGGATATCTGCATTTCCGCAGTAACCAAACTTGCGACGATTATTTTAAATGGATGGCCAGCCAAGTCCCTTGGTATTTCCACCTAGCAAAGATCGTCCCTCCTATCTTCATAAAACTGGGTATGGGAGCCATCGCTAAAAAGCCGGGACTGGGAACTCGTAACTGGATCAAGAACAGACACCAAGATCGTATATCCGCATATTTTGGCTCATATGAGGATTGGCAAGCAATCCCGGGTTGGGATAAGATCCGGAGAGAACGCCCCTCCGAAACACCCGTCTTTCTGGATCATGGCTATGATGAAAGTAAGCCTAAATCGGAATGGGATATCGAGGATATGCGTAAAGCCGCGGAATTCAGGGGAGGAAAATGCTTGTCACCGGTCATGACAAAAGGAGATTTATCGACTCCACTCGATTGGGAATGCCAATTCGGTCACCGTTTTAAGGCCTCTCCCACATTAGTATTATTAGGAGGCCATTGGTGCCCGGAATGTTTACCTCTCCCTTGGAATTACGACGAGATCGCTAAAGGAAATCCGTTCTTTGCCCAAGTATGGTATCCATTCCACGATAAAAAGGAACACAATGTATATGATGAATCCATATTCACTGACTTCAAGGAATAAAATTCAACGCATCAAGAGATTTTTGTTTTTTAGATTATTTATCTCAACGCAACATACTTTTACCGGATATTATCTGTTATAACAATATAAGCACTATATACCATAAACATAAAAACAGATTTTATCATGACAAAAGGATCGATCGGATTAAATGCAGGAGCTATCTGGAATTTGCTTTCAGATGGCCAACATTGGAGTTTTGAGGCGTTGAGAGCAAAATCCGCTCTAACAGATGCGGATCTATGGTCCGCTATCGGTTGGCTCGCTAGAGAAAATAAGATTGAAATTGATAATACCAGCAGCCACCCTATCTTCTGTCCGGGTACCAACTTTTATTTTTAAATGACATTTATGATATTTCATTGCGAAGGATTTCACTTTCTTCGCAATGAAATCTTCAAAAAAACACTTACTTTGTAACCCTAACGAAATAAAAACAATACGATTATGAATCCTACTTTCGGAGCTTCCATTCTTTCTTGGATACCACCTATGTGGACACCAGAAGCCGGTCTTTTCGCTATCCAGCAAGCATCTGCCGCCGGTTTTGATTTACTGGAAATTTTGTTGCCTCCTTCCATGGAGTTCGACGCTCCAACCGTAAAGCGACAATTGAAACAACACGGATTGAAGGCGACTTGTTCTCTCAATCTTCCCAAAGAAGCGCATATTCCTTTTTATCCCAAGAAAGCGACTTGTCTGATCAAGGAGGCGCTGGATAAAGCGAGCGAACTGGAGGTTGATTACTTGGGAGGTGTCTTACATTCCGGCATCGGGGTCTTTTCCGGCAAACAGCGAACACGGGAAGAAGAGAATATGCTTTGTGAGGTATGGGCGGAGGTTGCCGAATACGCCACCCGATCTGGAATCACGATCGGTATCGAGCCGATCAATCGCTATGAAAGTTATATGTGTACCTCTGCAGAGGAAGTCCTGCGCTTTATCAAATGCGTAAACGCACCGAATTTGTCTTTGCATCTGGATACTTTCCATATGAATATAGAAGAGACGAGTTTTTATGAACCGGTTATTGCGGCTGGCAGCCGGCTTCGCCATATTCACATGACTGAAAGTGACCGGGGAATGCTGGGTGAGGGAAACGTACGCTGGGATGATTTGTTCCGGGGACTACAGGAAATCGATTTCAATGGGAATTTAGTTTTGGAGAATTTCTCCAATTCTGTTCCCGGTATGGCGGAAGCCGTATCTTTGTGGCGTCCGTCTAAATACAATGCCGATGCCTTAGCCAAAGGCAGTCTCGCCTTCATGCGTAAGATGGCACGCAAATATCAATAAAGCATCAATTACCGCAAGACCGCCGCAGTATTACCGCACGGCGGTTGCAGTAATGTCATGTCAAATGAGATGGTAGCATCAATCTTATCATTTAAATAGCTGCTGAACGACAGCGCTATCCCCGTCATTCGGAGCAGGTTGTATATTCAATAAACGGGCAATCATCAAGTAAAGGTTCACGTTCGCCATTTGCGGGACCTCCGCATGTCTCTTGAACGAGGGACCTGCCGCATAGAATATGGCCTCCATCTCCGGCGTAAAATTATCGTAACCATGTGTCGCCGCATAACGGGGAGATGATTTCTCTCGGAATTCTACATACGTTCCAATATGTGGAGAAACAACTAAGTCACTAACTCGAGGATTCTTTCCGTAAACAAATTTCTCAGGAATCTCGTTTTTCTTCCATACGGTTATATTCGGCACTTTCTGTAAAATCGCATAGGCAGTATCCACATAGGTTTTCTTGGGATATAATAATGTAGGAACGCCATCAAAAACACAATCGAAACTATCCCGGGGTAGATAATCATTCAAGTTCACATATTTCTCGGGATAATAGGTGGCCATTCCATGATCCGAAAGAACGATAAAATCGATCTTATCGAAAATATCCAACTGACGGGCTTCCGTGAAAAAATGATTCAAGACTTTATCCAAGTTCTCCACCACATCCAAGGTCGCCGACGAATCCGGGGTAGCGGAATGACCTATCGCATCCGGTTCTTCCATATACCACATAATCAAATGAGGACGCACATCTTCCGGCAACTTCAGCCAAGAGATCACGGAATCAGCACGATCTGAAAAAGGAACCGATTTATCAAACGGCTTCCATATTGAAGGCTGGCCACTCTCTAAAGGCACCTCACTACCTACCCAATAGAACGAGGCGGTACGAACCCCTTGGCGTTCCGCCGTATTCCAAATAGGTTCTCCACCATAAAATTGCGGATCAAGATTTCCCATCCGGTATGAGCTATCAAGCTCCGCGTCATAAAAGAAATTATTTACCAAACCATGGTGATCCGGATGCAATCCGGTAGCCATGCTATAATGATTCGGGAAAGTCACGCTGGGATAACACGGGCGAAACGTGGAGCGAACCCCCACATTCGCCAAAGAATCCAACGTCGGAGTATGAGCACGTGACGGATAATCAGAGCGGAAACCGTCCATTGATAAAACTACGACATAACGATCCGATTGTTTTTTCGTTTGGCAACCGGTAAAAGCCAATGAACAAATACAAAAGAAACTAACGAGTAAGAACTCAATACGATTATTCCACATATCATTAAATTAAAAAAGAGGTCCACAAAGATAGTGAACCTCTTCTAATTATTAAATTTTATCTAATGAAAGATTTTTCTCTTAGAAGATATACTTGATACCGAATTGCATCTGCCAACGAGACACATCGTTCAAATTATCCTTGAAGGTTTCGTCCAAATCTTTCGCCATCGTATACTTCAACGTATAGTTGTTCGCCGCACTCGGGCCTTGTCCTTTCGGGATCGTCAAGAACTGATATTGCTGATTACCCAAAACGGTTGTTTGTACCACACCCCAATTACGATTCAACAAATTCAAGAAGTTAGCGATATTGAAACTAAAGCGCAAAGTATGTGAGCGACCATTCTTCTGGTAAATCTTTATATCATGAGAAACGCTCAAATCCAATTGATTCGCAAACGGAGCGACAGCACCGTTACGTTCGGCATACTCACCTCTATGTTTGCTCAAATAAGGATCTTGCTCGATAAAGGCATTCATCGCTTTCCATGCATCTTCTTGGCTATCGAAATCGCCCGGTAACAAATGATCTTTTACCTCGTCAAAATTCGCAGGGATATACATCAAGTCATTGGAGAACTGAGAATCGCCATTCGCGTCACCATTATAACAATAAGAATAACGGAACGGACGATAACGCTGATAAATCAAGCCAAAACTTGTTGCCGCATATTTACTCCAGTTAGCCGTATAAGAAGCGGACAATAACAAACGACCATCAAAAGAACCTGCCGTATAACCTACTTCTTCCGCATTTCCATCCAAGGCCGCACGGTACTTCCAAGCGGAAGTCGCCACAGACGATGTTCCGTCTGTTACACCTCTAGACTGCCCAAAAGAGTAAGATCCATTCAAATACAATCCCTTCAGGATTCCATCAACAAAGTTTTTCTGCAACTGGAAGGTCGTATAAAGCGAATGTCCTTTGCTGGTATTACGCAGCATCACGACATGATTCGCAGCCTTTTGATTTCCTTCTCTATCGCTATAATAGCCATTATAATATGGACGTGCATTACCCGCTCCACCGTCATTTACAAATTGCTCGGTCCGATACAATCCGATATTGTCATGATAAATAGCGTTAATGTCTTTTGAATACAGCAACTCTACGGTAGCGACCCAACCATCACCAAACTTATAATCGGCAGCGATATTACTTTTCCATAAGCTCGGATATTTAAAGTCCGGATCCGTAATCGCTATATCCGAACGTGTAGCGCTACCTTCAGCCGGTTTATAAGTATCCATATTTCCGGTGAAACCTAGTGAAGGTCTGCCGTCGCTAATGATATTGTCATTTTTATCCTTTACCGCCCGAACATTTAGGTCACCAAACAGAACACCATTATTGCCGGCTTGATTACTGATCCATACATAAGGAGGAGTACCCGTGAAGAGTCCCGTACCACCACGTATCTGTAAGCTTCCATTCTCATCGTCAAACGGTTTGTAGTTAAAACCGAATCGAGGAGAAAACTGAGGTTTGGCGTTCGGATATTTAGAAACATCGATCTTGATGCCATCCCGATAGGTCTCGGCGGCGACTTTATCATTCGACTGCAAATCAGTCATAAAGAACGGAACATCGATACGTAAACCTAACGTCAAGTTCAATTTATCACTTACCGTCCACTTATCTTGGGCATACAAACCTAACTGGAATACATTTATCTCAGCGAATGGAAAATCATCCGTCATCGAATATCTTTGCGCATAGTATTGATACCCCGTAGAAGAAGAGTTCGTTATACCCGTCACATTGGAACCAAATCCAAAATCTTTCGGATTAAACTCACGGATATCAAATCCTTGTACACTTCCGTTATGAGCGGCCATGTATTGTTTTGTAGCCAATACGTTGAACTTGAAATCATCGACAGAATTAAACACCCAAGAACCCGGATAGTTTTGAGCGAAACCATTCTTAAAGGCACGATAGTCACTTTGCGTTCCAACCGTAATCTGATGTTTGCCAAAATTCATCAAGAAGTTATCCTGTATCTGCCAGATATCAGTGTTCAACTGGTTATTATAGGAGTTTGCCTCGGTTCCGAAAGTTGTATAAGCATTGTTACCACCATCCAAGATATCCACTTGCGGGAAGTAACCGCCATCCATATCGCGATAATCACGCAAACGGGAATAACCGATCTTCAAATAGTTAGACATACGGTCATTAATGGTCGTATTCAAGTCGGCCATCCAAATATTGAAGTTATTATTCGTCCGGTAGAAAGAAGAAGAGAACGGAATAGCGAACGCATTCGGTCCACGTCCGTTATTCGGCGCACCGGAAGTAGAAGGGTTATTCGTATTAAACGATTTCAAATAATAATATTTTAAGCTCAACACATTATTTGAGTTGATATTCCAGTCTAAACGAGCCGTGATTCGATCCGCTTGAGTATTTGTCTTATTCACGTCGAATTTACCCGGATTATACCCAAGCTCATCACCTAAGAAATCAGATAAACCCTGCAAGACTGTCGCATCCGCCGCAGAATTAGCGGTCGTATAAGAAATCGGTTCCTCCTGGCGATCCATCTCACCATTGATGAAGAAGAATAACTTATTCTTAATGATCGGACCGGATAAACTGATACCGTATTGGTGATTAGAGAACTCTGAAACACCAATCGTCTCATCCTTCACACGATATCCCATCATAGACGGACTCTTCGTGTACATATATACAGAAGCATGAAACTCATTCGAACCGGATTTCGTTACGGAGTTAATACCCGCACCCGTGAATCCTCCATTTCGAACATCAAAAGGAGCGATCATCACCTGTACCTGCTCGAGCGCCTCCAAAGAAATCGGTTCCGTACCGGAAGCTCCAAGAGCAGAAGCCAGACCAAACGAGTTATTAAAGGAGGCACCGTCCACCGTTACATTATTAAAACGGTAAGAGACACCGCCAAAATTCTTACCGCTACTCATCGGAGTTAATTTCACGAAATCGTCCAAAGAACGGTTAATCGTAGGCAGCTTATCCATCTTCTCACGAGTGATGATTTCCTGCGCACCTGTACGGCTTCCTGAAATAATGGGGTTCTTATCCGCAACCACGACTACCTCGTCGAGAGCTTGGGTATCTTCCCGCATTACTACATTCAGTTTCAGATCCTCACCCAAAACCAAGTTTATTCCTGTCCGGCTCTCCGTATTGTATCCAATATAAGAGAACTCTACCACATAAGGGCCTCCGATACGAAGGTTGTTAAAAGAATAAGAACCATTCGGCTGGGTAATCGTGTAGTATTCGGTACCCGTTGGCGTATGCGTAGCCTTGATATTCACTCCGATCATCGCTTCCGATGATGTATCCGTGACTTTACCACTCATACTCGCCGTCGTCACCTGAGCATGTATGGATATTCCCACGCACAACAAAAGTAACGTTAAAAGTAGATAAGTTTTCCTCATACAAGAAGTATTTATATTTAAAATAATTATAACATTTTTGTATATCGCCGCAAAGATAGGGATTAGATATCTCTTTTTGTCACAAACTATATATAATATTCATAGCATTAACATTCCTCACACAGATCTCCAGATTATTATTTTCAACCAATCACATCCATAATCCAACAATATGCAGGAAAAGCGTCTATAATTCTTTTAAATCACCGCCCAACAGGGAATGTTAGTTAAGAATCATCAAATTAAAAATTTCATAAAGAACCTTCTTGTTTTGCCAATACAAGCCATCCATCTCCGAATAAGGACATTACTCAATTCCGCCCCGTCACAGCAACTTCATGAATATGAAACAAGTATTAAATAAGAAACATACAATGATATTAAAAAATAACCCATAACTTTGCGAAAGTTTTTATTACATTAACTATTTTAAATTATGAGCAGACATTTACAGACGCTATTCCTTTTAGCTGTACTGAGTTTCTTGTTTGTCATCCCGACACAAGCGCAGGTAACAACAGCCAGTATGAGTGGAACAGTTATGTTTCAAGATGAACCCGTTATTGGTGCGACCGTTTTGGCGGTTCACGAACCTTCTGGGACAAATTATGGTACGATCACGAACGTTGACGGACGCTTTTCCTTACAAGGTATGCGTACAGGAGGTCCATACAAAGTTACGATCTCTTACGTTGGTTATCAATCTGCCGTTTATTCCGGCATTACCCTGCAATTGGGAGAGAACTACAACTTGAATGTTAAGTTGAAAGAATCTTCCGAGACCTTGGACGAGATCGTAATCACAGCGGCGAAAACGAAGTTCAATACGGAAAAGACGGGTGCGACAACCAATATCTCCTCGTCACAGATCACCTCTTTACCCACCATTAACCGTAGTATCTCCGATATCGCACGCCTTTCTCCTTATGCCTCCGACATGAGTTTTGCCGGTGGCGATGGCCGTTCCACGAACTTTACGGTAGATGGAGCGAACTTTAATAACAACTTCGGCCTTTCGGATAATCTTCCCGGAGGCGGTAACCCGATCTCTATGGACGCTATCGAGGAAGTACAAGTGGTAATCGCCCCGTTCGATGTCCGCCAGACAAACTTCATTGGTGGCGGTATCAACGCTATCACCAAATCCGGTACAAACACATTCAAAGGTTCCGCTTACACTTACTTCCAGAACCAGAATATGCGAGGAAACTCAATCGATGGAGAAGACTTGGGCGCACGTGCTAAGGAATCCAAAACGATTTACGGAGCTACGTTCGGCGGTCCAATCATCAAGAATAAATTATTCTTCTTCGCCAATGTAGAAGTGGAAAAACAACCGCAACAAGTGATCAAATGGAGAGCTCGTACTGAAGGAGAGCAACCGGACGAGAATAACTACATATCTCGCACTACACTCTCCGACATGCAAAAGGTATCCGATTTCTTAAGAGATAAATATGGTTATGATACAGGATCAGCCACGAACTTCCCCGCAGACGAAAAGAATTTGAAATTGCTAGGTCGTATCGACTGGAATATCACGAATGGCCATAAATTGAGCGTACGGTACAACTATACAAAGAATACCGCATGGAACGCTCCCAACGCTAACTCTATGGATGGTGGTTCCGGCTCTCGTCTGTATAATACAAGCCGTGTAGGTTACCAATCCATGTCTTTTGCCAACAGCATGTATTCCCAAGACAATAAAGTGTCTTCCGTATCCGCTGATTTGAACAGTCGCTTCTCTGATAAGATTTCCAATCAGTTACTTTTCACTTATACGGATATCGAGGATATGCGCGGAACCAACTCTTCCCCTTTCCCCTTCATTGATATCTTGGCAGGTAAAGATGCGGAAGGTAACCAAATCATGGAGCCTTATATGAGTGCCGGATATGAATTATTTACTTACAACAACGGCGTGAAGAACAAGATCACAAGTGTTATCGATAACTTCACTTACTTTGCCGGCGACCATAAGATCACAGCTGGTATCAGTTTCGAGCACCAACTTGCTAGCAATGCTTATATGCGCAACGGCACGGGATATTATCGTTACAGCAGCTTAGATGATTTCTTGAACGGTGCCGCTCCTGAAACGTTCGCATGGACATACGGTTACAACGGTGTTTCCGACCCAAAAGCTCAGGTTACTTTTAACCAGATCGGATTCTACGCACAGGATGAGTGGAACATTCGCCCGAACGTGAAGTTAACTTATGGTATACGTTTCGATGATTTAATTTTCGACAATAGCGATCTTCAAAGAAACGACGCAATCTACGATCTTGATTTCGGAGGCAAACATATCGACACCGGCAAATGGCCTAAGTCTAGAATGCAAATATCCCCTCGTGTAGGTTTCGTTTGGGATGTGTTCAAGGATAATTCCTTAAAAGTACGTGGTGGTACAGGTATATTTACCGGACGTTTACCCTTGGTATTCTTTACGAATATGCCGACAAACTCGAATATGGTACAAAATGCCGTAGTATTCGGCACAAAATATGAGAATGGAATTGCGGTAAGTCATGATTCCCGTCTGGATCAATTGGCTGGCGGCATGATTACGAATGTAGATGATGCGATCAAGAAATTCGGCCTTCCTACCACGATAGAGAATCCGGTTGCCGGTTCTAAGATCTCTGGCGTAAAGGACAACTTCAAGATGCCACAAATATGGAAAACCTCCTTGGCTATAGATTATCAGCTCCCTACTTCCTTCCCATTATCCGTAACCGGCGAGTTCATCTATAACAAGAACATCAATGCCGTAACCCTTGAGAATATCAACATCAAGGACCCGTCAAATTGGGAACATTTTAACGGAGCGGATAACCGTTTGATTTATCCATCTGATTATACGTATGTATCCGGTAAGAATGCGGTTGTATTAACTAACACATCCAAAGGACATGGTTATACCGCCAATGTTACGGTTAACGCTCAACCCGTAGAGGATTTGAACATGATGTTGGCTTATACGCACACGGAATCCAAAGAAATTTCCGGTCTTCCGGGTAGCGACCCTGTATCTACATGGCAGGGAATGTTAACGATAGACGGACCGAATTTCGCGACCGTACAACGTTCACGGTATGTAGTGCCCGACAAGGTAATCGCAGCGGTCAATTACAATCTACCCTTCCGCCATAAAGGTCTGCTCAGAAAAACAAGCTTAAATCTGTTCTATTCCGGTTATTCCGCTTCCGGATATAGCTTCGCTTATACAAATGATATGAATGGTGACGGTATCAATAATGATATGATGTATATCCCGAAAGATGATAGTGAAATCAAATTCAAAAATGAAGCAGATAGAACCGCTTTCTGGAACTTCGTAGACCAAGATTCTTATTTAAAGAATCACAAGGGAGAATACGCTGAGGCTTATGCCGCACGTGCACCTTGGGTACATCGTTTCGACCTTCGTATAACGGAAGATTTCTCATTCAAGGCAGGTAAAACCGAACATCATTTCCAATTGAGCCTTGATTTCATGAATATCGGTAATATGATCAACTCGAAATGGGGTGTAATGAAGAACGCATCTTCTTCCAACGGTTGCCGTATCTTGAAATATGAAGGTATGGATGATAATAAGACTCCAATTTTCTCCATGTATAAGATCAATGGTGAATATCCGACCGAGACTTATTCTTATAACCGTATCTATACTGAATGCTGGAAAATGCAGGTTGGTATCCGTTACATCTTTAATTAATTAAGAGATATAACTCCATAAAAAAGGCGGGGAACAAATTTTCCCGCCTTTTCTATTTCATCATATATCCTCTCCTCCTCGCAAGGCATCCGCTATATCTTGATGCCGCTGGGCTAATTCGTCCTCTCCGATCGCCCGGAAACCCTCCGCCAGATATTCGTGGGAAGCCGCATGTTTAGGTTTGATACTTACCGCCTGCTGGAAATCCAGAATAGCTTCATCGTAATATTTGAGCTTCAATAGGCATTTTCCACGGTTATAGCGGGCCTTAAAAGATTTGGGACTTAATTTTACCGCTTTGTTTAAACAAACCTGAGCGTCGTAGTCCTCACCTATATCCAATAAAGTAACCCCTTTGCGTACCCAAGCTTCCACATAATTCGGATTCAAATTCAAGGCTTTATCAAAACAACGAATAGCGGCATTTGCGTCATGGGCCTTCGTTATGCACTCGTTACCCATCAAGTAATATTCATGTGCATACTCTTTCTGGGTCTCACGAAGCGAATGCAATTCTTCCCTCAGAGCCTTAATCTGTGCCTTTTGACTATTCAAGGCTTGCAATTTCAAACGAAGCAGCCGTTGTACCATCGGATTATCCAATTCATTCCGTTTAGATACGGCGGCGGCAAAAGCCTCGACCGCCTCTTTCATATTACCCTGCCGAAAACCCTGAGCCGCCCGACCATATTGCAATTCCGCCTCGCTCTCTTTGATACTTTTCTCTATTAATGCTTGGTTATTGAATATTTGGCTGAATTCTACGATCTCTTTCCGGATAAAGATATCCCGGGAAGAGATCTTGCTTTTTAGCACCAATCCTTCCAATGAAGTACAACGACTCAACGCCACATAGGTTTGTCCCCCGGCAAATACCCCTCCGGTCAAATCAACTACCACCCGGCTAAAAGTCAAGCCTTGACTCTTATGCACCGTGATCGCCCAAGCCAAACGAATCGGCAATTGTTCGAACGTACCGACAATCTCTTCCTCGATCCGTTTCTCTTTCTCGTTATATTTGTATTTATAATTTCGCCATGAGGTAGGTTCGACCAAATGTTCTACACCGCTCTCCAGCAAGACATAAACATTTCCATTCTCATCGATACCCGATACCATACCGATCGTCCCGTTCACCCAACGACGCTCATAATCATTATCGATAAAAATAACCTGCGCCTGTTCCTTGATGGATAAATTCAGCTGGGTAGGTAGTGAGGATTCCGGAAAATCCCCCTCGATCTTTCCCACGGATACGTACTCTTCTCCGGGAAGCTCGGCCAACTTCTTCTCATTGATAAAATCAACCTGATCCCGGCGAGTGGCCAACGTGATATACATATCCTCATTCTGAGGCTCGAAAGACGGAAAATAACGACCGTTCAACGTATCCAACTCCTGTTTTCTAGCGGCATTATTACGAATCCGATCCAATATATTGATAAAAACAGAATCGGTCTGGCGATACACTTTTTGCAACTCGATCGGCACTAAATTAATGTCCTTGAACACACGAGCCGAGAAAAAGAAAGGGCTCGCATAGAACAAACTCAATATCTCTTTTTGATCCGACGGAACAACCGGTTCCAACTGGAAGACATCTCCCACGAACAATAGCTGCTTTCCGCCAAAAGGCAATCGCATATTACCGGAATAGACCCTCAAGATACGATCTACACAATCAATAATATCCGCCCTCACCATCGATATCTCGTCAATGATGATCAAATCGACCTCCGCGATAATTTTCCGTTTCTCCTTCGGATACTTGAAAAACTCAAAGATACGACCATGAGACAAACTTAAATCCGGATCATCCGGCAACATCGGCCGGAAAGGGAGCTTGAAAAAGGAATGCAAGGTAACGCCGCCCGCATTTATGGCCGCTATTCCGGTAGGAGCCAGCACCACATACTTTTTCTTCGTATGATTGCAAATATACTTCAAAAAAGTAGACTTACCGGTCCCTGCTTTCCCTGTCAGGAAAACAGACTGGCGAGTGTGGGTGATCAGTTGCAAGGCATCCTGAAACTCCTTATTGTTCGTGTCTAACTGAAAGTCCAAGTATATAATTTTTAGATGAGACAAAGCTATGAAAATATTTACAGATCACTCTAATAATATCCCTCAAAATATTTGGCAGTCTCCATAAAAATCACTTATTTTGTGATATCAAATTAATATCAAAAACAAATCATCATGAAAGCAACCGAAAAGACATTCAACGGACTGAGAATCTCGGGGTTTATTGCTCTTTTTCTCCTATTGGCTCTATCGGGTCTCTGCTGCTATTTAATCGCAGACACCAACGAGACTTGGAGCGTAATCACCGGCATCGTCGGACTCTGCCTGTTACTGGTTTGTTTATTGGGATTCATGGAAATCGAGCCCAACAATGCCCGAGTAATGCTCTTTTTCGGAAAATATAAAGGGACAATTACTGATAACGGATTTTTCTGGGTCAATCCACTTTACAGCAAAAAGAAAATCACGTTACGTGCCCGTAACTTAGATGTCCCTCCTATCAAGGTTAACGATAAGGTCGGTAATCCGGTTATGATCGGGGCCGTGATGGTATGGAAAGTCAAGGATACTTATAAAGCGATGTTCGACATCGATTCTTCGTCCATTAGTATCTCCTCGAATAAATCATTCATATCACTGGGAGAATCCTCTGAATTATCCCAACGAATGCAGAATTATGAGAATTTCGTGCAGATACAAAGTGACGCCGCCATCCGTAAGATAGCTGGCATGTATGCCTATGATTATAACGAGAGCAAAGATCCCGTCACCTTACGATCCGATGACGGGGAGGTCGCTCAAAAACTGGAGGAGGAATTGAACAGTCGTTTGGCGATAGCAGGCATTGAGGTATTGGAAGCTCGTATCAATTACTTAGCGTATGCTTCCGAGATCGCCGGAGTCATGTTACGCCGCCAGCAAGCGGAAGCCATTATCGCCGCAAGAGAACGGATCGTGGAGGGAGCGGTCAGCATGGTTCGACTCGCCTTGAACAAACTGGATCAAGACAATGTTGTGGAATTGGATGAGGAACGGAAGGCTGCGATGGTTAGCAACCTGTTGGTAGTCCTTTGCGCTGACGAGGCAGCGCAACCTGTCGTAAATACCGGGACCCTACATCATTAATGTAAGAATTTAATATTAATACTAGTATATGGCCAAAAAAGATAATACTGTCAAAAGCTTCATCCTTCGGGTGGACGCTGATATGATGGAAGCTATCGAAGCTTGGGCTGCGGACGAATTTCGCAGCACCAATGGCCAAATCCAGTACATTCTGGACCAAGCCTTACGAAAGGCAGGACGGTTGAAGAAGAAAAGACTGCCCCGGCCACAAAACGACGACAAGTCATAAAAAAAAGCCTGATCTTTCGATCAGGCTTTTTTATTAACGGCTAATGAACAGCCAAGCATCTTTATACTTTTCTATTTTTCGAAGTGTCGCCATGTAGCTCTCGGCATCCGCCCGGTTATTAAACTTATCCGCATAAATACGATATTTACCATCACGAACCACCTTGCTTACATTCTTACATTGCGTGCGGTCTACACCGGATATATACTCATTCGCCTGCTCCTCTGTCGGGAAACTCGCTATTACGATATGATACATCTTTTTCGTCGCCACGAGTTCCGCTTTCGGAGCGGGGACAGCGACTTCTTTCCTTACCTCAGGGGCAGAAGGCGCTTTGGCAATCTCAGTCTCCTTAGTCGCTTCTATTTTGGGAGTTACCTCCGCTACCATCTCGTCCACTTGAGATATTTGAATTTCCTCCGGCTGAGAAATAGGTTCCTCGAACCTATAATTTATCATCTCCGTAGGAACAAAACTAGCTGTATAAGCGGACAGGTTTACTTCTTTCACCGGAGTTGAAACCACAAAGAATAATGCGACAGCAGCAGCTGATGCCGCAACAACCCGGATCAACTTACGACTAACCGGGATATAGAACACATCTTTCTTTTTCTTACCCGTAAGTAAAGCAACCTCTTCCCGCTCCTCCTCCAACGATCGCAAAACCGGAAAATGAAACGATGGTAAACCATACGAATCCGCATTGAATACCCCAGAATCGCCCGGCGTAAAAATGGTCTGCCCTTCCTCTCCTATAGAGAAAGTCCCGATTCGCCCCAATGTTATCCGCTTGTCTTGTTCCAAAGAAACATTCAAAGCCTCGATATCCTCTTCCAGCATCAACTGAGCTTTCCGGTAATCAACGCCATACGTCTGCATATATGACTCGGAGAGCAAGCCGTCTGTATGCTGTAGCGTGACATTAAACATAACCTCTTTACGCATCGGCCGGAACAAATGTTCCTCTTCCTGATACGTCGCCGGCAAAGTTTGCAGCACGAAACCACCAAACTTCGGCAAGATCACACAATCGTGCGTCAGCAACAAGCGTTCAATATGTGTTATTATCCTTAACATAGAGACAAAGGTAAATATCTTTATAGAAATAACAAAAAAAGAGCACTTTTTTCCTTTGAAATGACCCGGAAAATTATATGCATGACATTCTCATTTCAAAATCCACATGACACCCATATAGTCATCCGACCCTCCATACTGGTCGCTAATTGATTTTGAGACATTATCCATATTGTAATCCAACTCTTCCGATGGATACATCCATCTTAACGGCATTTTATCAGAAGGTATATTCCTATTCGATTTCGGATTTATCGGAATATTCGGTACACCTGTCCTACGATATTCAAAGAAAGCATTGTAAGGTGTTTGAAGAAACGTCAATATGTACTTTTGCCAAATAATCTGACTCAACTGTTCTTGAAAATCACTAGCGAATTTAACGCCTTGGTTTCCGAGATATTCTTGAATATAGGCATCTGTTATTTTTCGATTATGATGGAACATAACATCATCGGGTGTATTATCCGCCACAAACCGCATTGAAGAACGAACGCCTTCCTCATAATACTCTTTGGGACTTTTTGAGATAAAACCTCTCAGAGCCATCTCAGCCAGTATAAAATTTTGTTCTTGATAACTCAAGAAAAATACAGGCTCGCCCTCCGGCAGTTCCTCGTAGCGATCATTTATTTGAGAAACAGTTCCCCCACTCACAAAAGTCAAGATCTCAGACTCCGGTAAGGTCGGGTCAACTCCACCATAAGCATCCCATTCCGAGGGATCCAACTTGGCCTCTTCTGAGCTCGGTGTCGGTTTCGCATAATAAAATAAACGATAATCTTTCAAGGCTTTCAATTTATCAACAAAAAGATTAGTCATCCTGTCATTATTCACAAAACTATTAATTTCCTTAAAATAAGGATATTTCTGTCCAGCCTTATTAGAGTACACAACTTGGAAATTATCCGCACTCGACTCAAAAACAGGTCTGTTATTGATAATCTCATTGATTCTTTCCCGAACCTTTAAATCCGGATCATCGACCTTTTTATACAAATTAAGAAGCAACTTCAATTGCATAACATTCACAGCCTTACGCCATTTCGTCACATCCCCTCCATAAATATAATCACCCTCAAAATTAGTGCCAGCACTAAAGAGACGGTCCGCCTCATCCAATTCATTCAATAACCCGAGAAAAACATCTTTTTGAGAGTCATATTTCGGGAAATACACCTCTTCATCCTCAGCTCTTAAAGCTTCAGAATAAGGTATGTCCCCCACTTGCATTGTCAAATTGAAGAAAAAGAAAACCCGTACGAAATGAGACAATGCCGTATAGGAGTTTTTCAACTCATCATTCGTCGCAAAATCAATCATCTTCGAGGCATTCCGCAAATCTCTCAAAGCATCATAATTCGCTCCACCCAACAAATTGAATGCCAGATCTATATCATTAGCCTCTGTCCACGACAAATACTTAGCTAACAATTCATCCCGGATAAAATCCTTTCCATTCCCATTTTTATAAGTGGTAATATCACGTAACAGTTCTGTTGCCAACATCGCAGATGTTACTTTGTTAGTTGAGTCGGGATTTGTATTTACGCTTTCGAAATCATCACATCCAACCATACCCAACAAAACCAGTCCGCATATCAATATATTTTTAATTTTCATACGTTTAGCTTTTAAAATTCAACTTTCAAGTTTACACCTACATACCTTATAGATGGAGAAGATATATCCTCGCCCTCAATATCCTCAAAGCCATCCGGATCCGAGAATCTAAAATCTTTGGTCAACACAAATAAGTTCTGTCCGATAAAGCCTACATAACAGCTATTCATACTTAACTTACTAATAAACTTCTTCGGCAAATTATATCCGATTGACATTTCCCTCAATTTCAAGAATGTCTTTTTCTGAACTAATTTATCTGGATTATTATGGCTGCTTCTTACAAAATCCTCATAAGAAGTCTCGATGTCATTCGGAGCGAATACCCGCGTATCTGATGTAATCCTGCCATATTGATCATATTTGACCTCACCTGATACAATCTTGACACCTTCACCCACATAGTTTTTCTTGCCATTCACCACCTCATCATATCTCCATTGATTGTCCGTATCCGGATGAGCGCCGGTTTCCAACATGTGGAATTCCGTATTCGACCATGATTTTCCACCAATACGGCCATCAAAATTGAGTGTCAGCGTAAAATTCTTATACTTGAATACATTCGCTAGACCATACTCTAAATCCGGATCCGTATAACCAATCAAAGAGCTATATTGGCTCCTAGACATCAAGCCATTCGTATTAATAATATAATTACCATCCGGATCTTTGTCATAGCCTTTATATGAATAAGAATCCGTACGAGCGCCCACGTATGTCCACAAATTATCCGGGCTGAAGTTCTCATCCAATTTAGCGTAATACCTCTTGCTCGTCGAAAGATTCAACGACACATCCCATGAGAAATCACGGACTTGCACCGGAGTAGCGTCAATAGAAATCTCCACCCCCCGACGAACATATTCTTCGTCAATATTCATCAATCTCGATTTATATCCCGTAGCGGAAGATATCCTTTGGCTGATCGTATTATTATAAGTCAACTTATTGAAATAACTCACATCTAATTTCAAGCGATGTCCTTGCAAGAAGTGAATACCCGTACCGATTTCCCATGTACGATTCGTGATAGGCTTCACGTCGCCACGCAAATAATCCGGATAACTAGCCGTATTCAAGCCATCCCAAACATTCTGTTTAATCGTATAGGCCCGATCTAAATCATAAATAGCTAAATCGGTTTTAGAGACAGTCCACGATCCTCTCAATTTCCAGAAGGGTATCCAATCCGGCAAGCTTATTATATTAGAAGGAATAATACTCACTCCCACGGAAGGATAAAAATATGATTTATCATTTGAAGGCAAAGTAGAAGACCAGTCATTACGCCCTGTAGCCTCCAGATAGTAAGTATCCTTATACCCCAATGTCAACGTGCCGAACAGACTATTTACTTTTTTCGTCTTAGTCTCCGCATCCACGATCGGACTTTCTACGGAAGCTTTTATCGAATAAAAACCGGGAACAGACAAGCCATTCTTCGTGGAAGCTTCCAGATTCTTTGTTTTCGTATAATAAAGAGAACCTCCCAATAAACCGTCAACACTAAAATCACTCAGCTTCTTATTAAACAGCAAGAAGAAATCATAATTCATGGTAAAACCAGTCTTCTTGCCCTCTTTATAATAACCCAGCGCTCCGTCTTCCCAGCCACCACGGCCTTTAGAGATCGTTCCCACCGAAGAACGAGTCACATTATTATTCGCATAAGCGACTCCTCCCGCACGCAATTGCAATTTCAGCCAAGGGAGTATCTCGTACTTAAAAGACAATGAACCATTCGTCGTAAAATTATTTATCGACTTAATCTTCTCATAAGCCTCAAAATAAGGATTATCATACCAATCCGTATAATGCCAATTTTGCTTTTCATTTGGGACAAGCCAATAATCCTTGTAATCCCGCAGATCATACTCCGGACCAGTCCATAATAAAATATTGTACATATATCCGGTACCATATCCATACCCAGCCGTATTCGGCGCAGATTCCTGCGTAAAGTTCATACTACCTTCCACGCTCGCCTTATTGCCTAGTTTCAGCTCTCCACCAATATTATACCAGAATTTATTCTTACGTGAATTCGGATATTGATTCTTATCATACAAATAAGACAAAGAAGTGCGGATGCTTCCATTCTTACCAGAAGATGATACACTGACCGTAGTATTACTGATCATACTAAACTCCAAGAAATTCTTAAAATTATTCTTACCCCTCGAAGTCAACTCCATTTCCCGATACTCTTTCTTAATAGGATCCCATTGCGTATAAACACGACCAATATCCAACTTATCGCCCCAGACATAATCTATATTATCAAATTTACCTCCAGACCCGGCGCTATAAGCCGTCTGCACCTCCGGTATTTTTAACTGTCCGGCATTAAACATATTACTGGTATTTACCTCTATAGAAAAGCCCTTATCACCCCCTTTCTTGGTGGTAATCATGATCGCTCCATTACCACCTCGGGAACCATACAACGCAGAGGCCGTAGCCCCTTTCAACACAGTGATATTCTCAATCACATCCTGGTTGAAATCACTAAACGCTTGATTTGTAGGAACGCCATCCACGACGACCAAAGGCTCCTCTCCACGTAATTTTATCTTAGGAGCGACCCCAAATTCCGTAGAATTATACACTCGCATGCCCGAGATCCTACCACTTAAACTCGTCGCGATATTCACGCCCTTAACTTTCTCTAATTCATCCCCCTTGAACTTTTGTGTAGCATAACCTAACGCTTTCTCTGAACGAGTAATACCCAAAGCGGTAACGACAACTTCCTCCAAGGCTTTTGAATCTTCATCAAGCACTATTTGGAGAACTTTTTTATCCCCAACAGGAACCTCTTTTTCTTGAAAACCGACATAAGATACCATTAGCACATTCCCAGCGGAAACATCCAAGGAAAAGTTTCCGTCCAGATCACTAATAGTGCCGTTAGTCGTTCCTTTTTCTACTACATTCGCACCAATCACGGGATCCCCGTGAGAATCTTTCACGACACCTGTTATTTTTACCTTTTTCGTCTGTTGACTAGCAATCGGTAAATCCTCTTTTTTCGTGTCTCGGCGTACGATTATTTGACGATTATTAATAATATACTCAATATCCGTTCCGCTGAATAATTTATCTAATATTATCTCTACAGACTGATCCCGAATATCCAGATTAACTTTCCTATGCAAATCAATGTTAGAACCATGATACACAAAAATAAACTCACTGTTTTTCTCAATGTATTCAAATACATCTTCTACCGTACGATCATTCATTTGAATGCTTAGCATAGTCCGCTGCGCATATAGGGAAGACGCATATATCGCAGATCCTCCAAAACTTACCAGACATAAGGCTAAACCAAGACTTTTGAGAAAATGATTTGATCCTCGGCAGAAATCTTCTTTTTTCTTCATACCTTTGTAATGTTTTTTCTTTAGTACGTAATTATTGATTAAACAAAGCTCTTGAGCCGGAAGATATGGCAGTATCTTCTGGCTCTCTTGTAAATGCAAACACGCTTACAGATCATTCCTTTCCCATAGGCAAATTATTTTAATAAAATTATATTATTCTCCCCATCTCTCTCTTGGCGTAGAAAAAGAGATTGACAAATAATCTCAACAACTTCCTCCAAGTTCTCTCTCAGGTCCAATTTTCCTGAAATAGGTATTTCACCTATCTCTTTGCCAAATAAAATAGTCCGGCCATAATAACGAGACAACCGATTTAAGACCTCTCCAACCTTACGATCATTTAACAGCATCAAGTTATCTTTCCAACAAATATGTTCAAAGACATCTACCTTTTTGATCGATATCTCTTTACCCTTTAACTCAAGCATATCATCAGGGCTCAGCACATTCTTACCATTATCGCCATTTTTCACCTCGACCTGTCCTTCCACTAATACAACGGAAGCCGCAGGTTCATCCCGATAAGCACACACATTGAATCGAGTGCCAAGCACTTTTACCTCGATCGTACTCGTTTTAACAATAAAAGGGCGAGAAGGGTCCGCAGCAACTTCCAAATAGACCTCTCCATCCACTAATATCTCCCGCTTATCTTTAGCAAAAACCGTAGGAAAAATCACCCGGGTCTCTGCATTAATATACATTTTAGTACCATCTGAAAATACGATATTCGCACGCCGTCCTTTCGGTACTATTATTTGATCCGGCTCATCAATTTTAGTTTCTTGCTCATTCTTTTCTATTTGGTGTTCCTCTACATTTGATTTGCCTACCGTATCATAAATTACCGTAGCTTCATCTTTCAGTTGAACCCAACCTTGATCCTTCACCAAGACAATCTCATCCCCCGGCAAGGCGCCAACATTCTTTTCCTCCAACAAGGCCAAAGGCAATGAAGATTTATCATGTCCCATCATCCAAAAATAACATCCCACGGCAAGAAGCAACATGACGGCGGCCGCTACGGAAGAAACAAGATAGCGTATACGTAAAACAGAGGTCTTACGGGGAGCATTCAAACGTTCCTCCAGCTTCTGCCAAGAAGAAAGTGCCAGTCGCGAATCCACTCGCTCCTCTTCACGAACTTTACGCAACAAATCTTCTCCGGCTTGCCGAAATGAATCCTTCTCAACCATGTCCTGTTTCTTATTCACGAGATACCTGTTTACTCTTATTACGGATGGAATTCGTTTTGGTACTCACTTTTTACCGGGAAAAATAGCGAATCCGCCATTTTTTTCATTCTTACAACCTCTTTTGCCATCCCTAGGGCACGGCTGTGCCCTAGGGATGGCAAAACTATGCCACACCGATGGCACAGCTGTGCCACTTGGATGGCACGACTGTGCCATCAAGGTGAAAATTCTTGGCACAATATATCTTTGATATACTGCGACATAAAGAGAGTCCAAGAATACATTAAAGCTCCAACGAGAACCACCGCCTTAACTTACGGAGTGTTCTAGACAATAAATTTTTACTGGATTGGTAATTTATGCCTAAAATACCAGCTATCTCATTATGCCCCAATTCATTTACATAATAAAGATAAATGATCTCTCGCTGATGGGGAGAAAGTTTTGTCAAGGCTTTCATCAAAAGTTTAACCCGGTCGTCCGTATCTGTCGTATCCAATGCGATACGGGAGAATAACTCATCCACTTGAAACACGTCCTCATATAAGGAGACATCCTCCATTTTCCTGTTTTTCTCGATCGTATCATACAGCTTATGTCTTAAAGCCTTAAGCAGATATCCTCTGACATTCGCCGTCGGAGAGAGGGAGATATGGTTTTGAATCAAATTGATAAAAATATCCTGTACGCAATCTTCCACCAAGTTCTTGTCGGGAAGTAACTTGATTCCATAATTGCGCAGCAATGCGTAAAATCGGCAATAAAGCTCACGGAAGGCTTCCTTATCTCCCTTCAGACACGATTCCCATAGCTTCTCATCGGATATTTCCATATAGATCATGTAGACAATAACTCCCACAGATTTGGCGCAAACATACAAAAAAACGTTCAAATTCAGTTAAGAGCAATAAAAAATTACAAAAAAGCACGTACACCACCATGAATAACGATGTACGTGCTTCTAAAAAATCACATGGGAAAATCACCTATACCGTTTGCCTTGCCACGGTACCATACCCGTCTGACGGATATGCTCCATCAAGCCATTGAACAAGTTTTTATACGTATCCGAAGATCGTTCCCCGATCGGACTTTGTTCCTTCGGATCTTCCTTTATATTAAAGAATTGGATAGGCTCCCAAGGAGTATTTTGTAAAATCTTGAAATCCCGGTATTGAGATGCGTAATATGCCTGACCTCCATATCGGGAATTACCTTCCCTTCGTACCCAATGCACCATTCGATCTCCGGTATCTTGTTCCTCACCCCGCAAAAGAGGCAAAATACTGATACCGTCGATCTCATGCGATACAGGCACGGCTGTCAGATCGCATAAGGTCGGGAACATATCCGAAAGCATGACGAAATTATCACGTACCGCCGGACGGATCTGGTTCTTCCAATAAATACCTCCGGCTACCCGGATCCCTCCCTCGTACATATCCTGCTTCGCGCCTCTGAACGGGCCGTTATTCGCACCCGCATCGTCCTGCCCTCCATTATCAGAGGTAAATATAATGATCGTATTCTCCAACTGGCCATTCTGTTCCAAGGCCTCATACACACGTCCGACGTTATAATCCAAATGCTCAATCAAGGCGACAATCTTAGCACGCTTCTCAGGAAGTGACGGTTCACGCTTTTTCACCTTTTCCAGCCATTCCTGAGGAGGTTGTATCGGGGTATGTGGGGCATTATAAGCTAGATACAAGAAGAAAGGCTCTTGCTTTTGCTTCATATCCGACAGGTAACGGATCGCCCAATCAGAGAAAATCTCTGTAGCATGTCCTTGTGGATCGATCTCTTTCAAGTTCTCACGCATATAATTATTTCCGAAACGACGATGGGTATAATAATCATCCATCATATCCCCTAAAAATCCCCGGTAGAAATCGAAACCCCTTTCCGTAGGGGTATTCGGAGACTCCAATCCTAGATTCCATTTTCCAACCATCGCATTATGATAGCCTCTTTTCTTCAACATCTGGGGTAATAATACGGCATCCTCCGACAGATACCCCCAACTATCCTCTTTATGCGTACGAATGACTCCCGGCACGCCTACCATATCCGGATAACGCCCGGTTAATAACGAGGCTCTACTAGGAGAGGAGACCGGACAGTTCGCATGGAAATTCGTGAAACGAACTCCTTCATTTAATAATTTATCGATATGTGGAGTTTGAATGTCCTTGGCGGCTCCTTGACAGGACAAATCGCCATATCCCAAATCATCCACCAAAATCAGCAGGATATTCGGGCTATCCGGCAAAGCCTTTGTTTGTGCGGAAGCTGCGGAAAAAGCCAATCCGCAAGCCGCTGTTAGTATATATTTATTCATCTAATCTAGTGTTTTTAAATGTCCCATTACATCATATCACATACGGAAGGCTTGATCTTCATTCCTTTCTTATGTTTCTCACCGGCCTCGATCAGTAATTTCACGATCTCCGGATGCTTATCCGCCTGATTGAATCGCTCTGAGATATCTGTCTCCACGTTATACAACAAGGGTTCTGCCGGAGTCTCGATCTTACAGGTACGCAGATATTGGTCCTTGATCGTCTTAAAATAATACTTCCACTCCCCTTTACGGATCGCCATCAACTCGCTTCCCCACCAATAATAAACTTCATCACGGGCGGAATGCTTTTCCTCAAACAATAATCCGGTTTGATTCACGCCATCCAATACAAGATCTTTCGGTTGCTCGATACCCGCCATCGAGAGGAAAGTCGGATATAAATCCATCGAGGTCATAATCTCATCGTTGATCGCCGGATTGATTTTTCCCGGCATCCAACAAATGGCCGGAACCCGGAAGCCACCTTCCCACCAAGTACCCTTGCCATCCTTCAACGGACCTGCGGAACCACCATTCTCATGCTCCGTCAGCCAAGGGCCGTTATCGCTGGTAAAAATAACAAACGTATTCTCGTCCAAGCCATTTTCACGCAGAGTCTTCAACACCTCCCCAACGCTCCAGTCTATTTCCTCAACCACATCTCCGTACAGGCCTCGTTTGCTCGTTCCCTCGAAACGGGCATTCGTGTACAATGGGATATGCGGGAAGGTATGAGCGAAATAAAGGAAGAAAGGTTCCTTTGAATGATCCTTGATGAACGATACCGCTTTCTCCGTATAGCGACGGGTTAATTCTCCCTGATCCGGTTCCGATTCGATTTGCTTACCATCCACTATCAATGGAGTCGGAGGAAAATTCCGTGCATGCGCGCCTTTATTCTGAACGGGGCTCATATCATTGGAATAAGGTATGCCGAAATAGGTATCAAAACCATGATCCGTCGGTAAATAGGGAGAAAACGCACCTAAATGCCATTTGCCTACACAGCCGGTCGCATACCCCTTTTGTTGTAAAACTTTGGCGATCGTGACCTCATCTTGTCCTAACCCAGCCTTTGAGTTAGGGAAAAGTACGGCTACCCGATCTCCATACAATCCATTTCGAACCGGCAAACGTCCGGTCATTAACGCGGCCCGACTTGGTGTAGAGACTCCGGCCCCCACATAAAACTGGGTCAGCTTCATTCCTTCACAAGCCATACGGTCTATATTCGGTGTGCGGATCGTTGGATTCCCATAGCAACTCAAATCCCCATATCCCATATCGTCACAGAATATGATTACAAAATTAGGCTTATTGGCCGCATCCGAGGCAGCGTTCAAACTCAAGCTGTTCGATAATACCGCCGCTGTTAAAACAGACAATGATTTCAGTGTTTTCATATGCGTATCTTTTTATTTAAGTAAACGGGGAAAAGGTTCATCTATAATACCGGCAGGACGCTGGTTCCGGCCTTCATATCCCCAATCTCCCATATCACTACGAACCTGTTCGATCCATTGATTCATCTTCGTCACTACTTCGGGATGTTTATCGATGACATTGGTTGTTTCCGACAAATCATTCGCCAAATTATATAAACGAGCTTCACCGACTTCCGTTTCCGGGAAGTGAGGGCCTTTGATACGTTCCTTCAAAGGTAAATGATACTTCCAGTTTCCCCAACGTACCGCCTGTAATTGTTGTTTCTGGTAATAATAGAAAGTCTCCGTGGGCGATGCCATCGATTCTCCCTCCAAGATTCCAGACACATTATGCCCATCTATCACCCGGTCGGAAGGAACCGCATAACCGCAATAATGCGCCAATGTCGGTAAGAAATCCATCGAAGTCACCAGATTATCAGTTTCCTGTCCCGCCGGTATTTTAGCGGGCCATCTCATTATACAAGGCACCCTGAACCCACCTTCATACGTCGTACCCTTTTGGCCTCTCAACGGACGGTTCGTACCACCGAAGTGTTCATCCGCACCATTATCGGAAGTAAAGATAACCAAGGTATTTTGATCCAATCCTTCCTCCTTTAAAGTCTCAAGCAAGACTCCCATCGACCAATCCAATTCCTCGGTCGCATCTCCATAGAGTCCGTTCTGAGACTTTCCCTTGAAAGCGGGAGAAGCCGCTAACGGATTATGAGTCATATTATGGCACAAATAAATAAAGAACGGTGATTCCTTATGAGACTTTATAAACTCCACAGTCTTATTGGTATAACGAATCGTCAAGGAATCATGACCGACAGGAGCCACTATTACCTCCTCCTGTTCCATCAAGGGTAACGGACAATACGTACGATCCATATCGTTACTATAAGGAATACCATAATAATAGTCGAAACCCTGCCGGGTAGGAAGAAATGGCAATTGATCCCCTAGATGCCATTTCCCGATACAAGCCGTCGCATACCCCTGCTCCTTCATCAACTCGGCGATCGTTATCTCACCGGGATTCAAGCCTTTATGCGAAGCTGGAAATAGCACTTGCCTCCCTTTGGACATCAAAGGTGTAGGGTCCGCATTTACATGCATGGAGACTCGCCTTGGATAACACCCTGTCAATAAAGCCGATCTGGAAGGTGTGCTCACGCTCGAACCCACATAGAAATCGGTCAGTCGTATTCCCTCTTTAGCCATCTGGTCGATATGGGGAGTACGATGCTTCGTACTCCCGTAACAACCTAAATCCCCATATCCGAAATCATCGATAAATACGATGATCACATTTGGCCTTTCCGCCGCTTGAGTAGCCACGGCCGCTCCGGAAAAAGCTAATACAGATATTAGTTTAGATATAAATTTCATTTCATCCTTCTTTTAGTTGAACATTACCAACCCGGGTTCTGATCCAAATTCGGATTCAAAGAGCGCTCGCTATCAGGAATAGGCAGTAAATCGTAATATTCCAGATATCCATTCGGGAACTTCGTCTCGATCACGCTTCCTTCATGATCTTTTATAATCATAGGATAAAGCGTCTTCCCGATTTTCCAACGTTTCACGTCTGACCAATAACGGCCTTCCAACGCTAACTCAATCCGTCTCTCATGCCTTACTTTCTCACGAGCCTCTTCACGGCTCATAGATGTCGGCAGCAAAGAGATCTTAACGTCATCCCTTTCCGTACGGATCCGGTTGAGGATAGCGATCGCATCCGCTACACTTCCATTCGTCTCTATAATCGCCTCCGCTTTTGACAATAAGACATCCGCATATCTCAGTATGATATCATTGATATAAGACTGCCCGGAAGGAGGAAGCTTTGACTCATCCTGAATCCGATATTTACGGGTACTTAAATGTTTCAACCGATTACCGGCATGATTAAACGCACCTCCCGGATACAGGTAATTAGGGAAACGATAGCCCAAGAAATAAGAACCCGGAAGTACAGCCGTGAAACCTAAACGAGGATCCCGGTTCTCATAAGGATTCTCGGGATCTACAGGAGAGCCGTCGATCGTCTCATAAGCCGCTACCAAATCATCCGTAGGGACATAACGGCTTCCACGGGTCCAACTTCCGGTACCCGTTCCGCAATACTGGTCAATATAGGAACCTTGCGAATTCTCGCCTTCAATATATTGGATATCAAACAATACTTCCTTATTGTTCTCATTCGCCGGATCAAACAAACCCTCATAACTATGGAATAGACCATATTTCTTCAACGCATCAATTTGCTCGACACAAGACAGAACCTCCTTGTATTTACCTTGGTATAAGTAGGCTCGCATTTTCATACCTAAAGCCGCCCCCTTGGTAGCACGCCCCGGCTCGGGAGCATCCACTCCCAGATTGGTGATCGCAACCTCATAATCATCCAGCGCTTGTTGCCAAGTCTCCTCCAAACTCGCCCGCTTCAAGCTACGAGCTTCTTCCGTGGATATATCCGTCAATATAATAGGTACCCCACCATAGGTTTCCGCTAGCACGGAATAAGCCAGTCCCCGTAGAAAATGAGTCTCACCTGAATATTTGGCTTTCGCTTCTTCCGACAAATCCACTAAATCCATGCAGGCCAACAAATAGTTTGCCCGGGAGATTATCTCGTAACATCTTTTCCAACGATACGTTACGACTCCTCCGTCACTAGAGCTCAATCGCCCGGCACCCAGCTTATTAAAAACCTCATCCGTTCCCCAGTTAAATGCGTTAGGGGTAGCTCCATCCGTTATGCCAAAGCCAAACAAGCCTTGATTATAAACCTCTTTTTCCCTCAATTGAGCATAGACACCATTTAAAAGGAGTTTGATATCCGATTCATTTTCCGGGAAACTCGCCGAAGTAATCTTATCCTCAGGATACAAATCCAAATAATTCTCCATACATCCCGTGAAAGAGACACATAGTATAATTGATAAGCAATATGCTAATAACTGTTTCATACTTTTAGAAATTAAGATTTATACCAAATGTAAATATTCTCGGAGTCGGGTAATAATTGGTACCCGAATCAAACGTATTTCTTTCCGGATCATATCCTTCATACCCTTTTTTCCACATAATCGTAAACAGGTTCTGGGCATTCGCATATACGTACAACCGTTGCATTTTTAGCTTTGAGGTAATCCATTCAGGGAACGCATAACCTAATTGTAAGTTCTTCAATTTCAAGAAATCGATACGATGCACCCAAAATGAGGAGTCATACGTGTCCCATGAAGAGTCAAACCGAAGCATCGGTATATTTGAGTCCGGATTCTCTGGGCTCCACGCATCCCGCCATTTATCAGAAATAGTCAGCCATTCGTATTGCATACGGGTCATGCCGCTCTTCGTAAACGCATTCGCCTGTCCCAAACCTTGGAATAAGATATTTAAGTCAAACCCTTTATAGCGTAAGCCGGCAGTAAGTCCATACGTAATTTTAGGAATCGTATTACCAAGTACTTGTTTATCTTGATAGTCTAATTTTCCATCGTTATTAACATCCTCGTATTTCAGATTTCCCATTTCCGGCTTAAGCCCATTGCTATGCATATGTTGAGCGGCTTCTTCGTCCGATTGATAGATGCCAACCGCTTTATAGCCATACAAAGCCTTATACGGATATCCCTCACGAATCAAATAAAGCTGGTCCGGAGAGTTTCC
The DNA here is from genome assembly GCF_003635485.1 of Parabacteroides sp. AF19-14. Lineage (NCBI taxonomy): Bacteria > Pseudomonadati > Bacteroidota > Bacteroidia > Bacteroidales > Tannerellaceae > Parabacteroides > Parabacteroides sp. AF19-14. Next base: position 188,243 of record NZ_QTMJ01000005.1, on the reverse strand, counting down.
TCCTTGAAATTTCGTTACTTTATTATCGATATACGTAAAGTTTAGTCCTACGTTAAATCCAAGGCGATCTCTGCTCGTCTCAAGATTATCATAATTCACGACTAACTCAAAACCATTATTTTTCATTTCGCCCACATTCTCAAACGGTGCGGTCTTATCCCCTAATACATTTGGTATTGGCAATTGAACGATAATATCGGTTGTCTTTTTATTGAAGTAATCAGCTTCAATATTCAACTTATTACCTAAGAAGCCCAAATCCACGCCAATATCCAAGGAAGAAGTAGTTTCCCAAGTAATATCCTCATCCACCAAAGCGGTTACGGCAGCACCCGGAGCCAATGAACCTCCATAATTATAACTCAAGTCATAATTTTGGGAGATCACTGTTAAATAAGGCCAATATCCTTCAATGGTTTGATTACCTAATTGTCCCCATGACGCACGTAGTTTCAAATTAGAAAACAGATTCAGGTTCTTAATAAACGCCTCTTCACTCAAACGCCATCCTGCAGAGAAACCCGGAAAAACACCCCAGCGATTTCCCCGTTTAAAACGAGAGGAGGCATCGGCACGGAGATTCATCTCAAATAAATATTTATCCGCAAAGGCATAATTCAATCGACCAAAATAAGATGCCATGCGTAGACCTTCAAAATTTCCCTCTCCCTTGATACCTTCCGTTCCCGCGTCCACTTGGGTTAATCCTTCTTTGGGTGGGTTGGTTCTTCGGGCAAATACGTTCTTTATACTGTAATTCTCCAATTGGGTACCAAGGATAGCGGCAACATAATGCTTATCCGCAAATCGCTTGCTATAGTTTAATGTCGCTTGGAAATTATTACGCATGGTCGATACTTGCTCTCTACTCAACACAATACCATCACGATTGTAATTTTTCGGTATTGTCTCTATGCCAGAATCCGTATATCCATAAAGGGTCTCATTATATTTATCAACCATTTTCCAATTGCCATTAGAGGCCCATGTTACTTGTAAGTTCAAGTCTTTCGTAAAATCCACGGTAGCGAAAGCATTTACAGCCATATAATCCTTGGATGTTTTAGTCGCCCCGTTCGAAGCGTCTATAACCGGCTGATAAGTCGTATACAATAAAGTGCCATCATCCTTAATCGCCTCTACTGAACCGAAACGGCCATCCCGGGTATATGGAGCGATGAAAGGAGCCGCGCCTTGTTGCTGTTCGAATACACGGAACAAATCAAAAGGCTCTTGGGAATTCCTACGAGTATAATTCAAACGAGCGCCAACTCTCAACCATGAATTCACTTTATACTCCACATTTGCCCGGATACCGAACCGCTCCGCCTTAGAGTTCATCAAAATACCTTCCTGACTCAAATAGTTCAAAGACAAGAAGGAAGATAGTTTCTCCGATCCACCGCGAATGGATAAATTATGCCCTGTTATTAAAGCATTCCGATAAAGAGAATCATACCAATCCGTATTCGGATATTTATAAGGATCTGTTCCGTTTGCGAAATTAGAGATCAATGTTTCCGAGAAAAGAGGGTTCTCTCCCCCATTCACCAAAGCTTGATTCGCCATAGTCATATGCTCGGCGCTATTCGTCACTAAATCAAAATGACGTCCGATCTGCTGCATTCCGACGTAAGAGTTCAACTCTACTTGGGTTTTCTCATTGTTCTTTCCCATCTTCGTCGTAACCAAAACGACACCGTTAGCGGCCTTTGATCCGTAAATAGCCGCACTAGCCGCATCCTTCAAGACTGTGATACTTTCGATGTCACTCGGGTTTACTTGGCTGAATACCCCTTCTACTCCGTCAATAATCACCAACGGGTCCGAATTATTCAATGTACCCCAGCCACGAATTCTCAATTGCGCTCCATCATCTCCCGGCTTACCCGAATTCTGGCTGATCCACACGCCGGAAACCTTTCCGGAAAGTGCTTGAGAAGCATCAGTGATCGGACGATTCGCCAATTCCTCATCAAATTTGACTGAAGAAACAGAACCTGTCAAATTCACCTTCTTCTGGGTTCCATAACCAACAACCACAACCTCTTCCAAAGCCTGTGTATCCTCCCTTAAACGTACATTCAATGAAGTCTGTCCCGCAATAGCGACAGTTGTTGGCATAAAGCCGATATAAGAAAATTGAAGTGTCGCGTTATCCGATACCTCCAAAATAAATTTACCATCAAAGTCTGTTATCGTACCATTTGTAGTACCTTTCTCCACAACATTCGCTCCAATGATAGGTTCCCCTTTTGAATCGACAACAACACCCGTTATTTTTTTGGCTTGCTGGGTGACCGCATTCGCTAGAGGTTTTTCAAATAAGTAGATCTTTCCATTTTTAACTTCATAACTTAATGACGTGCCCTCCGTTATTTTATCCAATACATTTGTCAATTCTGCATTCGTAAAATTAACGCTCACTCTCCGATTCAAATCTACGATTTGTTTGCTATACGCAACACTCAACCCGGTTTGGTGGGTGATGGTAGCTAAAACTTTCTCCACTTTCGCATTGTCCAGCACAATAGAAACCCGCTGAGCCGAGGCGGTAGCCGTGAAACTCAGCAAGGATATGACTAAAAATAGAAAGGTTAACTTCATGGCATTCGGTATTTTCTCAATTAATATTAAAAGACACCTACGCCGAGGGCTTTCTTGCTTTTCTTTCATATATTTGTATTGATTTTAATAGTTGGTATTAGAAATTTATTTTTAATACGACCGGCAGCCGAAAAGGGTAGGAGCTTTTCGGCTGTTCTTATGTTATCTATTTATGAGGAATCCATACGCATATCTATTTTAAGGTTAACACTCTGTTTCCTGCTCTCCTATCAAATAGACACACGACAAATCAAAAAGGATGAGTCGTTATAGCTAATTTTTTTATTTTTTCATCCGGACTTCTATCTTACCCCCTTTTTCCTCGAATAGTACAGGCGTGATTTTTTCCAATTCTTTTAATACCGTGGTCAAATTGACGCTATCGGTCGTTATCGTATACGTATATCGCAAAGCGGCAGAATCCTTCACGTCAAAGGATATATCATAAGTTCGAGCCAATGTTTTCATTACGTCCGATAAAGGGGCGCTCTTAAATACGAGCACATTACGTCTCCATGCCGAATACATCTTGACATCGTGGGAACGGAGTACCTCACAACGTCCGGAAGCCTTGTTATAAACCGCTTTTTCTCCCGGGCGTAATTGATAAGATTTGAAGGATCTTGATTTCAACTCGATAGATCCTGTCTCTAAAGCGACGAATATAGCTTCTTCCTCCGGATAGGCTTTCACATCAAAGGTAGTACCCAACACTTTTATATCCATATAAGAAAGATCCACGATAAAAGGCCGATTCTTGTTCTTGGCGACCTCGAACCAAGCCTCTCCTTCCAAATAAACCTTACGTTCGGAGAGACCGAATTTTTTCGGATAACGAATACGGCTTCCCGAATTCAAATGGACCTTACTTCCATCTTGAAAAAGCAGCTGCATGCGTTCCCCATTAGGTACGTACACCTCGTCATACCCACCATCCGCCAACAAATCCACTTGTGAGTTTATGCGTATGAAAAGTCCTATAATTAAAGCAATCGGTATAAAGACCGCAGCCGCATACGCTATAAAACGGCGTATTTTTTGTCGGCGGAGTTGCCGCATAATATTCTGATACATTACGGCTGAGGGTATCGGATGGTCGATCCATGCCTCTTCCTCCCCCATATGAATCGTTTTCTCATCCTGATCGATACGCTCAGCAAGCCATGCCTGTCCTTCCGGGGTCTTAAACCAACGAACAACCTCACAAGACTCCTCGGAAGTAGCCTCATTATTTAGCGTTTTCTCTATGATCGATAGATCGGGTATTTTCATATTCATTTTCTTTTATCAATTGACACGCAAAGCCATCAATAGGATGAGTTCCACAAATATAAAAGAAATAAAAATAGTCTCTCGAAATGTGCCCGCAGTATTTTTATCGCTTGCGCATAATGTGTTTTTACCGTGGGGACCGAGATATTCATCTTATCGGCGATTTCTTGATTAGAAAGATTCCCTTTCAGCTTATACAGACAGACTTGGCGTTTCTGCTCCGGCAAGTGATCGATCGCTTGGTAAAAATGAGACATCATATCTTGTTCCTCTATCTTTATAAGCAGTTCATCCTCATATTCCGGCGCTGATTGTACGATCTCATAATTTTTCTCTACGGCGCTATTATTATTCCGGATCTCATTTAATACGTGATTCTTTAGCATTGTATAGAGATAGTTCCTTAAATTCACGTTCACCATCAGTAGGGAACGTGCCTCCCACAATTTCAGAAAAACTTGCTGTACGGCATCTTCCGAAGAATATGTACTTTTCAAATATTTATAGGCCAACACATACAATAATTTATGATACCGCTCATAAATAACAGTAAACGCATCCTCGCTCCCCTGCCTCAATGAGGTGAGCAGATCTTCATCGCTCCGTATGGATTTCTGAAAAAAAGACATTCGAGAAGACTATATAATATACGATTCGCTATTTAACAGACGTTCCGCTTCCTCCTTCATGACATCCGGCACCTGTGTAACCGCACCTTCACTGATCGATCGGATAAATTCCGGATACTCTTTACGGTAAACATCCAACATCCGGTTCGCAAAAACAAACATCATCGTATATTGGATATTCGCCAGCCGATCACACATTTTTATAAAAGAAGCGAATTTAGTCTGCCGTATTCCTTGATAATACAGGTCATTCGCCCGTTCTCCCCGGTTTCGTCCTTTTTCATTCGTTAAGGCGTATACGATTTCCGGAACTTGGTCTTCCAAGTGCTGTCTCACGCCTTCCGGCAAGACAAAGCCTCCCCCCTTGAACTCTTTCAGGAATTTCACGACATCATTATAGGTCATCCGTGCATCTTCTATCGTATCATGCAGAAAAGCAGAGGCATACAATATCAGTATATCCGCCTCGGTCTCAGCTACCAGATATCCGTAGCGAGAGACATACGATACCGTCATTTTCAGATGAAATCCATAAGGCAACACATGATCATATTTCTGATTCACATCATCATGTATACGAAAAGCAGCCTTCTCCATACTGCAGATCCAAGGATAATAACGCTTTACTAGAGCGATAAATGATTGTTTTTCCATTCTTTCGATACTAAAGATTAATCTTTACGCATGGCAATAATACACAGTTCCGAAACCGCTGTTTCCGAAACGACGGTTTCTACAATGCGAAGATATATAAATAATCGAATTAAATCACTATATATCAAATTATTTGCCACGGACTCCCACACGTGCAAGTGAAACATACCGTTTCCTTTCTTTATTATGGATATAATTATTATATTTGCAATAAAATGTATTTATATTATGGAGACAATCGCAATGATGAATCCTTTTGTCGTGGGTAGGTATGTATCAGACAAATATTTTTGTGACCGTGAGGGAGAGACAAGCTTCTTGATTAAACAGATTGAGAACGGACGTAATGTCGCATTGATTTCTCCACGCCGTTTGGGTAAGACCGGATTGATCCAACATCTTTTTCATCAAGAATCGATAGAAAAAAATTATCATGCGTTCTTTGTGGATATTTATGCCACTACTTCATTAACAGAGTTCGTATATCTATTAGGAAAAGCCATCTATGACGAATTGAAGCCAAAGAAAACGGTTTGGACGGAACGGTTCTTTCAAATCATAACCTCATTGCGTGCGGGTTTTAAACTGGATATGGTAACCGGAGAACCTTGTTTTGATATTGGGCTAGGAGACATTCAAGCACCACAAACAACACTTGATGAGATCTTCGCTTATCTAGAGACCGCAGATAAACCATGTATCGTGGCGATCGATGAGTTCCAACAAATTGGCGGCTATGAGGAGAAAAATGTAGAAGCGTTGTTGCGAACCAAGATTCAACAATGCAAGCAGACTATGTTTATCTTCTCCGGCAGTAAACGCCATTTGATGAGTAATATGTTTAATTCCTCTTCCAAGCCTTTTTATCAAAGCGCTATTAGTATAGGACTTGAGCCAATACCCATTCATATCTATGTGGAGTTCGCCAACCGGCTTTTTGAGCAAAGGGGAAAGCTTATTGACAAATCCGTAATAGAAGAAGTTTATCGGATGTTCGATGGCTATACTTGGTTTGTGCAAATGATAATGAACGAACTTTTCGCATTGACCGAAGAGGGTGAGCGTTGTAGTATGGATAAGATAGAAATAGCCCGCAAGAATGTGATTCTAACACAAGAAAGTAGTTACAAGGATCTACTTGCCAATCTTGCTCCCAAACAAAAACTTGTTTTACAAGCTATCGCCAAAGAGGGCAGAGCAGAAGGTCTCACGTCATCAGCATTTATCAAAAAATACAAGCTACCCTCAGCCAGTTCTGTACAATCTGCGGTCAAACCTCTGTTGAAAAATGATTTGATAACACAGGAAGATGGCTTTTATAGGGTATATGACTACTTTTTCGCGGATTGGATGGCTAGAATATATTGACTCTCTTGTATGTAAATGTCAGAAAATAAGCAAATCTTAGTAGGCACTATCCGTTACTGAAGTAAATAATTTACGACTTGAAATGTAAATTCCTTATGCGGTGAAAAATCGGACAGAAAAAGTAAGTAAACTTACCTTATGACTGAAAATGAATTATTTAGACAACATACTTAATCGCTCGCAAAAGGCTTCTCAAGTGGTTAGTTATTCACTTCCCAAGCCGTAAGCTAGCGGCTAGGTATAGCCGCTAGTTATTCACTCGACAAGCCGTTAGTTATTCACTTCAGAAGCCTATTACACCCTGCAAAACAGATAAAATTAGGGAGGATATCTATCACAAACATCCTCCCCTTTTATTGACAACACTTATGACAACATTCCAATGATAAGTGTTATTAGATAATTAGATTGTTAAACAAAAAGCTCAAAACATGATACCGATACCCAAGCACCCTTCAAACATCTTAAAACTGTTTGTTTGCATACCTAAAGATATAGCTAAGTTATTAATCCGATAAATTCCTCCTACCTCGGCCTCTAGTCCGGAATACGAGATTTTCTTGTTCTTCACCCAAATATCTTCGACTGTTTGCCAAGCCACATTCTTATACCCATACCCCGCACCTACATACAAATAAAGAGGGGTCAATACACGCTGCAGCAGACCTCCTGTTATCGCCAAACGACTATATTGTTTATTGCCATTATACCAATAAGTATCCACAGTATTTTTATCGACCTCTTTTTCAGACGAGATAGAACCGAAATCCGATTTCACCTTAATGTAACCTCCTGTCTTTTTAACAATACCAATCATTATCCCGTAAGACAAACGAGAAGAGCCATAACTTAGATTTGGCATGACCAAGGTTCTCAGTTTATTATTTTTATCTTCCACAAGCTTCACCACAAGCTCATATACTTCTTGCTTCCCGATTGATTGTGGAAACTCATAACGTATGACCCCATATTTCTCATGTTTGATGGTAAGACGACGGCTTTTTTCGGTCATATATACAACCACTTCTCCTTTCCTATAAACCGGATCTCCAATGGTGTTTCCCTCAAACTGGAAATCCTCGCCAGTAGTGACCACCTTTATGATCGAACAAGGATTATCGTTCAAATCCAAACGAGGTTGCGTACGTGCCTCTAAATCACGCCCCAGTTTCTGGAAAGATTTAACTTGGATCTCTTGGGCTAAAACGCTAACGTGTATTCCTACAAGAAAAAATATGTATATTACAATGCTTCTCATATAACAGCTTTTTTATAGATCTAAAATAGAAGGTTTAAGCTTTTTTCCATTTCTTAGCAAACTATTAAACGTTTTAGTTCTTACAACCTCATTTATTGATATAATACTTTTTGTAGATAGTCCATTTGGACTAACAAAACACTCGAAAGGATCGACATCTCGAAGCCCTCTAATAAAAACACTTCCTGCTTTAAATCCATTGGAGTTATCATTTTTATTGATTAGATAAATCGTACTATTTGATAAAATAGCATTATAAGTACCTGTTAGCAAAAAAGAAGGTCCTTCACTTTTTATTTCATTAGGAGTCTCTAAAATATCAACTCCATTAATATTATCTTCCGCTTCAAAAACAACCTTACCATTTACACAATATTGCTCTTCATAGGCACCATTATTTGGCATAGCAATAATATATGGAGTATTCGCATTTAAAGAAATCACATTTTCAAATCCTTTTTTAGTCAAAGCACGTAACCAAAAAGGTTTGGCGTTCTTTATTTCACTATTGAATGGAGCTAAAATCCTACCATCTTCATGTATTACTTTTTGTACATTAAACGGTAATACTATAGTTTCCCAACCGGCTGACTCTCCTTGTCCTGTTATTTGTTTAAAATCATGTGTATACATTATCTTTTTAGCTTTAAACTTTTTAGGGCAATAAAATGGCTTAGCCTCATCTGCCGTAAGAACTATTTTTTCCGCAACACCATTGTAAACTATATTATTCCATTTAGCAGGCACCTTAACATCTTTACTTAAATAAACAATACAATTTGGCGACATTCTATCATCAAACATATCTGATATAATATCCATTGAACTATCCCAAAATACATATCGCATAATAGTCGATTCAAAGGCATATGTACCTACGCTTACTACAGAAGCAGGAACTTTGATATATTCTAGCTTTGTATCATTGAAGGCACCTCCACCAATATTTTTAACCGTACTTGGAATTATGACTGATGAGATTGGACAGGCAAAAAAAGCGTCAGAGCCTATGCTTTCCAAACCTTCGGGTAGTGAGATTGATTCTAATTTAGAACATCCCCGGAAAGCGCTACTCTCTATTTCAACTAAAGACTTAGGCAACGTCACAGATATCAAGCTTTCACATCCTTGAAATGTATCAGAAGGAATGGACTTAAGATCAGCTAAAAAAGTTATAGACCTCAGATTTGGACAATATGTAAATACATGCCCTCCCATACTCGTGACATTCTCTGGTATTTCCATAGAAGTAATCTTGCTAGCTATAAATCCTCCTTGATCAATTGATGTTACGCTCTTAGGTATAACTATTTTCTCACAAGGGGAAGATTCAAACAGATTTCTTGTAATTTTATTATTCTCAGTACTTTGAGGATCACTTGAAGACCAAGAGTAAATACCATATTTTTCTCCTCCCGCAACAATATCCGCATTTTCTAAATTTAGCACTTTCAAATTGTTCATCGATCGAATACAATTTATATCTGTTCCATTTATTGGTCCAACAATAGTCAGTTTCTTTATAGAGGTGACATCGGTTACTCTTTCCGATAAAGTTCCAGCATTCTCCAATGTTACGTTTTGAATACTAGCACTCCCTTCCTTTAAAGACATTACAACATCCGACTTTTTAGCCTCATATATCAATAGATCCTCTTGTTGACAAGAATACTGTATTAACATTAGAGCCAAACTACTTAATAGCAGCCAATTACTACATTTATAATTTGCTTTCATCTTTATATAATTTAATTTTTATCAGGATTATCATTATCATTTATATTAGGAGAACCATCACCAACATCCATTTTTACAACATCACTATATACCGTACCAGCTACACTTGTCGCATAAACACGTATATAATAAATCGTAGATTGCTTCAAATTTGTGATCTGCCCATTTAACCTATTACCAGATAAACCCGTATTTATTTTCGAATCAATAACGCTAGGAATAGTATTAACCGTACTATAACAAACCCCACATTCCGTTATTTCTGATTCACTTGTTACAGTAGCCCTCACCGTAGCGACATTACCTTCTCTCGTTATATTCACATCAGATACAACTGGCAATCCCATCGTTACTGTCTTTACTGTTGCTATGGCGCTATACACCTCTTTATCCTTTTCTCCGAGGACATAAACACAAACATAATATTGTGTATTTGGCTTCAAACCTGAGATTGTTGCACTTTCAGAACTAAATTCAAGCACACTAACATTCTCTCCATCTAATTTCGGAGATTGGTTTGTCGAACTATATAAGAACATACGTTTCTTGATAGATCCACTACTAGAAATCGTAACATGAGCGGCAAAACTTGTTTTCTCTACGTTCGTAAATGTTATCGCACCTATAACAGGAGTAGTATCCGCACTTGTCTCTAATGTTTCTATTGGACCATAAGACACCTCCTTTCCTGTCTCAACAAAAGCCCGTACAAAATATTTCTTATTTGGAGATAGACCTGTTATTGTTGCTTTCAAATAGTCTCCCTCTATATCCGTAACTTCTAAGATTGTTGCGTTTTTAAGTTCCGGAGCTCCTGAGTTACTATAACAAAAACCTTTTCTCAATATATTGTCACTTCCTTGTTTAACCTTTGATTGAACATCCGCTGAAATGTCTGTCACATTACTAATCTCTACAGTTTCACATATTGGCTTAATATACTCTTTAGTCACAAACTCAATTCTCTCACCATAAGCTGCTTTTGAACCATTTTTCGCATAAGCTCGTACATAATATTTAGTTTTATCAACTAAGCCTGTCAATTTATACGTAAAATCTTTTTTATCTTTTACAGGTACAAATTTATCCACATCTTTTACAGGATCCTTATCCACAGTCGTATAACAGAATCCCATCTCTTTAATTTCAGAAGAACCACTATTCTCCAACGAGCCACTCAATATAGCCCAATCAGAACCTAAAGCCTCTGTCCCTACTTTATTCGTGAGCACCACCGGAGCCTCAAATCCTTCAGTTGTAAACTCAAGAGTATCTCCATTTATAGTTCCATCTTTATTTGTCGCAAATGGATAAATATAATACATAGTACCTGGAGATAATTTATCGATTGTAACTTGAAAAGATTCAACAGAGACTAATTTAGGTTCAAACTTCTCATCCTCTTGCTTTTTATAAAAGAAACCACACTGAGTAATATTAGACCCTCCATTATCCAATATACCGCAAGAAGCCGATAAACTATATTCTCCTACCGAAAGTATTTTCATCTCACCCAATAATGGCTTAGATGTGGTCAATGTGGTGAAAGAAGAAGTTTGGGTTTTCATCATATTTGTTCCATTACTGACATACATGCAATAATAGTATTGTTTGCCCGGCTCTAAATCCGTTAATGTCTTTTTAAAAGATTTTCCCACAGAAAAACTTTCATCTTTTATAGGAAAAGGCATAGTCGCAGGATCATCGGGAATTAACTCTTTAGAAAGTGAACATAAAAAACCAAAAACACTAACATTACCACCAATACTACCATTAATCATACCTTCTACCACAGCCCCTTTTCTAGAAGGTATAGGATCACTAAAAGTCCCTTCTATTGACGTCCATTGCGGACTTTCCTCATCTTTACATGAAACTAAACACAGACAAGACAATGACACAAAAAGAAAAAATATTTGATTTATCTTTCTCATAACTAATCATCTTAAATTAATCAACGCACTTTTAAATATCAAAATCCTCCACTTGGAATATCTCCTCCTCCGGCAACTTCGTATACTGATCCAGCATCTCCGGCTGCCAAGTACGAACATGAATCTTTGGGGCATCCTCGTTCGTGAAATCCCATAATAAGAATAAGTAACCCACGTCGCTGTAGCGATCCGATGTATAGCCTTGCTTCAAGGTCACTCCATAGAAGTTGGGTTTAGCCGGATGGCGGATCACATTGATATCATCAAAGATGACATTGATTCGTTTGTTTGTCTTAAATATATTTGTAAGGTTAGTCAAGTATTCTTTCTTTGTCTGTTTCGTATAAATAACCTTAGGATCAGGCATAAATTTATTCATATCCGTGGGAACTGCCTTAACCACTTTTCCCGTTATGATCAATGCGTCATCACTAAAAATCTGGTTCAAGAAATTGATATCTTTCGTATTATAAGCCGTACGGAATTGTTCTACATAATCCAAGATCATTTGACGATAACGGAAATCTGATACCGCCTGATTACTTTTCAAGATTTTCGTGTACAAGTTTGTCGCTAACGCTAAATGGAAATCAGTAATCATTCCGTTGCGGTCAAAACCGATTACGGCCTCTTGATATTTATCTTGAGTAGAGTTGTCATCCTTGATCGTCAAGAACAACGGGATATTACGAACCTGAAATTCCTTGCCATTCTTTAGGCAACGCTCTATGACTTCCGTCTCGCCACATCGAAACGGGGTATTGTCCCACAACATCATAATCGTATTTTGAGCGTCCTTGGATATGTTTAAACCCGAGAAATAAGGCTGTGAATCATTCGCCTGTGCCGTATTTATCTCCGTCAGTAACTTACCGATAGACTGCTGCACTTTTTCTTTTAGCGGAGCATTATCCAGATCTGTCAAATAAAATTCCGTAGCGTACTGCGCACGGGCTACCCACGCAAATTGAAAACATACGATAAATAGAATCGCTTTAGCTATTAACTTTTTCATATAGATTGTTCTTTATTGTTCATTAAAAAATCTGGAACCAGATCACACCATGTCCCTTATAATTATTCAAAGAATCTTCCGTATTTGTTTTAAGGTTCAAACGTTCCTTATCTCCTTTCCCTAGAATCGTGATAACCTCGCTTTTCTTAAAAATCGCCAGATAACATCTATCCGGAGAGCGCATAGTCTTGATACGTCCATAGATAAGGGTGCCTTCCTCTTTTTTCTGGTCTAATAAGGAGATCAGTTCTTTATAGGTTTGGATTTCTAATAATTCTTTGACAATAGGGTCTAAAGCCGGAGCCGATGGACTAGAAACCGTAATATCTTCCGGCTCGGCAGCGACCGTCTCTTCAACTTGAGTAACAGGAGTGGCAATCACCGTAGTAGTCACCGGTTCCTCTGTCGCAACTGAAGTTGCAACAGCAACGGGAACCTCTGTAACAACCTCTGTTGGATCACCCGTTACTTCTGAAACTACCTCTTGAGCCTTATCTTGTAATGTAGCCTCAGATTCCCCAGCTTCTTGTGTTTGCTGTGGCTCCGGTTGTGAAGTAACATCCGGCTTCGCATCCGGAACGAAAGCCAATATCTCATTTTGTGAGGCCGTCGGCAATGAATCATTTACCAAAGCCTCCGATACCTCTTCTATCTCATCTGGTAAGATCTCATCTTTTGAGGGTTTCACTTCTGCCAACTCCTCGTTTTTCACCTTCTTTTTCTTCTTTCCGGGGAATAGATAATCCTTCATGATGTAGGTAAATACCCGGAACAGATCTCCTTTCTTGATAGTCACATTCTGGCATTTATCCTCGATAACATCCCAAATCTCTTCCACATCCTCCTTGGGCATGTGGAAACGTTCAGCAAAAATAGCGTTCACGTTCGCACGAAGCAGATCCATTGAGTTTTGTTGCGCTTCCGATAGATTATCTTCCGTCACGGCATCCGCATACACATAATCCTCGCTCAGCTTGATCTCCTTGATTTTCTCCTTATTTTCCTTATCTTGTTCCGTTGCTTCCTGAGCGAAAGCGACGATCGGGAAAAGGAGTAAGATGAATAAGTAACTCAGTTTTTTCATACGCATATCATTTTATTTGTTATTTTACCCTATTTCTTATTTAGAATCACCATATAAACTACTCACATTATGCATAGGAACAAAGGCATACAATTGAGCCGTCACAGGATAAGATCCCGGATTATCCCAAATACGCATATCTACATTGAAATACAAAATATGATTATACCCCAATGACCGGTTCACCATTATGGCCGTTCCTGCCATAGAATTTTCGTCCTGTCTCTCAATGCCAACGAATATCTCACAACCATTTTCCCTACAAAAAGATATGAAATCAGTAAGAGGGACCGTGAAAAGCTCCCGTTTACCTCCATACATTCGTTGAGTGATTTCAATTTTGATCATTGAGTCGGGATAAGCCGTAAATAAGTTTGCCACCGATTCTACAGGATTAACACGATCATATATTAATGAATAGGTATGATCCGCTCTTTTTGTATAATATCGATAGGACGTAATATCTTCCAAACCATAAAAATCACCTTCTGAACGATAACAATTATCACGAATCAAACTCATTTCAGTAGGAAGTGCCTCTACAGGCAAATTCCTTTCTTTTGACAAAAACGCCTTTAAGCCATCTTGAAACTGGCCCTCCGCCTCCTTCTTATTCATACCCCAAATCAGTTCATACTGTATAGGAAAACTTATCGATAAGATAGGCCGCTGATCTTCCAACCAAGTCACAGCGTATTTACTATTATCCGTCGTTATAATAAAGGATTGATCTTGTTTGATTTCCCGAAGGCTTTGTTTTAAATTCAAATATATCTTATCATTCAGTTTCATTCCAAATCGAAATAGTACTCGGTCTTCTTTCAAACGTTCCTTGATCGCAGGTTCATCTTTCATTAATAAGACCCATAGCAAGTATCTCTCCACAAACAAATAAACAGGAGAAGGATAATCGGCGATGATCCGGCGATCGAACAATTTAATTCCCACATGATTTATAGTACCCTTAGCATCTGCGGCCAAAATCAAATTCTTTCCCGGACATACCGAGCCTAACGAATATTCACCCGCAGCCTCGACATCTAAATGGTTCTTTCCCATTAGTTCTATTATCTCTTCGATCTTTCTATTCTCACATTTTCCATTGTCGCCCCATATATCTGGCAGACAGGTAAACATACATATCAGAATGATCCCGAGAGAAACATATTTCCTCTTTCCTCTCTTCATCAGCATCATATTTTTATTATAAGAAAGCCTCTAAAACAGATATTCACAAATTCAAAACTAGAAGTAAATCTTCGGATATCAAAGATGGGGTTCCCCTATAAACGGATATTCATAGCGTTTCCACGTTTAAGCGGCCAAAAATCATGTTTATATAAAGAAACGAACAATGAAAAGTATTAATGATTATCAATAACTTTAACACATCAACCAACATAAATGCATATGAAAAATACGATAAAACTTATCATCTTTTTATTATTCTGCGATTTCACTTTGCTATCAGCTGAGAAACTTCCGACAGTAGACTATAAAAGTATCGCGGCAGAAATCACAAAAGGATGTTCTAAAAAAAATGATCAAGCGAGGGCTATCTATCGTTATCTGATACAAAATATAGCTTATGACACAGATTATAAAATCCGTGACGCTGATGAATGTTGGAAACAGAAAAAAGGGGTATGCCAAGCGTTCGCCGATCTATTTATCAAGTTATGCGAGCCTCTAAATATCAAATGCATCTTGGTAACCGGATTCGCCAAAACATATGATCATATACCAGGTACGACTTTTGAACGCCATGCCTATGTACTAGTTGAAGGAGACAAACCCAATCGTTACTTTTTTGTGGATGCCACATGGGGTTCCGGTACTGTCAACAATGGAACATTCGCCCGTAGCGATGATGATATGTCATGGTTCCATACCTCACCCGTATGGATGGCATTCTCACATTTTCCCTATGAAGAAAAATATCAAATGCTAAAAAAACCACTATCTTTCGAAGAATTCCAAAAACTTCCCGGTCTCGTACCCGACATGGAGTATATGGGCTTTGATGGAGAAAAATTGTTAGAAGGATTACGTAACGGTACCATCCTTTCCCTCCCTAAAATATATCCCCGGCAAAAACTTCCTTTCCGGGTGGTACAAATACCGATGACACGTACGTTGAAATTAGGAGAAACGTATGAATTTACGATACAGTTGCCCGAGCCTACGAAACTGGCGTTGACACAAAACAACGAATTTCCCTTTAATAAAGTAGTCCAAGGAACTCAGAAACTCGTATTTACGCCATTCCTACCCGGAGAAGTATCGATCAGTATCGCTCCACCTAACCGGAAAACGTATTCCACCGTACTTTCATATTCGGTACCCGAACCGTCAAAAGAAGAGTATGAACAACTGATCAAAAAAAATCCTTACTATAGTCCGCTTATACAAGATATAGATGGCTATTCATCCAATATTCCTTTACTTGGGTTTGATGGACGAGAATTAATCAAGGCTATCCAATCGAACCAAATAGAGGCGCTGCCTCAAACATTCTCTTATGATAAATTTCCACTCAAAGTAATTGACGTACCCATTAATCGTGATCTGCAAAAAGGAAAGAACTACCGGTTCATGGTCACTCTCCCTCCCAATATAAAGATCGCTTTATTCCATGGAACAGCGACTATCACTAATTGGGAAACGAGAGGTAAATTACGGAGCATAAATTATACTCCTAAGACTGAAGGTAAATTGAGTATAGGAGCATTTGACGCAAACGAGAAAAGATATTATATCATACTTTCTTATAAGGTTAAGTAATCATCAAATAATATCCAACCGTTCTCTCAGTTGTTTAAAATAGCGATGCGAGGCGATCCTCTCCTCCTCTTGGAAGGGGGGATAGAACTCGCATCGTAAGGTCTTATTCTCGATGAACATCAAATAAGTCAAGTTCACAATGCAATCTTGGCTTATTTGAACAAACGTATTATTGATAGACAACAAATCTTTCGCTGTCGTGCTCATTTTTAGTTTATGAGTAGTACGGGAAGTCAAGACAATCTGCCAGCAACGCTGGTCTCCCAAGAACTGAAACAGGAATATCTCCTCACAACGGACTAGCAAAAGACCCGAAACGGTTTGGATCGCAAATCGACTATCCCGATTCAATATTTTCCGCAAAGATCTCTCCATGCAGGCAACATCCGCAGGTTCTGTCGTATGAAAACGTTCGATGAGTGCCGCTAACTCATCAATTAAATAAGGTTTTAACAAATAATCAAATGCAGAGGCACGTAGGGCATCCAATATATATTTATCGTATACCGTATAGAAAACGACTCTCAAGTTCGGAAGAATATCATCCCGTATATCATCCAGCAAATCAAAGCCAGACATGTCCGGAAGTTCCACATCCAAAAACACCAAATCCGGTTGATACTTAAGGATATGCCTCTTGCCCAATTCCGCCGTTGTCGCTGTATCCAATATCCTTACCTCCGAGAAGGCCAATAGATCGTTTTGCAATTTCTGGATCGATCCAAGGTCATCATCTATGATTATTACTGTTATTTCCGGTTCCATACACGCTTCCATTTTCCAACAAAGTAAAATATTTATTGTTAAGATAAAAAATCATAGAGTACCCACAAATAGGGCTTTTTACGTATAAGTTGCAATATTCACGTTTATCCTATCGTTTTTCATGCTTATCTGTCATTTTTTATTTTATGATCTTGGTTAATTACCATTGATTGATAAACCCTATCTTTGCAAATACAGTTATAAAATAGAAACAATATATTTATGTCTCGAAAAATAAATCTTATTATATTCCTCTGTTTCATTTTATGCGAGGTATATGCCCAATACGTACCCGATGTATTGGGAGATGGTTATTTACGCCGTACCTTCCAGATGCCGGATGATTATGAGGGGAAGGTGGTTTGCACGCTGGTAAAGAAACCTCAACTGGATAGCGTAAAACAGGCCGTGCTGTATATCCATGGCTATAATGACTATTTTTTCCAGAAACAATTAGGGGATAGCGTAAACGCTCACGGATATAATTTCTATGCGATGGACTTGCGGAAATACGGACGTTCGATATTACCCAATCAAAACCCGTTCTTTTGCAAGAGCCTAAAAGAGTATTTCGCTGATATCGATACCGCTTTGGCCACCATCCGGTCTGAAGGCAACGAGCGGATATTATTAATGGCGCATTCTACAGGCGGATTGATCACACCTTATTATTTGAATAGTAAAAAAGGGGAGTTACCGGTAGACGGGCTTATTCTGAACAGCCCTTTTCTGGATTGGAATTTCGGATGGTTCATGGAGAAAGTCATACTGCCAACCGTAGCATTTGTCGGGAGGCTATTCCCGGATCTTACCGTACAAGGTTTGGGTGATCCGAATTACGCTTATAGCTTGCTTAAGCAATATAAAGGAGAATGGGAGTTTGACACGAACTGGAAAATGATATTCGGGCATCCGAAAAAAGCCGGATGGATCAAAGCTATACAAGAAGCGCAACAGACGGTACAAAAAGGATTAAAACTGGATTGTCCGATACTAGTGATGTCTTCCAACAAATCTTTTCCGGAAACAGAGACATGGCATGAGGAATACATGACCTCCGACATCGTCTTGGATGTTCAAGACATTCAAAAATACGGGGAGAAACTAGGAGACAAAGTCACGAGAGATACCATTCCAAACGGCATCCACGATCTGATCCTATCTCAAAAGCCCTATCGGAACGATGCCTATCAAACTATATTCGAGTGGTTAAAGAAACAATAATGGTTGCACCAAACATATAAATCCTTACCTTTGCGCCCAGACAAAACATTTATATATACATGAAATCAGTGCGATCAATTTTTATAGGTCTGACTTGTCTGGGGATGGCAACGGCTAGTTTCGCTCAAGAAGAAGAGACAACTCCGGAAGCGACTACCTACAAGGCCGAAATATTCGGATCGGTAGCTAGTGGCGACAATACCCCTTTCTGGATGGTTAGCAATCGATACGGAATTGTTCCTTTGGAAGCGAATAACGGATATTTGAATGCGGGAGTATTCCATAATCAAACTTTTGGCAAAGGCTTTCGCTGGGGAGCCGGATTAGACGTAGTGGCCGCAGTTCCTCGTCATCGCAATTTCTCTATCCAACAAATATATGCCGAGTTAGGTTACAAATGCTTGCTATTGAGTGTAGGAAGCAAGGAACGCTATAATTCACTTTGGGATCGTTGGCTTAGCTCGGGCGATATCGTACAATCCGCCAATGCCCGCCCGATTCCGGAAGTGAACATCAGTATTCCGGAATTTACCGTTGTTCCTTTAACGAAAGGCTGGATGCAAGTCAAAGGAGACTTTGCCGTCGGTCGTTCTTTCGACAAGGATTATCTGGCTAACTTCACAAACAATAAGCAGACTTATGTAGATAACGTTTTATGGCATCATAAATCATTATTTGTACAGATCAAGGATACACGCAATGACTTCCCGTTATCTGGTGTAATCGGAGTACAGCATTGGGCACAATGGGGAGGAACCTCAACCAATCCTAAGATCGGAAAGCAGCCTCAATCCATCAAGGACCTTATCCGGGTTATTTGCGGCAGCGAAGGTGGTGGCGACGCAACAGTCTCCGATCAAATCAACGTACTGGGTAATCATTATGGCTCTTACGATTTCAAATTGGCTTTTACACAACCTAACTGGCAAGTATCCGCCTATTACCAACATTTCTTCGAGGATAAATCCGGTATGATATTCGTAAACAATACCGACGGATTATGGGGAGGACAATTGGATTTACCAAAATTCCCGTGGTTGCGTAAGGTGGTCGTGGAGTATCTGGTTACAAGAGACCAAAGCGGACAGTTCCACTTCATCGATTTTGATCACGACCTACATCCCGGCGTAGGTGGCGGTGGTGATGATTATTATAACAACGGAGAATACACTACCGGAGCCTCTTATTTTAACCGGGCGATAGGTTCTCCTCTGATCACAAGCCCAGAGTATAACGAGGCCGGTTCATTAGGATTCAAGAACAACCGTGTTCGTGACTGGCATTTCGGTGCGGAAGGCGCTATCTCCTCACAAGTATCTTATCGGGTATTAGTCACCGTGATGAATAGTTGGGGTAGACATGCCACCCCTTTCCTTAGCAAGAAAAGAGGAGCTTCCGGACTTTTAGATATCTCTTATCAACATCCCCGTTTATCGGGATGGGAATTTACAGGGTCTTTGGCAGCTGATGCCGGTTCCATGTTCGGCGATAACTTCGGATTCAGCCTGAAAGTAGCGAAACGTGGCATCTTGAAAAGCTGGAAATAATAACCTAAATTATTTATATTCTTCCCACAAGGCAGATGCTATGATTTCTTGAGTCTGATCAGCGAACGCTTGCATTCCTTTGTGGGAAGTGTCTATATTCTCGGTAGAAACCGCCGGATGGATCACCATCTCCATCCGATGACGATGGACATTCAACGACCCGATCGGCAAAACATCAAACGGCCCGTTTAAGGTGATCGGAATAATAGGCAAATGCTGATCCAGAGCCATTTGGTAAGCCCCTTTCTTGAAACGAATCATTTTTCCGGTATACGTACGCGAACCTTCCGGGAAAACAACCACGGAAGCCCCGTTCCGAAGACAACGCTCCGCCTCCAAAACACTACGAGCGGCAGCCTTCGGCGTAGAATTATCGACAAAGATAAAACCGGCCGCACGGCAGGCGGTACCGACAAATGGAATTTTAGCGATACCCGCCTTCATCACCCACTTAATGGGAACGCCTAAGAAACCATATATCAAGAAAATATCAAACGCACCTTGATGATTAGCTACGAAAACATACGATTGTTTCCGGTCTATATGCTCACGCCCTTTTACCGTCACCGGACAAAGCGCCAGATAGCAAGTCAATCGAGACCAGATCATACCCGGATAATAAGCGAAGATTTTCTCTCCCCCCAATAGACAACCGATGATAACCGTCACAGCCGTAAGTATAGTCAGTACCAGAAATACAGGTACAAAAAACAGCCACAAATAAACTATGTAAAGTATTCTTCCCATACGTAACTATATTATAACACAAATATAGAAGCTAATTTCAATCGTTTCATTATTTTTCTCCGAAAATATTTTCACGATCGGGTTATTATTGCTTTATTTGCGGTAGAAAAGAAAATAATTATAAAATATCTATAACCATGAATGAGTTAATTAAAAATCTAGGAGTGATCGTACTCATTATTGGTGCGGCAGTTTTGGCTGTACCGTTTTTTACCGGTGGTATGACAAATAGTATTCTACTTACAGGTCTGGGATTGGTTCTCCTTGGCTATTTTGGTCATATCGTAATCAACAAACGAGTAGAATAATACACGCTACTTAGATTTAAAAGGAAATGAAAAAGGGCTATTCGATGAATAGCCCTTTTTCATTTATTGTTGCTCCAACCAAATCTTTACCCCCTCAAGCAAGATCTGGTTTTCATCTGCCTTCTGGGTGGAGAGCCGTAGATAAGTCTCATCCAAGCCCCGGAAATTCGAAGCGTCACGGATCAAGATTCCGTAATTATCTAAAAGGAATTGCTTTAAATCAGCGGCTGTACCCTTCTTCAAACGGACAAGGAAGAAAGTCGTAGAGGTCGGGATTACCTCCAAGCCATCCAATTTACTTAATTGGTAAATAAAATCCGCAGTCTCACGCTGCCATTTACGGATCGGCAACGTAAATTGCGCCGGATGGATCAAGATATATTTACTTGCCTCGATAGCGATAGCATTTACCGACCAAGGTATGATATACTTGTTCACTTTCTCCGCGATCTCCGGAGAAGCGACCAGATAACCGATACGCAAGCCGGGGATATTATAAGCCTTCGAGATAGACTGGACAAGGATTAAGTTCTTATGCGTTTTCACGTCACTCGGCTTTAGCATGTCTTCCGTCGTAAAAGCCACGTATGCCTGATCAATAATGAAGGTAGTCTGCGGATTCGCTGAGATCAAACGGAGAAGCTCCGTACGATGGATCAGCTTTCCATCCGGATTATTCGGATTACAAATCCAACAGAAATCCTGTCCCTCCAAGGATAACTCTGATAAATCGTCCGATGTCGGGAAGAAAGAGATCTCATGCTCATGCAAACGGCAAGCGTCCTCATATTCAGAGAAAGAAGGAATAGCGATCATGGATTTCGCACCTCGCCAAGCTTGCGCTAACAAATAAAAAGCGGTGATCGAACCATTCGTCACTACGATATTCTCCTCCTTGATCTCATACCGGCGGGCCAACAATCTTTTCAAGGTAGCGGCATCCGGCTCCGGATAACGAGTCAGCTTATCAAAATGCTCGATCAAATGTTCCTTCAGTTTATCTAAATTAGCTCCGTGCCACACATTCGAGCTAAAGTTTATCTTTACCTCGTTCTTTGCGTTATAAAAATCATCACCGTGTCCGTATAACATATACCTGCTTTTTAATTAATACCTTATCTGTTAAAACTGTCACAAAATTACGAATCTTTTTGGCTTTTCCTATCAATCGCCTTATAGATCGCATCCTGTATGCGAGTACGTATATCAAGCGATCCCAGTTTATTATTTGCCCGGCTAGGATTCACCCGGTTACTCAAAAATATATAAATAAGCTGGTTATCCGGATCTATCCAAAAACAAGTACCCGTAAATCCTGTATGTCCATAGACCGAGGCGGGAGCCAAAGCCCCACAAGGCGAGGCTTTCGGATTACCAATCACCGGTTTATCAAATCCTAGCCCTCTACGGCAAGTCGGGCTCTTGCTTTGTGTAAACAAACGGCTGGTTTCCAAAGAAAGATAGCGCTCGCCGCCATAAGTCCCTTGGTTTAGCATCAATTGGAGCACCTTCGCCAAATCATTCGCATTCGAAAATAATCCGGCGTTTCCAGAAACACCCCCTTGAAAAGCGGCTGCCTCATCATGTACATATCCGCGAAGCAATTGGCGGCGGACAAATCCATCTTGTTCCGTAGGTACAATTTGCAAGGTATCCATTCGCTTCAACGGATTATAAGTGGTATGCCAAGCCCCTAACCCGCTGTAGAAATCATCCCGAAGAAGCTGGTCCATCGGAGATTTCATCAGATTTTCCACCATCATTTTCAGCATAATGAAATTCACGCAACTATATACGTACCTACCTCTCGTACCCAAACGGGATTTCTTGATATCTTGAAGGATCGTATCTTTAAAGGAATCACTCACATAGAAATTACGGGCTACCTCAGTCGTAAATCCGGGTTTCCGTGTATCTGATACTATATCCGGAAGATATTTAAAATCATTCCGGACATACGTTTTAGCGTCAAAACGAACCGGGTGCGTGGCGTTCTTCGCCGAACTATATAAACTGCCTTTATAACTATCCTTATCAATGGCATCCAGATAGAAATTAATAGTTGGAGTCACTCCCGATTGATGGTACAGTAACTCTTTTATCGATAAATCCTTTTTATTAGACTCCTTCAACTCCGGTATAAAATCGGAGATCTTATTGTTCAAGGTGAATTTCTTCTCATCATATGCTTTCATGACCGCCAATAAAGTTCCCGCCGCCTTCGACGCCGAGGCCAAGTCATAGACCGATGACTCCGTGACCGGCTGCCTACTTTCGTAATCAAAATAACCGAACGATTTATTATAGATAATCACGCCGTCCTTCGCCACCAGCACTTGGCATCCAGGATAAGCCTTCTCATCCAATCCCTCTTTAACGATCGACTCAATTACATCCAGACGGTCCGGATTCGCTCCCACCTCTTCCGGCTGGTGATACCCCAAACGAGTCTTTTCCGTAAAAATACCAGTACCCGCATAATACAATCCCGGAATCGAAACCGGAAGTTTCCCTTTCGCCGCAATACCACCGAATATCACTTGGGCCGCATATTCCTGCGCTAAGGGAGTGCCCTCGTAAGCCAACACGACCGCCTTCGCCTTCTCGATCGACTTCTTATATTCTTTACAAGCATATGGTAAGGTAAAGAAAGCATAGACCAACTCTTTCTTCGCGGCCAACTGCCTCAACGCTAAACTCTCGGGAATGCGAATCGTATGTACGCCACAAATGATCACGTCGTATTTTTGCAATTTATTATAAACCTGCTGGACTTGGGCAGCCGTAGAACGCCGTCCAATGCTAAAGCAAGCGATCGAATCATATTCACCCAGCATTTTCTGGAATTCATTACCAACCCCGTCTCCAATCGAGAGCGCCGCGATCTTTTTCTTATTCAACTGTTTAAGAGGTAAGATCGTATCCTCATTCTTCAAAACGGTAATAGCCTCCGAATTCAATTTCGCCGCCATCCATGCCGCATGCGGAGAGTTCAAACGTTTCGATAAGCCTTTTGTTTCGACCGGCTTATAGGCATTCAATCCAGCGATATATTTGTACCTTAATATTTTCAAGCACTTGGCCTCGATCGCTTCCAGATCCAATACCCCTTCCTCGATAGCCTCTTTCACGGCCGTAAAATCATTGATTGGAGCGGCCGGAGCGAGCAAGATATCATTCCCCGCAAGCAAAGCCTTCACCGAAGGATTATCCGTTTTCTTTGTGGAAGCCCCTTTCATCGCTAAAGCATCCGTAAAGCACAGACCTTGAAAACCGAGTTCTTTCTGTAATAGATCCGTCACTACCGCCTTAGAGAAAGAAGCCGGCTTATGACTTTTGTCCAATGCC
Source organism: Parabacteroides sp. AF19-14 (assembly GCF_003635485.1). Lineage (NCBI taxonomy): Bacteria > Pseudomonadati > Bacteroidota > Bacteroidia > Bacteroidales > Tannerellaceae > Parabacteroides > Parabacteroides sp. AF19-14. The sequence goes on along the minus strand of NZ_QTMJ01000005.1, from coordinate 163,962 downwards.
GGAACATAAAGATGTCCCGTCATTATCCCGGCGAACCCATCATATATATAACGTTTAAAAGGAAGAAGTTCCACGCTATCCAAGCGGGCCCGGTTATGGCGCACGACGGGTAATGTCTCGTGCGAGTCCTCAGAAGTATCTCCATGTCCGGGGAAATGTTTGGAGACAGACAAGATGCCCGTACTTTCCAATCCTCTTGCGTAAGCAATACCTTTCTCCGCCACAGCCTCCGGATTCTCGCCAAACGAACGCAGGCCGATCACGGGATTATCCACATTGCTATTCACGTCCATATCCGGAGCGAAATTTATATGAATTCCCATTTCCCGGCACTGCCGTCCCACCTCTTTTCCATATTCCTCGATCAAGGCATTGTCCTCGATAGCGCCTAGCATCATATTTTTCGGGAAACGGGTGGTTCCACTTAATCGCATGGAAAGTCCCCACTCCCCATCCAAAGAGACCAACATCGGAATCCGGGAAGCCTTTTGCAAACGATTGGTCACCTCCGCCTGCGTCACCGGATCCCCTTTATGGAATAAGATGCCCCCGATCTTGATATCGTTCACGTAACGCATGAGCCGTTGCATATTCCGGTTATCGGATTTAGGATTCGCTATAACCATAAATAACTGCCCGATCCGTTCATCATAACTCATAGCGTCAAACACGGAATCAACCCAATGATTCATCTTTTCCTGATCCACCGAACGATAAAGGTTCGGAACGGTTTGAGCTCCACCCGATAAAAGGGAAATACAACACAAAAGCAAGATACCAATCTGTCTCATCACAACATTATCATTATTACTCTCCAAAAATAAGAAAATATCGCAATAGTAACGTGAATTGTGATAGGGGTTTTTACTATCTTTCCTGTCTCGTAATAAAAAATGAAGTACTTCATGAAGCTAATACTACTCATAATCTTGATTATCTTCGGCTTTCAATCAAGCGCTTGGGGACAGGCGCCGACTCTCAGTATCGAGGCTAAACAAGAGCCGATCCAAGAAATCATGAAAAAAATAGAGCATCAAACAGGCATGACATTCTCCTACGATCCTTCTATTCTCAAAGGCATTTCCCGGATTACATTCAAATCTGATAACCAATCCATATCGGAATGCCTTACCCGGCTATTCCTAAAGCTCCCTCTGTCTTATCAGATAAACGGTACCCACATCATCTTGAAGAAACGCCCCCGCTCAGTAACCATCAGCGGATTCGTACGGGATAAAGCGACTACGGAGTATCTAATCGGGGCCTCCGTTTATGACTCTCGCACACAAAGGGGCACGGCTACCAATAACCACGGTTTCTTCAGTCTAACCTTACCGGTCGGGGCAGTCCGTTTGGAGACTTCCTACATCGGATACGGACGTTTCTCACATACATTCCAACCGCTCGAACGGGATACCGTGATGGAAATTCTGCTGGAAAGCGGTGAAGCATTGGCCGAAGTTGTCGTTACCGGTAGTAATGACACACAAAACCCGATACAAGCCCCTCAGATGGGAACGATTAAAATAACCCGGAAGATGATCAAGACCATCCCGACCTTATTCGGTGAGGCCGATGTGATCAAAGCCCTGCAAACCCAACCCGGCGTATCAGCCGGAACGGAAGGATTAGCCGGGATGTATGTCCGTGGGGGGAATGGAGACGAGAACCTGTATATGATAGACGGAATCCAACTGTATCAGGTCAATCATCTCGGAGGACTTTTCTCCGCTTTCAACGCCGAGGCTTTGAAAGATGTGGATTTTTATAAATCCGCTTTCCCCGCCCGCTATGGAGGAAGGCTTTCCAGCGTAGTGGATGTGCATACTAAAGATGGCAATATGAAAGAGTACCATGGTAGCGCCATGCTAGGATTGACCTCAGGTAACTTAAATTTCGAAGGGCCGATCATTAAAGACCGGACTCCGTTCAACGCCTCCTTCCGTCGCTCTTGGCTGGATGGCTTGTCCGCACCGGGTTTGGCGATCTACAATAAAATTCAGAAAAAGAATGGGGAGAAATTCAGCGCACGCTATGCTTTTACCGATCTGAACCTAAAAGTAAACCACCATATCAATGACCGGAGCCAAGCTTACGTTAATTTCTATTTCGGACAGGATTTCCTAAAAGGAGGAAGTTCCGAGTTCTCCGTAGGTGATGATATAACCCCTTTCGAGAACAAGGACTTTGGAAAGATGCGCTGGGGTAACATCGCATTGTCTTCCGGCTGGTCGTATGTGTTTAACAACAAGATGTTCGGTACCGTCACCTTGGCTTATTCCCATTATCAATCCAAACTAAAACAAGAGACTTCACAATACTACGGAACCGAGGGTGACAAAGATTATTCTTCACGGTTTATCGAGACCTCAACCCGAAACGGTATCAATGATTTCGGAGTCCATGCGAACTTCGACTATATTCCTACCCCGGCACATCATATCCGTTATGGCACCGACTATCTTTACCATCGTTTCAGCCCGGAATATATCGAGGAAAAGACCTCCGAGAATTTGTCTCCGACCAAACGAACTACCGGAGACGAGCGCCTTTCAGCGAATGAGTTGGCTGTTTTCGCCGAAGATGACTGGGCGATATCTCCCATTGTCCGGGCTAACGCCGGATTACGCCTGAACATGTATAATATACAAAAGAAGACATATGTCTCCTTAGACCCTCGTTTATCCGTACGCTTCCTGCTCACGAGGGATCTAAGCCTTAAGGCCTCATACGCCCGGATGAATCAATACGTACATCAGATCAGCGAAAGTTATATGAGTCTCCCTACCGATATGTGGATGCCGGTCAGCAAGAAGCTGAAGCCATTGGAGAGTGATCAAGTATCCGTCGGCGCTTATTACAATTTACACAAAGACTATTCCTTCTCGGTGGAAGGTTATCATAAATGGATGAATCACCTACTGGATTATAAAGATGGTTACAACTTCTTACCCTCGTTCGTCGGCTGGGAGGAGAAACTGGCCGCCGGTAAGGGGTGGGCCTATGGAGCGGAGTTTATCGCCCGGAAAGAGACGGGGCGTATAACAGGATGGATCGGATACGGACTGATGTGGAGCGACCGGCAGTTCGACGAGATTAATAATGGTAAACGTTTTCCCGCGAAATATGATAACCGCCATAAGCTGAATATCGTCGCAAACTGGAAGATCAACGAGAAATTGGAACTGACCGGAAGCTGGACTTTCATGACCGGAAACCGGGTTACGGTGGCATTCGAGAATTACGAGGATTTGGGCCTCACTCCTGTCCCTCCGCTCTTACCGGAAGGAGGCTTGGATTATTTCACGGAGCGTAATAACGTACGTCTCCCCGCTTACCACCGCTTAGATCTGGGGATTAATATTTATCGACCTAAAAAGAACGGCCATCTCGGTATCTGGAATATCAGCGTATATAACGCTTATTGCCAGATGAACCCGATAACTATCCATAAGCGGTCTTGGATAAACTACAGCCATTATTTCGAGACGTTATCGCTCTTACCGATCATTCCGTCTATATCATATACTTATAAATTCTAAAGAACATGAAACCTATATTCTATTTATCAATCTTATTATCCAGCCTGCTCCTAACCTCCTGTTATAGGAAGTTTGACCTAGAGGAATATCGTACTACACCAAAAATGGTGATCAACTCGGCCTTCTCGCCGGATACAGTCGTAATGGCCAGCATATCCCGCACATGGTTTCACTCAGAGAGCAAGCCGGACGTGACGATTCGAAACGCCAAGGTGGAATTATACATAGACGGGATCTTCAAGGAGGAGATGCCTTGGAAAGAATATTCCTATTGGAAATCTTCTCGTTGGCTCGGAGAGGATCGAGGTGGATGGGTAACAGATACGCTTTATATATCGAATACGGTTCCACTGCCCGGACAAACCGTAAAGATAGTAGCTTCTACCCCGGAATATGGAACAGCCTCGGCGGAAGATAAGATTCCTTCCAAGACCGAAATCAAAGGCCTGCGCATAATTCCCCGTAAAGAAGCTACCGGCAACGGCGGTACCCTTGTCGATGGAGATGGGAATATCTCCTACATAGAAGAAAACGATGTGCTTATCTATCAAATCACTTTCCAAGATACCCCGGGTAAATCAAATTACTATTCTCTACAGATATGGGGAGATGACGACCATCTTGGTGTCCTGTTGGACTTCTCCGTAGATCCCGTATTCACGCAACAACAAGGTATCTTGGATGAGGTTTTCGGCCCTTCGATGGTAAATTGGCGGGGACGGGTATTTTCCGACGAGCTGTTCGACGGGAAGGAATACACGTTGCAAGTAAAAGAACAACTTAGGTCCGATACTAAATATTATACCAAACGCCATATTCGTTTATATTCCCTGTCCGAACCCTATTACCAATATCTGCTATCTTTACAAAACATCGAGAATGAAGGTATCATGGGCGGACTTACGAATGTAGGTCTGGCCGAGCCTGTCCGGATCTACAGCAATGTGGAAGGAGGAACGGGAATCGCTGGTGGATGTCAATGGTTTGAATCCTTGGTAGACATAAAAGATTTGATCAAATAGCGAGCAAAAAAGCATATATCTATTGCGAATCAAATATTTATTTCGTTACTTTGCACCCGCTTTACGTAATCTCTGTCGGGAAATGTAGCCCGTTAAATTGCGTTTCATTATAAATTACAATTAAAAAGCTATAAACAATGGATTTAATTAAGATTGCAGAAGAAGCGTTCGCTACGAAGAAGGAACTTCCTTCATTCAAGAGTGGTGATACGATCACGGTAGCTTACCGTATCAAAGAGGGTAACAAAGAGCGTATCCAGCAGTATCGCGGTGTTGTTATCCGTATCTCCGGTCACGGCGACAAAAAACGTTTCACAGTTCGTAAGATGTCTGAGAACGTAGGTGTAGAGAGAATTTTCCCGATCGAATCTCCGTTTATCGAAAGCATCACGGTTAACAAAGTCGGTAAAGTACGTCGTGCTAAATTGTACTACTTGCGTGCCCTTACCGGTAAGAAAGCAAGAATCAAAGAAAAGAGAGTGTAATCTCTCCGATTCTATTGCCATACAAAAAGCCATCCAGCGGAATGCCGGATGGCTTTTTGTTTATCGTTTCTTACAATGCCCATCGTAAGCATCTAACAATGCCCATTCAAAGGAGCTTACGATGGTCATTATAAGAACCTTAGAATGGGCATTGAAAGAATCATATATCCAAATCACGCCACGGACTACCGTCCGGAGGACAATTTACAGACGATACGAGTACCATCCGTTGCCTCGATAACGAGAAGTAAGGGGCTACGTATGGATAAGCGATAGATATCACCTTGTTCCATTTGGCCGTTAGTACCTAATAAGTCCCCCTCGAACGAATAAACCATCAATCTACGGATCGCTTGGCGAGCAGTCACGCAGAGTTGGTTCCCGGAGAAAGCGATCGTGACTAGTTCCTCCCTAACGATCGTCTCATTGGCTACCGTACCTTTGGTATACACCGCACGAATAGCGGGCAAGGCCGCACGTAGGATATTGACATCAAAATCATAATTCAACGCTTTCGACAATAACTGATCTAGCAAGTACCATCCCATAAAGGTATGGTCTACGATCGGTTCAGCCTTCAAGTTAATGACATCACCTCGATAGCGAGTCACTTCCGCCCAACCGTTCTCTCCACCCTCTACTTCCAAGTCAACGGGTAATTCCCGGAATTTAGCCTCTAGCTTACCCATATCTTTACCGATCAAGATCTCATGGCTCATCTCCGCCTCCGGGATAAACACGCCATCCAAATACCAACCTTCAAAAGCATAACCCGGTTTCGGCATCGCGATGATCTCGACCGTTTGGCCGGGAATGGCTTCGCCTATCACTTCCACCTCGCCGCCTTTCTCCGTAGATGAAGGATCATCCGGATTCGGCCCGGGTACGATCTCCACCTCATCCACCGGTGCCTCTCTCTTCTTGAAACAAGCCTCGATCGTAGTGGTTCGCTTACTAATAGTCAACGTATAAGAGATGTCGGTAGACAGGCACATACCCGCCTCATCATACCAGCCGATAAAGTCATAGTCTTTCGTAGGCGAGGCGATCACGGTCACCTCATCCCCTAACTCATAGATACCGTTTCCGCTTTGCGATACATAGCCGGCCTCCGGATCGGAAGTGTTTACGTAAAGGCAATACCCGATCTCCGGCTCGATAGGACTTTGCGGCTTCCAGTCGTACACGGCCCGCAGGTACACATGCTTGCCCGGCATGGTGAAGCGATAGGTTGTCTCTTCCGATACATTCTTCCCATCGCTCTCCCAATGGTCGAACACATAATCGGGATAAGCATGGGCGATAAGTGTCACCTCTTTGCCATTCTCATAAATACCTTGGCCACTCTGTTCTACCCATCCGGCCATGGAAGGAGCGACGGTCGTAATCAGATTATAATAACCATCTCCCGGCTCCGATGGATTCTCCTTCGGGTTAAAACGTAGCTTGGCAATCAAGCGAGCGTTTTTCTCCGTAAGGGTGAAGGTATATTCCGAGAGGCCGGACAATTCTTCTCCATCAGCGGACTGCCAAGCCACAAACTCATAATCCGTATGCGGATAGGCCCGTACCGTTACTTCCGTACCCGTATCATAAATGCCGGAGGGATTCGTTTGCTCCAAATAAGCGGATCCGTGGGGATCCGTGGAGAGTAAGAGCGTTAGTTTCCCCGGCTCCGGTGGAGGAGTCGGATTGAACTCATCCTGCGCATAGGCTTGCCCGATGGATCCTCCGAGGAAGATCCAAAGAGACAAAATCATCGTAATAGATCGAAACAATCGTTTTCTCATAGCGATTACCATTTAATGGAACGAGTCTGACGCTCGCCCGCCTTGGTTGTCCATGTCATATAATAAATACCAGACTGAGGTAGGGCGATACGCACCTCGCCATCCGTCACCTTACCAGCGAAGTGGATACGACCCGCCGCATCGCATACGTTCAAAGTTTCCACATCACGCAAGCCGGACACGATCAACAAGCCTTCTCGCACGTTCCAGCGAATCGACGCATCGATTGCCTCAACAGAAGTCACCACATCGTTTCTCAGCTCAAAGCGGTCAGAGAGGATTCCAGCCTCGGCCTCGAAAATATAAGCCTCCTTATTCAGATCGCATACGGCCCCCGTCTGCTTATCTACCAACTGAATACCTTTGCCAATCTTCTCTTTCAATGAGATCGTATAGCTTCCCTTGGCAGGCAAGACACATCCAAGGCGTACCACACCATCCGCTACCGGACGCTCGTTGATGGCCAATCGATTCCCGTCTTTATCCAAACTATAGAAAGAGGCGGCATCCGCATTCGGACTGCTAAACTTGGCGGCATCAAGGCCGATCTCATACTCCATCGAAGCCTCCTCGTTGAATACCACACGGGTACGATCGCTTGCCTTCTCGCCTTCCAGCAGCAGGTTGACAACTTGACGGTTATCCACGCTACGTAACCCTGAAGCCGCTTGCGTTTCCCTCGGCAGGGCGGCCACACGACCCTCCGGATTGAATACCAAGCTGGAAGTCTTCTTTTGTACGAAGAAGGCCGTAAGCGGTGCCAGATAAACACCCTTATCATCCTGCGTATAATACTCGTAATTATTCAAATTGCGAGACCAAACCGTCACCGTAGCGTCCAATCCATCAGCGAACAATCGCTCCACGCTATAATAGGCAGGATACGGATTCCCCACGAAGTTCCAATTGGCATTCATGGCATTATCCGAGGCGTATGTGTTCAATGGTATCGTCACGCTCGCCCGATTAAGGAGGGCTTTCATATCGCCGGTCTTGGTGGTAAATCCATCAGCCATTCCATCGCCGCTATTGAATTGGATGATATATCCCGTATTCGCCTTCAAGGTCTCCGCATCCGAAAGTTGCCGCCAAGACTCTCCTACGCCCTTATCCGCACGAGACTTTCCATCGTATTCCCGTACCACAAAGCGAGCGTCGCTGCTCGTCAACTTGATTTCTGACATCTTCAAGTCGTAGGGGAAGGATACGAAATGCCAATAACCACTCCATGCGTCCCAATTGAAAGAGATCTCCTCGGTCTGTATATCGGAATTCACCAGCAAAGAGGCATCCCGATAGTAAGCGAAGCTCTTCGGTTCCCAAACCTCGTTGCCTTCAACGGTGAGGCTACCGGAATACAAGATAACAGCGGGACCATCTACCTTATTCTGATCATTTACGATGACATCACCGTTAACAACCATAAGTCCATCGTCGAAGAAACGAGCCTCCAAGGATCGGTCTACCATACCAACTTGCACCGTCAACTCTTCTTCATTGGAAACACATTGATCATTCTCATACCAACCAGCAAACAATCGAGGATCATCGGCAGGCATCTCCACCCTCACCGTAATGGATTTACTATCATTTCTTACCATTTGAAGAAGGTCTGATGTATTAGGGAAACTTATACGCACGAATTTACCGACAAATGCTTTGTCCTCCTTACCTGCCTTATAAGTATATATAGTATCATCGGAGACTTTTGTCTCACCATCATACCAGCCAAAGAACAAATTAACATATTTAGCCCAATAATAATCCTCCCAATTTCCACCCTTACAAACCGCCTTCAAGGTCACTATTTCCCCCTCTTCATAGGCACCGCTACCTTCTACCCATCCATAATTTTCATTATTAGAAGTTGCCGTAATCAACTGCCCAAACTCCACAATGTTATTTCCGAATGGAGACCAGTAGGTGTTTGCTTTATAAGTATCCTTCATGCCTTTCGGGACGTAAACTTTACAGGTGGTCTTATCTACGGATTTAAAAACATCAGCTCCATCCAAACGTACCATCTCTGTAGACTTCAACTTGATAGATGAGACCTTTGCGGAAGCGAAAGCGGAATTGCCTATGGATCGTAAGGTACCGGGGAAAGATAATGTGCCGGTGATCGGACATGCATAGAATGCATTGTTGCCTATATAAGACAAGGACGTATTCAAGAAGTCCACGGAAGTAACACCAGTATTATTAAAAGCGTAACCGTCAATCCGCTCCAATCCATCCGGAAGTTTCAATGAAACGGGCACGCATGAGCTGGAAGAGAAAGTAGAGTAACCGACCGCCTTCAAGTGAGACAATAACGATAAATCAATCTTTTGTAAGCTGGAACAGTCCGAGAACGCAGACTCCCCGATCCTTTCTACAAACTCGGGCATATTCACTTTCCGCAATGCGGATAAACCAGAGAACGCAGAATTACCTATCTCCTTTATCGTATTCGGAAGAATAACATCTTCCAAATAACGCAACCCTCCAAACGCATAATTCGGTAATCGATCCTCTTCCATCGTAGCCTTGCTCAAATCAGCCTTTTGCAACAGCTCTATTTGCTTAATGACCTCGAAGTCACTAGCGTTCATCGGACCGATGATACGCAAATCTAAGATAGTAGCCAATGGAATATTCAGTTCCGTCAATTTCGCACCCAGCGAACCGGCCGCATCCAAGGTCACTACTACAGGATCCGCATCGATCTCTACAATCTTGCTTTCTTTCCAAAAAGCAGCCTCACGATAAGCCTTAGCAAAGCCTTTCGGTACATATACCAACGCATTCTCCAAACCGATCGATTGCGACAAGCCGATCGGCTTCTCAGCCTTCATGATTACTTTCGCTCCTCTTCCCGAGAAAGATCCGTTATAAAAAGCCTCTCCTTTTATAGTCAACACAGATTCCGGGATCGTCAGTTCCATCAATGATTCGTTATAAGGAAACGAACGCTCACCAAGCGTCTTCACCGTAGAAGGAATCGTATAAGCCTCATTCTTCTTTCCCGCCGGATAGAGTAATAAAGTAGCCTTGTCCACCACAAAAAGGACTCCATCGATAGAGGTATAGAAACCGTTATTGATTACGACTTCCTCCAAAGAAGAACACCCTTCAAAAGCAGCTAGATTCAACGTATTCAAGGATACACAATTACTCAGATCTACTTTTTTCAAGCTTTGACAAGAACTAAACGTTCCAGAAGAAATAACTGCGAGCTGTGTGCTTTTACTGAAATCAACGCTAGTGATATTACGACAATTAGAAAAGGCAGATCTACCCAATTGGGTGATTCCAGAAGCAAAAGCGATATCACCAGCCAAGGCACAACCTTCAAAAGCTCTTTCGCCTATATCTTTTAAGGCTGTCAATTGAGAGAAATCGAAACCAGATAATTGATAACACCCATTAAATGCATAAGATTCTATCGTCTCCAATACCGTACAGCCATCCAACGCAACACGTGTCAAATTACGACAGGCATAAAACGCATACCCTTGAATCGTCTTCAATGCCGAGCAACCAGATAACTCCACCGTTTGCAAAGAGGAACACTCGCCAAATACCCAACTCCCCAAACTCGTCAGCTTAACGCATCCCGTCAAATTTACCGTCACTAAATTGCTACAAAACCTAAAAGCAGAAGACCCTATTTCCACTAAATTCACACACGTCGATAAATCCAAGCTCAGCAAACCACTACATTTATAAAAGGCATTATATTCTATCCTCTGCAATTGCGTAGCTTTCGAGAAATCCAAGTCTGTCAAGGTACTACAGTCAGAGAAGGCCTCCCGCTCTATAATTTGAAGTACTCCCGGAAATACCACTTTTCGGAGCGTCAACTTGTTTTGGAAAGAATTAGCTGGGATATAGCGTAAATCTGCCCAAGCGCCACCCATTTTAGGCAACTCCGTCACCCCACTCATATCCAGCACTTGAAGCATACCCATCTGCTCCTTCATCGTCTTAAAGTCCTCCGCTCTCAGTAGCCCATTTACTTTCAAGCTCGTTACCTTGCCCACATCCGCTCCTAGCTCGGATGCCAGCGTATTGGACGAGGTCAGTGTTACCTCCTTCACCAATTGCGCATATACACTACTACTTATCCCAAGTCCTACGAGAAAAGCAAAAAGAAAGAAAAGTTTTTTCATACTCATTCTATTTGAATTAATAATTGATTTACCCTACAATCATCAACCACTCCTTATCATCCACACAAAGAAAAAGCGCGAGGCTTAGCCATTGTCACCCTCCTTTAGGTATCCCCATACCCTGCCCGGATAACAAACAGCAGCCCCACGCTTCATTATAGGATGCTCCTCTCGAAGTAACTATAACAAGCATGGGCGTCTGTTGTTATTATTCCCGGGCACGAAATTGGGGATTTCAAAGAAGGGAATAATATCTTTTAACGCCTTTTCCACGAAAACGAACCCGCCGAGCTTCCACTCTAACGGCTCGGTACAAAGTACGGAATTTCCCATGAATCCCGCAAACATCCATGCGAATATTTAAGATTCCTCATCCAATCCATAAGGACAAAAGCCGAAACAAACCGAAACAAATGTTTCTTGAACCCTATGTAAATTTCCGCACTACCTAATGTATACTTCATTCAGTGACAGCGAACGTTCGTTCGGCGGCGGTGAATATATATTCGGCGACAGCGAATGATCGTTCGCCGCCGCCGAATGAAGAATACAAGCTTATTTTTTAGAGAATAAGAAGGCTATAAAGCAAGAATACAAACAATACCTTAAAACTATCGACAATAACTCTCTAAGCAGAGCGACAGCTCCCCTGTACATTCCTCGATAAGTGTCCTTTTGTATAGAAGGAACCGCACGCAAGTTAAGACACTAGCCCTGTTTATCCTGCAGCTCTCGTATGATTTCGTCAAGAATGTAGAGATCGCTTTTTAAAAGCAAATCTCCATTCCGTAATGTCAGGCATTTATAAGTATCACTATTATAAAAAAGGTCTAATGCTTTATCGGCAGAAATACGCAAACGAGACGCAAGCAGTTCGATAACTCCCCTATATTTACCCTGCATAACCGTATCAGCCGCACCAGGGACAACAAGTGGAGCAGGTGTTTTAGGTAAAAGAAACGCTTCCGTAAAGCAGAGGCAACGATCTATGATCTCTTGGTTAATTATGCAAATCTGGTTATTAGGCTCTTGATGGATAAGACGAGCCAAGGCCTCCTCGCGTGTATAATCCCCACGCATATAAAGGTCAATCGTACGAATCACACGGTCATCCGCTATACCTCCTTCTATCATGTCATAAGCTGACCACAAATTTCGACCTTGACGACAGGCCACTACAAAGTCTAACCAATCAGCATCATAAGTTTCGAAACATAAATAGCGATATGGCAAGACACGACAGACATCCATATCCAAAGAATAAACATTCAGCCAAGCCTCATCCTTATGACGTACCTCTGCTGTACGAAGTGCCCAACGAACTGCCTGTTCTTTCAAGTCCGTAACATAGAACCCGATTCCAAAATCCAGATTAGGCCGGCAAACCCCAGCCAAAGGCTCCTCTATGCGGCAAGTGGAACCATGATAAACCGTCAACATAGTGTTTTCCCTTTCTCTTCAATACTACGGAAGGGTTTATATCCGTCCGGGAGCCATTGAGGATCACGATAGTAAATATATTCTAAGATGGAGTCTACGATATATGATTTCCCTTGCGTATGCAAGGTATCGTAATAAGAGCGGATATAGCCATTGATCGCTCCTAGTTCCTTCAGTTTATTATATACATCCGAACCATAACGCCCTAATCGTTCCGCGGTACTCTCTATGCAATAAATCATAAATTCCAGTTGCTTCTCCTCTATAGTCATAACCCTATCCTTTTTCTGGTTATAGATAACAAAGTTAGCAAATACTTCTCAGTTATACAAAGACAAATATCATTTTAGTACTACCACTACGGAATCCTCTATTATAGATAATTTCATCCACGGATTTTATCGCATGAGCCGCTTTTTACGTACATTTAAAGCAAATTCATCTAAGCGACATGGAAAAATGGATAAACAAATCGAACTATCGCAAACAGAAATAGAGCTAGCGTTCGCTTCCTTTTGTATAGAAGGAACCGCACGCAAATTGGGGCAGCCTTATCAAGAGGTGTTCGCACGCATGAAACGGGTAGGAATGATAGAGAACTATATCCTACCCAATTATGATATATTGCATACTGAAAGCCGCGAACACGTAATCGACAATATAGATGTAACTTACTTCCGACTATTCAATATACCCGATTCATTATCTGAATTATATAACTTACGATCCACGGATTTGTATTTGCGACCGAAATCTAAGTGGTAAGAGAATCCAATCTCGAAGCCCGGATAAATATCACCAAAACGCTGATCGGTCACATAGGGAGCGATCGCTGAATGGTTCTTACTCCGGTAACGGGCGGATGAGGTAAATTGGGTAGAGAAAGAAGCGCTTAACTGAACCTTCCCGATCCTATAACCGATACCCAACCTATTAAAACGATCGGCCTCACGACTGGTCTCACCCGAAAAACTATAGCTTCTCTTATAAATCAACAGGTTAAAATTAAAGTTCTTCACATCGCTATTCAAAGAGATCACATAGAAGGGATCCGTGTATGTATGCGAATAGCTATTTCCATTCGATTGGAAATGGTTCAAGCCTCCGGAGATATTCATGCGCAGATAATCGCCGAAGGGTGAATAATTCAAATACAGTTCCGGCGTAAAACGATGGAAACTCCGTTGGTTATCGTAGATACGGATAAAAAGTCCCCGGCTAGCGTCATACAGGGTCTCTTCCATGACCATGCGGGGCTGGTATTGGTAAGAGAAAGTAAAGCCGGCCTTGACCTTTGCCGTATTCACATGAAATTCCACGGCGTTGTTATGATATAAGAAAGGGGATAGACCCGGATTACCTCTACGAACCTGTAAGGAATCAATCCATTGCTCCACGTTACTCAACTCAGACAAGGATGGGTTTACATTGCGCAGGGTATACCGATAACGAGCGGATAATACCTCATTGATAGTATAAGTAAGTGTTACCTGCGGGCGGAAATACCACCGATTATAAGAGCCCGAGTTTTCTTGCGATAGATAATTACGGGAGGCGCCCAAACCTACGTTATAAACCAACTTCTTCCAAGTTCCTACGTATTGCGCATACATATACGATTCAGATTCCGTCATATGGGTCGTATAATCACCGGAACCGGAATATACGTTGTCCGTATAAGCCTGCGTATGTTTCAAACCGGCGGAAATACGACCGGTCTCTAGCTCTTTCTCGTAGATACCCTCTCCGATTACCGAATAGCGCTTTCCATCTACTTTCGTATAAATATCTGTCAAAGGAATACTTTCCAGTTCTTCCCGGTAGGTATGACGGCTATCGGTATTCGAATAAGTTCCCACGACATTGACAGCCAATGATTGTTTACGTGGTAATTTCCGGAAATAATACAAGTCGAGCGAGGGACGGGTATTCAAGGATTTATTATTATCGATAAGATCGGTCGTCATCTTGCTCTCGCTATTCCTTAAAAGGGCATTGCTATAGTTATGCGGATAGTCATAATAATAAAAATTCAGCTTAGCGTTCAAGAAATAATCATCATCCTTCGTGTAGTTATAATTCGCCGTCGTAGTCCAATACATCTCATAATCCCTCCCGGGGATTCCTTCCTGTGTTCGCTGGAAGGTACCATCTGGGGTATGAAAGATTTCCGTCCGGTCTTGCCATGCCTCTTTATACCGGTGTCCGTTCGCAAAGCTGGATAAAGAGAATTCCGAACGTCCTCGGTTATACTTACCATATATTATATATAATCTGCCATCCAAAACGTGTTTAATTGATGGCTTAAATCCACGCCGAGATTTCCACCGGAAGTCCGCTTGATCGTTATATAATCCAAGACGATATCGACTCCTTCCCCATATCGCAAGCCGGGGTTATCGTGATATTCCACCCGTTTGATATCCTCCGGCGAGAGGGCTGCGACTTCTAAGGAAGAAGCCAACACGCCATTTATACGCAACTGAACGTTTCCATTCGCCATAGAGATACTTTTCGTATTCGGATCTACCCATAGACGAGGTAAGGACATCCGCCTTGTCAAATCCAAGCCATCCATCGAGCGCCGCACTTGGTCTTTAGAGGGGAATATAAGTTGACGGTCTCTCTTTCTTATAATCGAAGAGGCTTGAATGGTAACCTCATCCAAATCGATCGTTTTCTCCTCTTGCGCGTTTACCAAAAAGGCAACGCAAATCAATCCCACAAATAATACTTGTCTTCTCATAAAATTCAAATTTGATTCGAGACAAATGTAAGGAGGTAAACAGCTAAAATCGATTTATACAGGCAAGAAACTAAAGTGCAAGGCATTACGTGCATATACTGATTTACAAAGTATTAGCGAACGACTTAGAGAGAAAAGTTTATATTTGCCGTTTGAGCACTTATATTGCCGATGATATCCTCTTTCTCGTCCATACCCAGCTTATGGCGGATGTCCGTCTTGCGCTGATAGATCGTACGGACGCTTTGCTGGGTAACCACACTGATTTCTTTGGTAGAGAAGCCGGCGCATAACAAGCAGCAAAGCTGGATTTCTTTTTCCAGCAAACGCCCATCAGACAATCGGACCAGATGCGTATGGAAATTATCATAGACCGCATCGATAATCGGATACAGGTCATCCCATACCAAAAGCGTATCTACCGGGACATCCTCATTCGTGATACGAGTCATTTGCTGGAGCAATTCCTTATTTTGTTGCGTGGGAGTAGTCGCCATCAAGCGGATAACACCCAATTGCTGCAACAAGACCTTACGGAAAAAGGCACTATCGGGTTTCTCCTCCTCCGCTACGGATTGCCTCGATTCGTCCAAGAGCTGACGCAAGGCCTCCAAACGCTCCTCCATATCGATCAAACGGTTCCTTCGGTTACGGATATAGATGGAAACTCCACCAGCGACCAATAGAGAAAACAAGGAGACGATCACCAAGATAGAGAACGTGCGCTGCCGGCTCATCTCCAGACGAAGGTTCGCTTGGCGCAAACGGTTTTGGTCGATCAAGCGTTCTCGCTCCGCCTTCTCCGTTTGCGATTTCACGATATACAAAGAATCACAATATTGCCCTAATCGGGAAATATCCACCGGTTTATTTTCCTTTACGTCCAATATAAATTGATAGGCATAATTCAGCGCATGCGAGGCTATATCATCGCTGTGACTACGCTCCAAGTCTAACGTATTCTTCTCGATATACTTCCGGGCAGAATCCAGCTCCCCAAGATTGATCCAAGGCATAACATAGGATCCCAAGATTTCTCGTTCCGGATAACGTTCCTTCAGCAAACGCAAATAGCTGATAGAAGCCTTGGGATTAAAGTCATACAAGAAATCCGCGTAATTGCGGGCAAAATGATGGGCATACCATTCGATATTCTTAGCCAAGGCCGAGTCCGCGGCCAAACGAAGATAATAATCCGCCGAGTCCCTCATTCGCAAGCGGCTATAACTCAACCCGGCCATATAATAGGCCATCTCCTTAAATCCAGCTTTTGGCGAGGCTTCCCATTCCTTCGAGTCTGCGATCGTTTCCCGATACAACCCCTCACCAAAGCTCAAGGAAGTCAATCGGTCATAAAAACGTACAAGGTAGGTCGAATCCGAACGGGAATAAGCGGAATCTATCGCCTCTCGGTACAAAGCACGTCTTTGTTCCAACCCCTTCCGGGAATCACCCATATAAATAGCCTTTACGAAATAAGCGGAAAGTAAAGGCTCCGAGGCATGCTCCTTATAATAATCCACTGAGTAGTCGATGAGCGAGTCGTTCACTAAGCTGCGCCCCTGCAAGAGATGAAGCCAAGCGAGCCTCCGTCCATACTCTGCCTTATCGCTATCCGAAAGAGCGGAAAGCGTTATTTGTTCCTCCAGCAGCCAGGCAGCGCTATCTAAGTTATTCTCGTTTACCAACCGGTCCGCCTCCGCAAATTTTTCCCGGACGGATTTACCGCCACAGGAAAGCAACAGGCAGACACTGGCCAGAAATATGTAGACAAACCATTTCGTCATAGCGACAGAGATCCTAATTTCCGGCAAAGGTACATTATTTTCGGAAGCCCGGGCGATTCACCGATATTTTTATCCGTTTCGTCGATTCCTTTTCCCGCTCGGATAAGGAAGCCCTATCTTTGTAAGCAGACAAAGGGTTTATCTATGTTACAATTAAAAAGAAACGACTTATTGATCGGCTTCACGATATCCGTCTTGCTTAGTATTTTCGTGAACTTCGCCCTTCTGATGCGTAAATATGAGTTCGAGACCGGAAACCCGAGCATGGATATCCAGCCTCCGGATCGCACCATGTATTATTTGCTAATCTGGTTCTTCGTGTTCTCCTTCATCTTATTTATTGTCAACAGCCTGATGTATAAGCTCGGGGACAAGCTTTTCCGCAGGAAAGAGTATAAAAGGGTATTGCTGGTTTGCGTAACTTGTATCAGCATCGCCTACGGCATGTTTCATCTATCGCCGGTTTTGTACACGGCCATTTTCGTAGAATGGCTTGGGGAAGATGGGCCCCAGCCAGCTACCCAGGATATCATGATCCGCATCGACCGGGGCAGGATGGCTACGCAAACCATCAGGTCTGCCGAACGCCGGGGCATACCGGTACCTCCCAAGCCTTTCACGGTCCCTAACTCTTTCATGACGGAGCATCTTTTCGTCTTCCTTACGGTTATGCTAAGTTCCGTACTAATCCGCCTGTTAAGCAGCAAGCAACAAATGAAACTGGAATATGAACAATTGAAGACCGAGAAGTTACAGAATTCCTATAACGCCTTGATGGGACAAATCAACCCACATTTCTTCTTCAACTCCTTAAATGGATTGAACGCCTTGATACAGAGCGGAGAAAAACAACAGACGTTGGCTTATCTGGATGAGCTATCCAACGTCTTCCGGTATATCTTGCAAAGCAACAAGAAAGAGCTGGTTACGCTAGCGGAAGAACTTCAATTCGTAAAGGCGTATACCTATCTGCTGAGCGTGCGCTACGAGGGAAAACTATTCTTCTCCATCCAAGCGGATACCCCTTACTTACTTTGGTATCTGCCGATATTGAGCGTACTCCCCTTGATCGAGAACGCCGTAAAGCACAACGTTATCAGCAAGCAATACCCGCTACAGATCGATATCTATACCACCCATGAGGACAAACTAATCATATCCAATAAAATACATCCTAAGTCGGAAGATAGCAAAGGCAGCGGTATCGGATTGAAGAACCTATGGGGGCGCTACCGGATGCTTACCGGAAAGGACATCCAGATCTCCAACCGCAAGGAATATTTCAAGGTCACGCTTCCTTTACTCAATAAACCCATTCACTCATGAAAGCAGTTATTATAGAAGATGAGACTACCGCCGTTAATAGCTTAAAGGCGATCCTAGCGCAAAATACGGTTACCCCGATCGAGGTGATCGCCGAGCTGGAGAGTATCGAAGAGAGCGTTGAGTTCTTCCGGACATCGCCTCATCCGGATATCATTTTCATGGATATCCATTTAGCGGATGGATCGGCGTTCAAGATATTCGAACAGGTGGAGATAGATGCTCCGGTAGTCTTCACGACCGCTTATGATGAGTATGCGTTACAGGCTTTTCAAGTAAGCAGTATCGATTATTTACTGAAACCTGTCACGCTGGTCTCGCTGGAAAGGGCCTTGAATAAATTACGGCTGTTCGATACCGAGGAAAGGCTGGCGCATATCCGGCAAACGAACCGTACAATCCAGAGTCGCCACACGGTCAGGAGCTTATTGATCATGCTGGCCGATAAATTCTATCCGTTACCGGCTGAGGAGATCCTTTATTTCTATACGGCCAACGAAAAAGTTACCGCCTATACCTTCGACGGAAAACAACATCCCGTAGACCGTACCCTCGACGCATTGGGAGAGCAACTGGACGAGAGGCTTTTCTTCCGGGCCAACCGTCAATTCATCATTTCACGCAACGCCATCAAGGATATAGATCTTTGGTTCGGGAGCCGCCTGTCCGTCAACCTCACCTTACCTGTCCCCGAACGTATTATCATTAGCAAAACCAAGACCCCGATCTTCAAGAAATGGATTCTGAGGGAGGAGGAATAATGTCTTTTCACCCCCTCACGTAAGGCGATTCACCGACCCGATTATACCACTAATCGGTGCTTAACCTTTCTTCACCGAACTTTCCTGTTATTTTGCGGTACAACAAATAAAGGTAAAAAACACTATGCTGAAATGTATCACTTTCGACGGAGACACCTCGACCCTGAACACGCTCATGGGATATTTCGAGAAACTGGACAAGGCTTTGGCCGATGTCCACCAAGCGCTGAGCAAGGAGCAAACAGAACGCCCCATCTTCGTCCGGGAAGGCAGCAAGATCATTCGCCTCCGCCGGGAAGAGATCCTTTTCCTCGAGGGGTACGGCGATTATGTAAAGGTACACCGTATCAATGGCAAGCCCCTGCTCACGCAAGTCAGCTTGAAGCGGTTCGAGGAGTTTCTGGACAGGAATCGTTTTTGCCGGGTACATCGCTCTTACATCGTATCCCTCTCCCACATTAATTATATCGAGCGTAAGCGGATACGTATCGGCGAGGAACTGATCCCTATCAGCGACTCGTACCTGCCAGCCTTGATGAATAAACTGTCTCTTCAAGAGTAACTAAAGTTTCACTTGATAAAACTTCTCGCTTAATGTATAGGTCACCGTAAAGCCCATGATATCCCTTCGCAACGCATTCCCTTGCAATTGGAGACGATCGTAATAAAACGCCGTATTGATACGGCCATTCAAGACGGGTAACCCCAAGCCGACGCTTACCCGATACGCCCCGCCGGATTGCCCTTTCAACCGCAGGTAAGGCGTGGAAACGGAAACACCCGCTTTATAAGACATCCGTTTCCAATAACTGCTGGAGCTAAATCCATTCGGGAAATAGCATACGCCCAAGCGTAGCTCATGCGAATCCCGGAACTTTACCCGGCTATCGCCCGAGTTCAATACCCCGTATTGCCGGAACAGATAGTCCAACGCATACGTCCATTTCTTATGCGCCAATGAGCTACCGATACCTATATATTGAGGTAGATATTGTGTCACCCTTTTCTGGTTATAGGGGGTTTCCGTGCTGCTTCCCGTCACCGTCACCGTGTTTTTCAATGAGATCCGTTGCTTATAGCCGTAAATGGCGCCGACCGTTAGAAAGGTTTCCCGGGCGATCGGACGATGATATTGTAAACCGAAATCGGCGTAAAAAGAGCGGCCGGACATCTCCCTTGACACTGTCATCGCACTTTGTATCTCATTCTGCGTCATATTTCCAAAGATAAAATTAAGATTCATACCGACCGATAGATGCTTGGTCAATAAAAATCCCTGGGAAAGGAAAGCCTTGGAAAGCCCGCCTGTCCCCGAAAACGTACTGGTTACAAAGGTTCCGGGAGATCCTTCCAACTCTTGCGAGGACTTAAAATAATACCCAACGAAACTATAAGGAGTTACCCCGGCGGACATATACCACCGTCGCATGATACGCCCTCCCAATGAGAAAGCGGAGAAATTTCCGGTGAATGCGTTGCTAGAGCTCCCGTCTGAGCGGTATCGCTCATTCTTCACGAAGGCAGATGCCTCAGCGAACAACTTACAACTATCCAACGCCGTCAATCCGGCAGGATTCTCTATATTCATCAGCATCCCTTCCCGCATGCCGACAGTGACACCCGCCATCGAGGTATTTTGACCATATAAACCGGAAGCCATCTCACCCAGTCCAAACATCGAGTAAGGTGAGGAAGTCATCGCATTCTGCGCGGATGTGCTTGCCGCCATCAAGAGGCAAGGGTAAAGAAGGTATCTAGT
Source organism: Parabacteroides sp. AF19-14 (assembly GCF_003635485.1). NCBI lineage: Bacteria > Pseudomonadati > Bacteroidota > Bacteroidia > Bacteroidales > Tannerellaceae > Parabacteroides > Parabacteroides sp. AF19-14. Next base: position 143,153 of record NZ_QTMJ01000005.1, on the reverse strand, counting down.
AACTTTCATAGACCTTATAAATGAGTTGTAGGGTGACCGGGTTACGTCCTCCCTGATCGTTAAACGTCAAGTTCTTGAACGTGCCGGTGTAATCATCACTATTAAAAACCAACTGAAGATTATGCTTATACATGCCAAAGGCACCTAGCTCCTCTTGCATGAATTGAGTCACGTCGAAATAATAATAGGTGTTCTCGTTAAACGTATTGTCTTCCGATAGCGTACCTCGTTGAACCTCGGAACCGAGATAATCGGTCACGGCATCCGTCACCACATTATTCTCATCGGCGATATATAGGTAGAGGCTGTCCGGCAAGGTATTGTAATCCGAATAAGTACCTTGCTCGGGATAAATCTTAAGTAAAGCGCTCTCGATCTCCACTTGCGTGCCTTGTTGCATCAGATTATTCAAATACGGGAATTCCAGACGGGTATACCAACCCAAGCCTCCGAATAATACGCCCCGGTTACTAAGCTCAGCCGAAGGTATCTCCACTCCTTTCATCGGATATCCTGCCATATCCGTTCCACTACGGTCATGGTCGATATGATTGAACTGGGTATCCGTATTTGGGAAGAACCATAATTCCTTCTCCGTGGAAAGCTCATCGGATAAATGATAATGCAGGACTAAAGCGGCGGAGGAATCGGCTACCGTGAAAGTCAGCAGAGACTCGCTTCCCGCCAAGTCCGGCACGATCGCCACCCCCTTGAAATAGTCCTCAAAGCGATCCTCGGACACCGCTTGATCCTGCGCATGAAAACGGGACAAGAGGTCTTGCCCTAGCGCATCGGGAAGACGGACTTCCAGTTTCTCCCCGCCCTTCGGCTTCGGTTTAAATGAGCAGACCGCCAAAGCCTCGGGAGCGTAAGAGACACTGCTATTATTATATAAGTACCCGTTATCGTTTAAGACAATCTTCTCCGTTAGCTGATAAATCGAGAGGGTTTGTTGGAGGGTCGTGTCTCCTACAAAGCGACCATCGAAAGCGAGAGACAGGACTAGCGAGTCCAGTACGACCGTCTCGTCCGGATCAGTCCCATAGCTCGGTCTCTCATAAGCGATAAAGCTATGCGACGAGACGACTCCCCATAATGAATGTTTGTACCGGCCTACCAAAGCGACGTTCTTACCGGATGTCTCCAACGAGTCGATCAATACCGAGGTCACTACGACCGTGCTGGTATCTATACGAACGTTACGGAAAGCGGAGTCCACCAGATCGCTGCCATACGTACCGTTCTCGTCATAACAGGAAAACAGTCCCAGACAGAGCATCAAGCACCCCAAAGCAAAGAATGTTCTAACCATACTTCTTATTTAATAAGCGAATAATCTTTTATCAATCCGATGGCAAAGAACGTATTTAGCGCAAAACCCGGCAAGATAAACCCATGAACCCACCGGTTTCCTCTGTAAACGGCCCGATACTGAAGATGAAACCGATTTCAAAACCATTCGAGGCCCTAACCTATAAATCCGGCTTATTCACCGATAAAAACCGTATGTTTACCGATTTAATTTGTGGGTCTCGTAAAACCCTCGTTCTTTTGCTTCCGTAAAAACAAAACACGTAGTTAGAATGATACACAAAAGGATTCTTGTATTCTTGATCGCTTTTCTTCCTGTCATCATCAGCGCTTGCAGTGATGATGATGACGATGATTTGATCGGTAAGTGGTACCGTGTCTCTGACATGGACGGATTGGCGCGAAATTACGCCTCCTCTTTCACGATCGGTAACAAAGGATATCTGATTTGCGGAAACGACGGAAAAAATCGTTTATCGGATTGTTGGGAATATGATATGGAACGAGATACTTGGACGCAAAAGGCGGACTTTCCCGGAACCGCCCGCAATTCGGCCGTAGCTATGGCGGTAGATGAAAAGGGATATCTGGGAACCGGATACGACGGTACCAATTACTTGAATGACTTCTGGGAATTTAACCCGACCACCAATACGTGGGCACAGAAAGCGGATTTCCCCGGCTCGGGCCGATATGGAGCCGTGGCCTTCGGGGTAAACGGTAAAGCGTATATCGGATGCGGATACGACGGGAATTACCTAAAAGACTTTTATGCCTTTAATCCGGCGGCAAATAGCTGGACGCAAACGATCAGTATCGGCGGGACAAAGCGTCAGGGCGCTACCAGCTTCGTGATAAATGGAATCGCTTATGTATGTTGCGGACAAAATAACGGCGAATATGTAGACGATTTCTGGAAATTCGATCCCAGCACGGAATCATGGACCCAACTTAGGGATATATCGGATTCCTCGGACGAGGATTATGACGATGATTATACGATCACACGTACGAACGGGGTTGCTTTCGTGATTGATGGAGCCGCTTATCTGACTTGCGGTGAGAGCGGAAGCCTACGTAGCGACACTTGGAAATATTATCCGGCCACCGATCTATGGGAAAACGTGGCTAAATTCAAGGGAACTGCCCGTACGGCGACAGCATCTTTCTCCTCTGGCGAGAAAGGATTCGTAGTATCCGGCAAAAGTGGTACCACTCAATTTGATGATATTTGGGAACTTCACCCGAATGAATATGACGATGATGAGTACTAAGAAAGGACGGGCTTGGTTCGTACCGGGCCTAGTGGTACTGCCGGTATTACTGTTTTATTTATCTTTTTTCCGGGGTGAAGAAATGGGGTCTTCTCCCGGGCGGCAACTGGAGTTGCAAACGTTTCAATCGGGGGATGGCTGGGGGTACCAGATTAGGATGAACGGAAAGGTGTTGATTTACCAACCCACCATTCCCTCTATTGATACGGTAATTGCGTTCCCGGATAAGGAAAGCGCAGAAAACATAGGCACACTCGTATTAAATAAATTGGCCGGGAACAGGAACTTCTCGGTCTCTAGAGAAGAGATACAACATTCACTCTCTTATTTAGGGCAATAGATTTATAATCATTAAATGTTAGGGGCAGGCCGGCTATCGATTAGTAGGCTTGCCCCGTTTTTTCACTTCTTATAAGTCTTATAACCATAAACAGCTAAGGAACCCAATTCCTCCTCGATACGAAGCAACTGGTTGTATTTCGCCATACGATCGGAGCGGCTCAATGAGCCGGTCTTGATCTGTCCGCTGTTGGTAGCTACGGCGATATCTGCGATCGTAGCGTCCTCTGTCTCACCGGAACGGTGGGAAGTCACGGATGTGTAGCCATTACGGTGGGCCATCTCGATAGCGTCTAATGTCTCGCTCAATGTACCGATCTGATTTACCTTGATCAAGATGGAGTTCGCGCAACCCTTCTCGATACCTTTCTTCAAGAACTCTACGTTTGTAACGAACAGGTCATCACCTACCAACTGGCATTTTCCGCCTAGCGTGGAGGTTAGCATTTGCCAACCGGCCCAGTCATTCTCGTCCATACCATCCTCGATAGAATCAATCGGGTATTTATTCACCAACTCACTCAGATAAGCGACTTGTTGCTGGGCGTTACGCTTAGCGCCTTTCTCACCCTCGAATTTCGTATAATCATACACACCATCGTGATAAAACTCGGAAGCAGCGCAATCCATGGCTATCGTCACATCCTTGCCCGGCTCATATCCAGCGGCTTTGATAGCGGCCATAATAGAATTCAAGGCATCTTCCGTACCATTCAATGCCGGAGCGAAACCGCCCTCATCACCTACAGCCGTGCTCAAGCCACGATCGTGCAATACTTTCTTCAACGCATGGAAAACCTCTGCGCCCATACGAAGCCCCTCACGGAAACTCTTCGCACCTACCGGACGGATCATGAATTCTTGAAAGGCGATCGGAGCGTCGGAGTGAGAACCTCCATTGATAATGTTCATCATAGGAACCGGCAACACATAAGTATTTGTTCCTCCGATATAACGATATAAAGGCAGATCCAGATAATTAGCCGCTGCCTTCGCTACGGCAAGCGATACACCTAACATAGCGTTAGCTCCTAGATTTGATTTTGTCTTTGTACCATCCAAATCCAGCAACTTATGGTCTATCTCTCTTTGATTCAAGGCGCTCATACCTAAAATGGCGGGAGCGATTACCTTATTTACATTATCCACGGCACGAAGAACACCTTTACCACCGTAACGATTTTTATCGCCATCACGTAACTCGATAGCCTCGTTCTCGCCGGTAGAGGCGCCAGAGGGTACAGCCGCACGACCAAATGCGCCGGAAGCCAAATGTACATCTACTTCTACTGTCGGGTTGCCACGTGAATCAAGGATCTCTCTACCTACTACTTTTACAATTTCCATATTACTATATTTGTTTTATTAGTTGTTCAATGATGTCTTACTTTTCTTTTTCACAAATATAACAATAGCCAAGCAAGGAATGTTCCTTATAACTCATCAAATTTATCAATTCGCTAATAAACAAAAAAAGCGATCCGTGTGATACGAATCGCTTTTCTTATATGATTGTAAAAAACTTGCTTATTCAGCTGCTTTTTCCTCGCTAGCTGCTTCAGCTGCAGGAGCCTCAGTAACCGCTGCTGTTGCTTTTTTACGAGAACGTCTTGTTTTAGGAGCTTTCTTAGCGGCTGTATCCTTCAACATATTTTCGTTATAGTCTACTAACTCAATAAAGCACATAGCTGCGTTGTCACCTAAACGGTTACCAGTCTTGATGATTCTGGTATAACCACCCGGACGATCACCGATCTTCTGAGCAATTTCCTTGAACAACTCTGTTACAGCAAATTTGTCTTGCAAATTGCTAAATACCACACGTCTAGAGTGAGTTGTATCCTCCTTAGACTTCGTGATAAGTGGTTCTACATACTTACGTAGCGCTTTTGCCTTTGCTGTCGTAGTAAAGATTCTCTTATGCTTGATCAAAGAACAAGCCATATTCGAAAGCATTGCGTCACGGTGAGTATTTGTACGACCTAAATGATTGAATTTCTTATTATGTCTCATCGTTTACTTACTCTTTATCTAATTTATATTTTGTGATATCCATACCGAATGAAAGGTTCAAGCTCTCAAGCAGTTCATCAAGTTCAGTGAGCGACTTCTTACCGAAGTTACGGAATTTCAACAAATCATTCTTATTGAACTTAACCAACTCACCTAATGTTTCAACATCTGCGGCCTTTAAGCAATTCAATGCACGAACGGAAAGGTCCATATCAGCCAGCTTGCTCTTAAGCAACTGACGCATATGAAGTACTTCTTCATCGAACTCTTCATTGCCTTCAGTATCCGCTGTCTCGATCGCAATCTTTTCATCTGAGAACAACATGAAATGATGAATCAGAATCTTCGCTGCTTCCTTCAACGCCTCCTTCGGATGAATAGAACCATCTGTGGCTATTTCAAGAACCAACTTCTCGTAGTCCGTCTTCTGTTCAACACGGAAGTTCTCGATTGAATATTTTACGTTACGTATCGGAGTGAAGATAGAGTCGATAGCGATCACATGCATATCTGCGTTCGGGTCTCTGTTCTCATCTGCGGGTACATAACCGCGACCTTTATTAATAGTCAATTCAATCTGGAAACTTGCGGTCGGATCCAAGCGGCAAATAACCAAATCTGGATTCAAGATCTCGAATCCAGTCAGTTGCTTACCAATATCACCGGCTTTGAACACTTCCGAACCCGAAACAGTAATACTCACTTTTTCATTCTCGATGTCGTCTACGATATGCTTGAAACGAACTTGCTTCAGATTCAAGATAATGTTTGTTACATCCTCGATAACACCCGGGATTGTACCAAATTCATGGTCAACCCCGTCGATCTTAATGGATGTAATAGCAAAACCTTCAAGTGACGACAGGAGAATACGACGTAAAGCATTACCTATTGTAATACCATAGCCGGGTTCCAACGGACGAAATTCAAACTTTCCGAAGAAATTGTCCGCTTCCAACATTAATACTTTATCGGGTTTTTGAAATGCTAATATCGCCATGGAAATCAATTATTATTTAGAATACAATTCTACGATCAACTGCTCTTTAATGTTTTCAGGAATGTCAGTTCTTTCCGGCAGATGCAGTAATTTTCCGCTCATTGAAGACTGATCCCACTCAATCCAAGGATACTTGCTGTGGTTGAAGCCTGACAATGCGTCGGCAATAACCTCCATGGATTTAGATTTTTCTCTAACACCAATAACCTGACCGGGTTTTACAGAGTAAGAAGGAATGTTTACAACACTTCCGTCTACTGTAATGTGACGATGAGAAACCAACTGACGAGCTGCGGCTCTTGTCGGGGCCATACCCAAACGATAAACCATATTGTCAAGACGGCCTTCTAACAATTGAAGAAGCACCTCACCGGTAATACCTTTAGAGCGTGAAGCTTTTTCGAATAAGTTTCTAAATTGCTTCTCCAATACGCCATAAGTGTATTTTGCTTTTTGCTTCTCACGAAGCTGGATACCGTATTCAGAAGTCTTTCTTTTTCTGGAGTTACCATGTTGTCCAGGAGGATAGTTCTTCTTAGAAAGAACTTTATCCGCACCGAATATTGCCTCACCAAACTTACGGGCAATTCTTGTTCTTGGTCCAGTATATCTTGCCATTTTTTTATTTTTTTAAATGTTCTGTTTGAATCTGGAACCGTGCAGCCGCGATTACAGAGAGGATAAGGTCAATATGCAATCTATTCACAATTCCGGATTCAATGTTTAAGAAACTATAATTAATTATACTCTTCTCTTTTTCGGAGGACGACATCCGTTATGAGGAAGCGGTGTAACATCAACGATTTCTGTTACCTCGATACCTGCGCCATGGATCGTTCTGATAGCGGACTCACGACCGTTACCCGGACCCTTAACGAATACTTTCACCTTTCTTAAACCAAGATCATAAGCTACTTTAGCGCAATCCTGTGCTGCCATCTGAGCTGCATAAGGAGTATTCTTCTTAGAGCTTCTGAATCCCATCTTACCAGCGGAAGACCAGCTGATTACTTGTCCTTCGCTATTCGCTAAAGACACAATAATGTTGTTAAAAGAAGAATGAATATGAGCTTGACCGTAAGCGTCAACTTTTACGTTTCTCTTCTTTGCTGCGACTGTTTTCTTTGCCATATTAACTCTTATTATTTAGTAGCTTTTTTCTTATTTGCAACAGTTTTCTTCTTACCCTTACGAGTACGAGCGTTGTTCTTCGTGCTTTGGCCTCTCAAAGGCAAACCAAGGCGATGACGAACTCCTCTGTAGCAACCAATATCCATCAGACGCTTGATGTTCAACTGAACTTCAGAACGAAGGTCACCTTCAACCTTGTACTCAGCGCCAATGACTTCACGAACCTTTGCGGCTTGATCGTCTGTCCAATCCTTAACTTTGATATCACGATCAACCCCAGCCTTATCTAATACGGATTTTGCAGCGCTACGACCAATACCATAGATATAAGTCAAAGCGATTTCTCCTCTTTTATTTTGTGGCAAGTCTACACCAACTATTCTTATAGCCATATTACTTACTTAGATTATTTTGCAAAAATAATAAATTATCCTTGACGTTGTTTATACTTAGGATTTTTCTTGTTAATTACGTATAAGCGACCCTTTCTTCTTACTATCTTGCACTCAGGTGTACGCTTCTTTAAAGATGCTCTTACTTTCATATCGTGTTTAATTTTATTTGTATCTAAAAGCAATTCTACCTTTCGATAGATCATACGGAGACATTTCTACTCTTACCTTATCCCCCGGAAGGATCTTAATGTAATGCATACGCATCTTTCCTGAGATATGAGCGGTAATTTCATGTCCGTTCTCCAATTCTACACGAAACATCGCGTTTGACAATGCTTCTACAATTACTCCATCTTTCTCTATTGCTGATTGTTTAGCCATATAAATCCAATTAAATTGCGTTTTCTCCTAGAACTTCCTCTAAAAACTTAAATGAAGATAAGATATGGGGACCATCCGGACGTATAGCGATACAATGCTCGAAATGAGCAGAAGGCTTTCTGTCCTTTGTGCGAACCGTCCATCCGTCTTTCTCAAATGCAACGTTCTTGCTTCCCATGTTGATCATCGGCTCGATGCAGATACACATTCCGTTACGCAATAACGGTCCGCATCCACGTCTGCCATAATTAGGCACTTCCGGTTCCTCATGCATTTTCCGACCTATACCATGTCCCACCAGCTCTCTTACGACAGAGTAACCTTGAGACTCGCAATAAGTCTGAATCGCATTACTGATATCACCCAAACGGTGACCTTCAACAGCACATTGGATACCTAAATAAAGTGAATCCTTCGTCGCTTTCAACAATTTCTTCACTTCCGGCGCAACCTCACCTACACAGAAAGTGTAAGCGGAGTCACCGACAAAACCATTCAATATCGTCCCACAATCCACAGAGATCACGTCACCCTCTTTCAAGATCATCTTAGAAGAAGGAATACCATGCACCACCTGATCATTCACTGAGGCACATATTGAATTAGGGAAACCACCATATCCCAAAAAAGCCGGAACAGCACCATTATCTCTAATGAACTCTTCCGCAATCTTATCAAGTTGAAGTGTGGAGACTCCGGGGGCAATATGCTTAGCTACCTCGCCAAGTGTCTTACCCACCAGTTGATTAGCCTCACGCATCAACTCAATCTCTTCATCTGTCTTTAAATAGATCATTCTATTAATAAGCGGCAACAGAGCCTGTACGGCCTTTAATTCTTCCTGACTTCAACAAACCGTCATAATGACGCATTAGCAAATGACTTTCAACTTGCTGCAATGTATCCAACACCACACCAACCAAAATCAACAAAGATGTACCACCAAAGAATTGGGAGAACTCCATACTTACACCGGCAATTCTAGCGAAAGCGGGCATGATAGCAACCAACGCAAGGAAAAAAGCACCCGGCAAAGTAATACGGTCCATAATGGTATCCAGATAGTCTTTGGTATTCTTACCCGGTTTCACACCCGGAATAAAACCATTGTTTCTCTTCAAATCATCTGACATCTGGGTCGGATTGATCGTGATAGCCGTATAGAAATACGTAAACAGGATAATCAACACCGCAAACACGAAGTTGTACCAAAATCCCGTATTATCCATGAAAGCAGCCCAAAAACCGCTCTGCTCTCCCGTACTAGAGAAACCTACAATTGAGATAGGAATAAACATGATCGCCTGAGCGAAGATGATAGGCATTACGTTAGCGGCATTCACTTTCAAAGGGATATACTGACGCGCACCACCATATTGTTTATTACCGATAATCCTTTTCGCATATTGCACGGGGACCTTACGAGTACCTTGTACCAATAAGATCGCACCAGCGATAACAAGCAAAAGGAACAACATCTCAAATAAGAACATAACCAGACCACCGGTTTTCTCACTTGTTCTAGAAACGAATTCTTGGAACAAAGAGTGCGGCAGACGGGCTATAATACCAACTAAAATGATAAATGAAATACCATTTCCAACACCTTTATCTGTAATTCTTTCACCTAGCCATAAGATAAACATACTTCCCGCAGCCAAGATGATCGTAGATGAGATCGTGAACCAAATACCACCCGGTAAAGCAGCACCGGCAGCCTTAAGCTGAACGCTTAAATTCACCAAGTAAGTAGGACCTTGGAATAACAAGATCGCTATCGTCAAGTAACGAGTCCACTGATTGATTTTTCTACGGCCACTCTCACCCTCTCTCTGCAATTTTTGGAAAGAAGGAACTGCGATGGCTAACAACTGCATAACAATTGAAGCGGAAATATATGGCATGATTCCCAACGCAAAAATAGATGCGTTAGAAAAGGCTCCACCTGAGAACATATCCAACAGTGCAAGCAATCCGCCTCTTGTCTGCTCCTGTAAAGCGGTCAACGCTTTGGGATCGATACCCGGAAGCACTACATACGTACCAAAACGGTATATAGCCACCAATAAAAGAGTGGTGAGGATCCGATTTCTCAGATCCTCAATCTTCCAGATATTCTTGATTGTTTCAACAGCTCTCATGACTTAGAGTTTAACGACTGTTCCACCTGCGGCTTGGATAGCTGCCTCTGCGCTCTTAGAGAAAGCGTGAGCCTCAACCTCTAACTTAGCGGTCAAGCTACCGTTACCAAGAATTTTAACCACTTGAGAAGAAGAGATGAAACCAGCCTCCATCAATTCATTAATACCAATCTTAGTCAATTGCTTAGCCTCTGCCATTTGTTGCAAAGTATCGATATTAATAGCTTTATATTCTACACGGTTAATATTCTTGAAACCGAATTTAGGCAAACGTCTTTGAATAGGCATCTGACCACCTTCGAAACCAATCTTGTTCTTGTAGCCAGATCTAGACTTGGCACCTTTATGACCTCTTGTTGAAGTTCCGCCTAATCCTGAACCCGGACCACGTCCGATTCTTTTTCTGGTCTTGGTAGATCCTTCAGCCGGTTTTAAATTTGATAAATTCATATCGTATAATTTATTTTTTCAACCAATTATTACTTTTCTACAGAAACCAAATGTTTCACTTTCTCAACCATACCTAAGATCGCCGGATTAGCTTCATGCTCTACAATCTGGTTCATCTTTCTCAGCCCTAGTGCGTCAAGCGTTCTCTTTTGGTCTTTCGGGCATTTAATTCTACTTTTAACTTGCTTTACTTTAATAGTTGCCATAAACTTATCCTCCCTAATTAACCTCTAAATACTTTTTCAACAGCAACACCTCTGTTCTGAGCAACATCGAACGGGCTTCTCAACTCACCTAGCGCAGCGATAGTAGCTTTCACCAAGTTATGAGGGTTGGAAGAACCTTTAGATTTTGCCAAAACGTCTGTAATACCTACGCTCTCCAATACGGCACGCATAGCACCACCAGCCTTAACACCGGTACCGTGAGATGCCGGTCTAATCAGCACTTGAGCACCACCGAATTTAGCTAATTGTTCGTGAGGGATCGTACCTTTGTGTACCGGAACCTTGATCAAGTTCTTCTTAGCTGCTTCTACACCTTTAGCGATAGCTGTCGTTACCTCACCGGCTTTACCTAATCCCCAGCCAACGATACCATCCTCGTTTCCTACTACAACGATAGCAGCAAAACTGAATGTACGTCCACCTTTTGTAACCTTAGTTACACGGTTGATTGCAACCAGTCTGTCCTTCAACTCTAAGTCGTTGGTCGATTTAACTCTATTATTTGCCATCTTCATTAAAATTTAAGGCCGCCGTTACGTGCAGCATCTGCTAATTCTTTAATTCTCCCGTGATACAGGTAACCATTACGGTCGAAAACCACTGTCTGAACGCCAGCTTCCTGAGCGCCTTTAGCGATTAATTCACCAACCTTAGCAGCGATCTCCTTTTTCGGAGCCTTAACATCTAATTTCAAAGATGAAGCAGCGGCTAAAGTCTTGCCTGTAGTATCATCTATCACCTGTGCGTAGATTTGCTTGTTGCTTCTAAACACAGTCAGGCGCGGACGCTCAGTAGTTCCTGAGATTTTGCCGCGTACGCCTGCTTTTATTTTTAATCTTCTTTCTAGCTTCGTTGTCATGATAATTTCAGTTTACGTAGATTACTTACCTGCTGACTTACCAGACTTTCTGCGAATCTCTTCACCCACGAACTTAATACCCTTACCTTTATACGGTTCAGGCATTCTGAATGAACGGATCTTCGCACAAATCTGACCTAATAATTGTTTGTCAGCCGATTCAAGGATAATAAGAGGGTTCTTATTTCTCTCAGACTTCGTCTCAACTTTCACTTCCTTCGGCAACTGCAAATAGATATTGTGAGTATAACCTAAAGAAAGATCCAATAACTGACCTGTATTTGAAACACGGTAACCAACACCTACTAACTCAAGCTCCTTCTTATATCCCTCTGAGCAGCCAACAACCATGTTGTTGATCAAAGAGCGATACAAACCGTGTAACGCACGATGATTCTTATCATCAGTAGGTCTTGTTAAATGGATAACTCCGTCTTCCAAAGTAACGTTAATATCAGGATTCACTTCCTGTACAAGTTCACCTTTAGGGCCTTTAACTGTTACTACATTATCCTTAATTGTAACTGTAACACCAGCCGGTACATGAATTGGTAATTTTCCTATTCTTGACATTCTTCTTCCCTCCTAATTAATAAACGTAACATAATACCTCGCCACCGATCTTCAGATCGCGGGCCTCTTTGTCAGTCATCACACCTTTAGAAGTAGAAAGAACAGCAATACCTAAACCATTCAATACTCTCGGCATTTCTTTGTAACCAGTGTACTTACGCAAACCGGGCGTAGAAACTCTCTCAAGTTTCTTAATCGCATTAACTTTGTTTACTAGGTCATACTTCAAGGCGATCTTGATCGTACCTTGAGGACCATCCTCTACAAACTTAAAATTAAGAATGTAGCCCTTGTCGAAAAGGATCTTAGTGATCTCTTTCTTTAAATTTGACGCCGGCACCTCAACAACTCTGTGCTTCGCTTTGATTGCGTTACGCAATCTTGTCAAATAATCTGCAATAGGATCTGTCATATAAATAATTAATTAAATTGATCCGGCCACCCGGACAATATTTAAACTAAAAAAACTCTTACCAACTTGCTTTCTTTACACCCGGGATTAAACCATTAGATGCCATTTCACGCAATTGGATACGAGAAATACCGAACTGGCGTACATACCCTTTCGGACGTCCTGTAATCTTGCAACGATTGTGCAAACGTACAGGAGAAGCATTTTTAGGTAAAGCCTGCAAAGCCTCATAGTTACCTTCTGCCTTAAGCTGAGCTCTTTTAGCGGCATACTTAGCAACAAGCTTTGCTCTTTTAACCTCACGGGCCTTCATTGATTCCTTAGCCATAACTACTTAGTCTTTTTTTCCGTTTTTAAAAGGCAATCCAAATTCTCTCAAAAGAGCATAACCTTCTTCGTCTGTTTTCGCAGAGGTCACAAAGGTAATATTCATTCCCAATATTTTGGTAATATTATCGATATTTATTTCAGGAAAAATGATTTGTTCCTGAATACCGAGTGTATAATTGCCTCTTCCGTCTAACTTACTCTCAATTCCCTTGAAGTCGCGGATACGAGGAAGAGCGACACGAACAAGTCTCTCCAAGAACTCGTACATCTGCTCACGACGTAATGTCACCATCACACCGATCGGCATCTTCTTACGTAACTTAAAGTTAGAGATATCCTTTTTAGATACGGTAGCGACAGCTTTTTGACCGGTGATCGTAGACAACTCGCTGATAGCGATATCGATGATCTTCTTGTCAGCCGTAGCCATACCTAATCCCTGATTAATCACGATTTTCTTCAAAACAGGTACCTGCATCACGGATTTGTAACCGAACTCCTTCGTTAAGGCAGGAACAATTCTGTCTTGGTATTCTTTCTTAAGACTGGCAGTATTGCTCATTACTTAATTTCCTCCCCTGATTTTTTAGAATAACGCACTAAAGCACCCTTCTCATTCAACTTACGGCCGATACGTGTAGCTTTACCAGATTTCGGGTCAACCACGTTAAGGTTAGAAAGATGAATAGGAGCTTCCTTCTTTTCGATTCCTCCTTGAGGATTCTTCGCATTAGGCTTGGTATGCTTTGATACCACATTAATACCTTCGACAATCGCACGATTATCTTTTACAAGTACCTGTAAAACACGACCTGTCTTACCTTTGTCCTCGCCGGCATTAACAAATACTATATCGCCTTTTTTGATATGTAATTTACTCATTACTTTAAATTTTACGAGATTAAAGCACTTCAGGTGCAAGTGATACAATTTTCATGTTTGTTGCACGAAGCTCTCTGGCAACCGGACCGAAGATACGGCTACCACGGATATCGCCACCGGCATTCAATAATACGCAAGCGTTATCATCGAAACGGATATAAGAACCATCCGGACGGCGGATCTCTTTCTTAGTACGAACGATGATAGCCTTAGAAACAGCACCCTTCTTAACGTCGCTAGCTGGGATTACGCTTTTGATTGCTACTACGATCACATCACCTACAGTGGCATAACGCTTTCTCGTACCGCCCAAAACACGGATACACAAAGCTTCCTTAGCTCCACTGTTATCTGCTACTACTAGTCTTGATTCTTGTTGTATCATCTTACTTAGCCCTTTCGATTATTTGAACTAATCTCCATCTTTTAGTCTTGCTCAAAGGACGAGTCTCCATAATCTTTACGGTATCGCCAATGTTGCATTCGTTATTTTCGTCGTGAGCATGATATTTCTTCGTCTTACTAACGAACTTTCCATAAATGGGGTGTTTTTCCTTCCATTTAATGGCAACCGTGATGCTTTTATCCATCTTGTTGCTCGTTACCACGCCCGTTCTTTCTTTTCTTAAATTTCTAGTTTCCATCAGGCTCAATTATTTGTTGTTAAGTTCTCTCTGGCGCAATTCTGTTTTCATGCGCGCAATCAATCTGCGTTGCTGTTTAATCTGAGAAGGATTATCCATAGGCGAGATGCTATGGTTAATCTTCTTCTGATCATAGGCCGCAACCTCTGCATCTACTCTCTCTAGCAACTCTTTCGTGCTTAGTTCTCTAATTTCTGCAATCTTCATAACAATTACGCATTTTGATTTTGCATGTCATAATCACGTCTCACAACAAACTTGGTTGTAACCGGAAGTTTTTGTGCGGCAAGGCGCAACGCTTCCTTAGCGATATCAAAGGGAACACCTTCGATCTCGAAAATCAGACGACCCGGAGTAACAGGCGCAACAAATCCCTCGGGATTACCTTTACCTTTACCCATACGAACCTCTGCAGGCTTCTTCGTGATTGGCTTATCCGGGAAGATACGAACCCAAACCTGACCCTGACGTTGCATATAACGTGTAACGGCGATACGGGCAGCCTCGATCTGACGACCGGTAATCCATTTATTCTCTAATGACTTTATTCCAAAAGAACCGAAGGCCAGCTGGTTGCCACGTTGAGCTTCGCCCTTCATGCGACCTTTCTGCTGTCTTCTGAACTTGGTTTTCTTTGGTTGTAACATCTCTACTTAAATTCTAACGTTTAACGATTAGCTCTTTTTCTCTTGAAGTTCTTGTCTCTGTTGCCACCGGCATTGTCGTTTCTACGGCCTGTCTCCTTGGTAGCAGTGAAAGAAGGAGCAAGATCGCGCTTGCCATAAACCTCACCACGGCAGATCCAAACCTTAACACCCAGCAAACCAACTTTTGTCAAGGCCTCAGCCAAAGCATAGTCAATATCTGCTCTAAGAGTGTGCAACGGAGTTCTTCCTTCCTTATACATTTCCGAACGAGCCATTTCAGCGCCATTCAAACGACCAGAGATTTGAATCTTTATACCCTCGGCGCCCATTCTCATGGTAGAGGCGATAGCCATCTTTACCGCGCGACGATATGCGATTTTACCTTCAAGCTGACGTGCGATGTTGTTTGCTACGATAACAGCGTCCAATTCAGGTCTCTTCACCTCGAAGATGTTGATCTGCACTTCTTTATCAGTGATCTTCTTCAACTCTTCCTTCAACTTATCAACTTCCTGACCACCTTTACCGATGATGATACCCGGACGCGACGTACAAACAGTGATCGTGATCAACTTAAGCGTACGTTCAATAACGATACGAGATACACTAGCTTTTGCAAGACGGGCATTCAAATATTTACGGATTTTGCTATCTTCCAGCAAAGTATCCCCGTAATTCTTACCGCCATACCAATTGGAATCCCAACCACGGATAATTCCTAAACGATTACTAATCGGATTAACCTTTTGTCCCATCTACAAATTAATTTTGACTATCGTTTTTACTAAGTGTATCAACAAACAGAGTTACGTGGTTCGAGCGTTTACGAATTCTGTAACCTCTTCCTTGAGGAGCCGGACGCATTCTCTTCAACGTAGTAGCGCAATCAACGCTGATTGAAGATACGCATAACTCTCCTGCTTCTGCTTTACGTTCATTTTTCTGTTCCCAGTTTGCGATTGCTGAACGAAGCAATTTTTCTACTCTTGCTGCAGCTTCCTTGTTAGAAAACTTCAAAACACCAAGCGCACGGAATACTTCCATACCGCGAATCATGTCTGCTACCAAACGCATCTTACGAGGAGAGGTAGGAACATTGTTCAACTTCGCGAAATACATGGTCTTTTGGGCTTCTTTTCTTGCTTCAGCTGATATTCTTTTTCTAGCACCCATTTTATTCGATTCTTTTTATTTTCAGATTCCTGAATTCCTGTTACTACCGATATTATTTCTTCTTGTTACCGGCGTGACCGCGGAAAGTACGTGTCGGTGAGAACTCTCCCAACTTGTGACCTACCATATTCTCGGTTACGAAAACAGGAATAAATTTATTTCCATTATGAACTGCAATAGTATGGCCTACGAAATCAGGCGAAATCATTGAAGCTCTTGCCCATGTCTTAACTACGGCTTTCTTTCCTGACTCATTCATTGCCAGAACTTTCTTCTCAAGCTTTACATTAATATACGGGCCTTTTTTTAGCGAACGACTCATAGTTTACTTAATTAATCAGATTATTTCTTTCTTCTTTCAATAATATACTTTGAAGAATGCTTCTTAGGAGCTCTAGTCTTCAAGCCCTTAGCATATAAGCCATTACGGGATCTAGGATGACCTCCGGAAGAACGACCTTCACCACCACCCATTGGGTGATCAACCGGGTTCATAACAACACCACGGTTACGAGGACGACGACCTAACCATCTAGAGCGACCGGCCTTACCTGATTTTTCAAGAGCATGGTCTGAGTTGCCAACTGCGCCAATTGTAGCCTTACAAGCCGCAAGAATCTTTCTAGTTTCACCAGAAGGCATCTTAATAATCGCATAAGCGCCTTCCTTTGAAGTCAGCTGAGCGAATGCACCTGCGGAACGTACCATTTTGGCACCCTGTCCAGGACGAAGCTCAATATTGTGAATAATAGTACCAACGGGAATATTTGCCATAGGCAAAGTATTACCTACCTCAGGAGCGGCGTCGCTACCTGAAACCACTGTTTGGCCAACTTCCAATCCGTTCGGAGCGATGATATAGCTCTTTGCTCCGTCAGCGTAATACAACAAAGCGATACGAGATGAACGGTTAGGATCATACTCGATAGACTTTACTGTCGCAGGAATGCCATCTTTGTTTCTCTTGAAATCGATAATTCTGTACTTTTGTTTGTGACCGCCACCGATATAACGCATTGTCATCTTACCAGTGTTGTTACGTCCACCTGTACTCTTCTTACCTACTACAAGAGACTTCTCTGGTGTACTTGCAGTGATTTTATCAAATGCACCAATAACTTTGTGTCTCTGCCCCGGTGTCGTGGGCTTTAATTTACGTATTCCCATTTCTCTTTTTAGATATTACTAAAGAAATCAATTGTTTCTCCTTCTTTCAACGTTACGATCGCTTTCTTGAAAGCAGCTTGCTTGCCGTTGATGATACCTGATTTTGTATAACGGCTTTTACGCTTTCCAGAGTAGTTGATGGTGTTAACATCAACTACTGTAACACTGTACATGTCCTCTACAGCTTTCTTTATCTCCAATTTGTTGGCATCAGGAGAAACACGAAAACCATAGCGATTCGGAAATTTCTCTGTGATCGCTGTTTGTTTCTCAGTTACTATAGGCTTAATAATAATTCCCATTATTCTACTCCTTATGCTTTAAAATTTTGTTCAACAACAGCGACTGAACTTTCCGTTAAAACCAAATTAACAGCGTTTAACACAGCGTATGTATTTAGTTCAGAAGCAGTTATTACACTTGCCTTCTCTAAATTTCGAGCAGACAAATATACTAAATTATTCTTCTCCGGTAAAACCATAAGTAACTTTTTATCAGCCACTTTCAAGTTTTTAGCAATTGTTATAAATTCTTTAGTCTTAGGAGCTTCCATTGTGAAATCCTCTACGACAACAATCGCATTGTTCTTTGCCTTGTAGCTCAATGCTGACTTACGAGCCAAAGATTTTACTTTCTTGTTCAGCTTGAACTCATAATCACGAGGCTTCGGACCGAATACACGGCCACCACCAACCAACACCGGAGAGTTGATATCACCACGACGTGCGCCACCACCACCTTTCTGACGGATCAGCTTACGTGTACTACCAGATACTTCGCTTCTCTCTTTAGACTTATGCGTTCCCTGACGTTGATTTGCCAAATACTGCTTTACGTCCAAGTAAATAGCATGATCGTTGGGTTCAATGCCGAAGATCGCATCGTTCAAAGTTACCTTTCTTCCGGTATCTTCACCTTTAATATTAAATACGCTCAGTTCCATTACTTTTCAATTAATAAGATTGAACCTTTTGCTCCTGGAACAGATCCCTTTACCAATAAAAGGTTGTGTTCCGGCATTACCTTGATCACTTGAAGATTCTGAACGGTTACACGTTCGTTACCCATCTGGCCGCCCATTCGCATGCCCTTAAATACCTTTGCGGGGTAAGAACAAGCACCGATAGAACCCGGCTTACGAGCACGGTTATGCTGACCGTGAGTAGTCTGACCTACACCACCAAAACCATGACGTTTTACTACACCTTGGAAACCTTTACCCTTTGATGTACCCACTACATCCACGAAACCTGCGTCTTCCAAGAAGTCTACAGTGATCACGTCACCCAACTTGTACTCAGTTTCGAAATTCTTGAACTCGGCCAAGTGTCTTTGAGGTGCTACACCGGCTTTCTTGAAGTGACCCATCTCAGGCTGTGTCGTGTGCTTCTCTTTCTTCTCTTGGAAACCCAACTGTACAGCTTCATAGCCATCTTTCTCCAAAGTCTTGATCTGTGTAACCACACAAGGACCCACTTCGATAACAGTGCATGGAAGATTTTTTCCCTCGGCACTGAAAACGGATGTCATTCCGATTTTTTTTCCTAATAATCCTGGCATTTCACTAATTGTTAAAAACTTACACTTTAATTTCTACTTCTACACCGCTAGGTAATTCTAGCTTCATCAAAGCGTCAACTGTCTTCGCAGTTGAGCTATAGATATCGATTAATCTCTTATAAGAAGAGAGTTCGAACTGCTCACGAGATTTCTTGTTAACGAAAGTAGAGCGGTTCACTGTAAAGATACGTTTGTGCGTAGGAAGAGGTATAGGACCGCTAACGATAGCACCTGTAGCCTTTACCGTCTTTACGATCTTCTCGGCAGACTTGTCTACCAGAGAATAATCGTAAGACTTCAATTTAATTCTGATCTTTTGGCTCATATTTATTATATGTTTCTAAATATTATTTGATCAAATCAACGCGACCTTGCACCTCTGTCAATACTTGCTTAGCGATAGAAGAGGATACTTGAGCGTAGTGTGAGAACTGCATTGAAGATGTAGCGCGACCTGAAGTAATCGTACGCAAAGCTGTCACATAACCGAATGTCTCAGCCAATGGAACCTTAGCCTTCACGATACGAGCTCCCGTACGGCTAGTCTCCATACCCTCAACTTGTCCACGACGCTTGTTCAAGTCACCGATAACGTCACCCATGCTCTCTTCTGGAGTAACAACCTCCATCTGCATGATCGGCTCCATCAATACAGGACCTGCCTTGGCGGAAGCGTTCTTGAACGCTTGGATAGCGGCGATCTCGAATGACAACTGGTCTGAGTCTACCGGGTGGAAAGAACCATCGATCAAAGTCACTTTCAACTTGTCAAGCGGATAACCTGCCAACACACCGTTCTTCATAGCCTTCTCGAAACCTTTCTGTACGGACGGGATGAATTCCTTAGGAATGTTACCACCCTTCACCTCATCGATGAATTGCAAAGTACCCTCGAAGCTCTCGTCTGCCGGCTCCATACGAACGATGATATCTGCGAACTTACCACGACCTCCAGATTGCTTTTTGTAAACCTCGCGAAGCTCAACCGGCTGCGTGATAGCCTCCTTATAAGTAACCTGCGGACGGCCTTGGTTACATTCAACCTTGAACTCACGACGCAAACGGTCGATGATGATATCCAAGTGAAGCTCACCCATACCGCTAATAACGGTCTGACCTGTCTCCTCGTTTGTCTGTACGCGGAAAGTAGGATCCTCCTCGGCCAACTTAGCCAAGCCCATACCCAACTTATCCATGTCTTTCTGAGTCTTAGGCTCTACTGCGATACCGATAACCGGTTCCGGGAATTCCATAGACTCCAATGTGATCGGATGGTTTTCGTCGCAAAGTGTATCACCTGTACGGATATCCTTGAAACCAACACCTGCGCCGATATCACCACAACCAATCACCTCCATCGGGTTCTGCTTGTTAGAGTGCATCTGGAACAAACGTGAGATACGCTCTTTCTTTCCGGAACGAGTGTTCAACACATAAGAACCAGCGTTGATAGAACCTGCGTATACACGGAAGAAGCACAAACGACCTACATACGGGTCGGTAGCGATCTTAAATGCCAACGCCGTCAATGGCTCCTCGAACAAAGGTTTACGAGTGATTATTTTATCAGGATCTGAAGGATCCGTACCCTCGATAGCCGGCGTATCTTCAGGAGAAGGCAAAAACGCGCAAACTGCGTCCAATAGAGTCTGTACACCTTTATTCTTGAAAGAAGAACCACAAGTCATCGGGTTGATCTGCATAGCCAACGTACCCTTGCGGATAGCAACCATGATCTCCTCTTCCGTGATCGTAGAAGGATCATCGAAGTATTTCTCCATGATAGCGTCGTCGCACTCAGCCAAAGCCTCAAGCATCTTGTCGCGCCATTCCTCAGCCTCAGCTTGCAAGTCTGCCGGGATCTCCTCTACGCTATACTCGGCACCCATAGTCTCGTCGTGCCAGAAGATAGCCTTCATCTTGATCAAGTCGACAACACCCTTGAAAGTCTCCTCAGCTCCGATAGGGATCTGGATCGGACAAGGATTAGCTCCTAATACGTCCTTCAATTGGCGTACTACCTCATAGTAGTTAGCACCCGAGCGGTCCATCTTATTAACGTAACCGATACGAGGTACATTATATTTATCAGCCTGACGCCATACAGTCTCAGACTGGGGCTCAACACCACCTACGGCACAGAATGTAGCAACAGCACCATCCAATACACGAAGAGAACGTTCAACCTCAACCGTGAAGTCAACGTGTCCCGGAGTGTCAATCAAGTTGATTTTATAACGGTTGCCCAAATAGTTCCAGAATGTAGTCGTAGCAGCGGAAGTAATCGTGATACCACGCTCCTGCTCCTGCGCCATCCAGTCCATTGTAGCAGTACCATCATGAGTCTCACCGATCTTGTGTGTCAAACCTGTGTAAAACAAGATACGTTCAGAAGTCGTTGTCTTACCAGCGTCAATGTGAGCCATGATACCGATGTTCCTAGTGAACATCAATTGCTTATCGTTGTTTGCCATATTCTTTTTATTGCCTTAAAAAATTAAAATCTGAAGTGAGCGAACGCACGGTTAGCCTCAGCCATACGGTGCATATCTTCTTTTCTTTTGAATGCGCCACCTTGGTTATTGAAAGCATCTACAATCTCTGCAGACAACTTGTCAGCCATAGTCTTACCTCCACGTTTACGTGCGAAGATAATAAGGTTCTTCATAGAAATTGACTCTTTACGATCCGGGCGGATTTCAGTAGGGACTTGGAATGTAGCACCACCTACACGGCGTGACTTAACTTCGACTTGAGGAGTAATGTTATCAAGCGCAGCTTTCCAAATTTCGAGAGCGGACTTTTCCTCGTTAGGCAATTTGCCCTTAACGGTTTCCAAAGCGGAATAGAAAATTTCGAAGGCAGTATTTTTCTTGCCATCATACATCAAATGGTTAACGAATCTCGTAACCTTTACATCACCGAAAACAGGATCCGGAAGGATCTGTCTTTTCTTTGGTTTTGCTTTTCTCATTTTGTTTTCAAAAATTTGTTCTTGTCGTTGGTTGCCTTTAATTTGTCTTCAACGGTTCCGCTGAACCATTTACTCAACCTTATAGCCTATCCAAATAACTCAAACCTGTTTTAATACTTAAATTTAAATCTCAGTTTGAAGGCATGTAATTAATTACTTCTTCTTACCTTTTGCGGCAGCTGCTGCTTGACCCGGTTTCGGACGCTTAGCTCCATATTTGGAACGTCTTTGCGTACGGCCGTTAACACCCGCTGTATCCAACGTACCACGTACGATGTGATAACGCACACCCGGAAGGTCCTTTACACGACCACCACGTACCAATACGATAGAGTGCTCTTGCAAGTTGTGTCCTTCTCCCGGGATATAGGAGTTAACTTCCTTACCATTTGTCAAACGTACTCTCGCTACTTTACGCATTGCAGAGTTAGGTTTCTTCGGAGTCGTAGTGTAAACACGTACGCAAACGCCACGTCTTTGAGGACAAGCGTCCAATGCGGGTGATTTACCCTTCTCCACCAAAGTTTCCCTTCCTTTTCTAACTAATTGCTGAATTGTAGGCATTTCTTTCTTTTTTTAAACTTTGAATGTGTTATTATTATTATTTATCTAATCTTTTCCTATTTCGAGCCGCAAAGTTACGCATTATTTTCGGACAATCAATAAGTTGTGCCTGTTTTTTTCGTATACTCCGCACTAAAAACGGTGCAAAGGTACATATTTGTTCCCGTTTGGCAAGGTAGGCTCTTGTTGTATTTATTGATATTTAACATTTACTATCTCTATTTACCGATAAGTTTCATGCGTCACGGGCTTCACACAAACTCAATCCCCTTAAATCAAACGAGTTCCTGTGATGCCTGTGAAAGTAATGGGAACGGATCGACGATTTACCTAGCCGGCACGTAAAGCGACTGGTGGCGGGTGCCGATATCACGCAATTTACCCGCCTCGACGAATTGATGCAGACGGCGGCTGGCCGTACTACTCGTCAGTCCGCAAAGCCGCTGGAAAGCAACACGGGTCATATATTCATGCTCGGCAAAATAGCTTGCGAGCAATTGGTCGATGCGCTCAGGCTCCAATTGGCGGGAATGGGATTTGTACTTGGCTCGTTCCAGCGTCATCGTCTTCAAGCTATCTTTCAGCTCTACCTCAGGACGGAAAGCCACGGACTTGAAACGGATGGACTCCGCACGTATCTCGTGCGTGGATTGTACGGCCGGGCATTGCAACGTGACTTGCAAATACCCCAACCCATCGATATGTACACGTTTTCCTTCACGCAAATATTCCGCTGTCACCTCGCTTAAAGAGATAAGCACGGCGGCTACGTCTGCCGGCGTGACGGTACATCGACCATGGATACGTTTGGCCAGATCATCCGTATCGATCGTGCCGGATGATACGATACGTGCGTGAAAACGAGGACGCTTCATGCTATCCTTCGATACCGGAGTCTTGTAAAAGTCATATTTTGCTGCCATATATCTAGTATGAGATTAAAAGGTTATTCATAAGAACATCGTATGCTATTAGTCATTTCACAAGGGTGATATGATCTTTTCACCTATGTGAAACGATCGTTTCATGATTGTGATACGTTCTTTTCACATAGGTGAAAAGATTATAAGCACTTAACAAAGGTACTACATCCATACCACTTAAACAATAGTTTTCCCTAGTATTTCGCACAGATTACTTTTATTTCAAATGACAATATAAACATTTGGAAAACCGCAAGTTAACAGCTTATATTCGCAAAATGAAACAGTAAAAACAACCTCTAAAACATAGCGTCATGAAAACTGTATTGGATTTTTTAGGCCAATTATGGCTTCGCTTCTTAAAACCGGACGGGTCGATCACCGTACCACACCCAAACGAAAGTAAAGCGAAACGATCGAGCGACAGCAACTCTATCCTTCAAAAGAGTCTGGAGACTTTCCTCCAAGAACGGATCGAATTCCGCTTCAACTTGTTGAGCGAGGAGACTGAATATCGATACAAACAATTGGAAACGGATCGCTTCTATCCGGTGACGTAACGTGATCTAAATAGCATTTGCATGGAGGCAAGACGGACGGGGATCGATTGCTGGGATCGGGACGTGAATCGTTTCGTATATTCAAAAGAAGTAAAAGAGTATCATCCTTTCCGGCAATATATGGAGCGGTTACCCGAATGGGACGGGAAAGACCGAGTAAGCGATCTGGCACGACGGGTCTCCTCAGAACCGTTGTGGGTGGAGGGGTTTCATCGCTGGATGCTCGCCTTGGCCTCGCAATGGATGGGTTCGGACTCATCAACCTCGATGAGTTCGACCGGTTGCCCGACCGTAAAATGGCTTTGCTGAAAAATTGGATGCAGATGGCCGGGATGAACGTACGCAAGGCACACGCCAAGCATTTCCATCCCCTACCCCGCCTAGCCTCATTTATTGGCACTACGAACCAGAAGAACCTATTAAGCGACCCCACGGGAAGCCGCCGTTTCCTATGCGTGGAGGTGCAAAGCAAGATTAATTGCGAAGGTATCGAGCATGATCAAATCTACGCCCAGCTGAAAAACGAGTTACAAAAAGGAGAGCGCCATTGGTTCACCTCCGCAGAGGAGGAGGCGATCATGCGATCGAATGAGGCTTTCTATAAACGTCCGATCGAGGAAGATGTGTTCCACGCCTGCTTCCGGGCCGCATGTCCGGGAGACCTAAATGTACATCCACTATCAGCTGCCTCCATTTTCCAGATATTAAAGGAAAAGAACCCAGCAGCCATGCGCAGTAGCACGGCAAGCAATTTCGGAAAGGTACTGACCGCCCTCCATATAGAG
This sequence comes from Parabacteroides sp. AF19-14, assembly GCF_003635485.1. Lineage (NCBI taxonomy): Bacteria > Pseudomonadati > Bacteroidota > Bacteroidia > Bacteroidales > Tannerellaceae > Parabacteroides > Parabacteroides sp. AF19-14. The sequence continues at coordinate 118,438 of NZ_QTMJ01000005.1, read as the reverse complement.
CGTAAACACACCCGCTATGGCAATCTTTATCAAGTAGTGCCGCTCACCCTTCACACGTTTCACAGGATTTAGCTGTAGCACAAGCAAATGCGGCCAATGAAACGTATGTCATCGAAATCATCCCTAGCACTTAAATCTTCTCTCCAGCTCCTCATCTGTCAGCATGGAGATAATCGTCTTTCCATCCGGGGTCAGGTTCGAGTCCGGACAAGAGAATAGGGAGGCGATCAGATGATCCATCTCTTCCGAGGATAAGGATTTGCCGGGACGGATAGCGGCGGCTTTCGCTAAAGACAAGGCGATGGCTTCGCAGATCTTCTCATGCACCTCGCATCCGGTCTCGATCGCCCGGTCCACGATATCCTTTACCAAATTTACCGGATCAAGGTTTTCTATGCCGGCGGGCAGGCCATTGATCGCGTAATTGTCATTTCCCAGATTACTCAGATCAAAGCCGACGAAGCGCAAATCCTCCAATAAGGAAGGCAGTACAGCCGCCTCGGCAGCGGTAAACTCTACGATCTCCGGGAATAAGACTTGTTGGGATACACCTTGTTGCTGACGGATATTCGACAGGTATTGGTCAAACAAGATACGCACATGCGCACGATGCTGGTCAATAATCGCCAGACCCGATTTCAAGGATGTCACGATATATCGCCCTTTATATTGATAGCAAGGATTGCTTACCTCCGCAAACAGGTTTTCCGGGTTCGAAGCCTCGGCCGGCAATTCCTCGATCGGGGCATCCTCGAAACTCTCGGACTCCAGTTGGGCAGCCACTCGATCGTTCTCAAACCCTTGATATAATTTAGACCAATCGAATTCCGGTTTTTTATAGGAAGTAGTGTCAAACGGATTATAACTGGAATCCACTTGCACTTTCGGGGCCTTATAAGTACTAGGCTCACTTTTCTTAACCGGGTTGTAAACAGGAATATCGATCGCATCCTCCACATCGAAATCAATCGTAGGGATAGCGCTCGATTTAGCCAACGCCTCCCGGGTAGCGGCCATCAAGATCTGCCAGATCGGTTGCTCGTTCTCAAACTTAATCTCCGTCTTTGTCGGATGGATATTGACATCGATCGAGGAGGGATCCAACGTGAAATAAACAAAATAATTCGGCATATCCCCGGCAGGAATCAATTGCTCATAGGCCTGCATGATCGCCTTATGGAAATAAGGATGCTTCATATAACGACCATTCACAAAAAAGAACTGCAATGCCCCTCGCTTCTTCGCCGAGTCCGGACGCCCCACGAAACCGGAAATAGTCACCATGGAACTTTGGGCATCCAGAGAGAGCAACTTCTGGTTTAAACTCTTACCATATATATTAATGATGCGCTGACGTAACCCCGACTCGGGCAGATTGAATATCTCCGCGTCATTATGATAAAGAGACATACCCACCTGCGGATTCACCAAGGCGATTCGCTCGAACTCATTGATGATATTCCGGAATTCCGTCTCATTCGACTTCAAGAATTTCCGGCGGGCGGGAACATTAAAGAAAAGATTCTTTACCGAGAAGATACTTCCCTCGTTACAAGCCTCCGGCTCGATACTCTCCAAATTGGAACCCGCGATGGATAGGCAAGTGCCAAGCTCGGTCCCTCTAGCCCGGGTACGCAACTCTATATGGGCGACAGCGGCGATAGAGGCCAATGCCTCACCTCGGAAACCCATCGTATGCAAAGAGAATAAATCCTCGGCCGTAGAAATCTTAGAAGTAGCGTGCCGCTCAAAAGCCATGCGAGCATCCGTCTCGGACATACCTTTCCCGTCATCGATCACCTGTATCAATGTCTTACCCGCATCCTTAATGTTCACTTGGATATTGGAAGCGCCAGCGTCCACCGCATTCTCGACCAACTCTTTAACGACAGAGGCCGGACGTTGAATCACCTCTCCCGCCGCGATTTGATTGGCGATATGGTCCGGAAGTAAATGAATGATATCGCTCATTACCAGAACAAATACCAAAAGAAAGCAGCCAAGACCGCCAAGGCCACTGCCAGTTTCACATTCTTATACCTACGAGCCCGGGAATCCTCGCCTCGCCCCACGCTTTTCTTCAGATGCGAGGTACCTTCAATGAAAGTTCCCTTGATATGCGGCTTATATTCCTCCAACGGCTCCTCTACACCCATTTCACGTTTGACCTTGCTTATACGTTCCTCCAAGGCTTCCTTATGGGGGTCCCAATAAATAGGCTTATGATCAAATTGACGCGGCTTGCGCATGTTATAAAACGAGAAAAGTGCCATAGCTTTACCTATTAATTATGAATACGACGCTAATGTACGAATTTATTGCTTCTTTTCGGAGCATCTTGAGCTTTTCTTTTCACGACCTGATAAATATCATCCTTATCTTTCGGACGGATATAATCAAACCAATAAAAGTCTTTCAAGTATTTCTGGTCGGGCTTCAAATCAGGAATAGGGGTCATCGTACCTGTTGGAGTCGGCCAGATCTTCAGTTTATCCAACTTATTGTCTTTTAGCCAGATCGTAAGGAAACCGCTCTTGGTCTCGTTCATGCCGACCATCGAACCGTCCTTCTCCAATGGGAAGAAAATCGATTCGGCGTTACCCGACACATCGATCTGATTCACGACCTGTCCCTCGAAATAAGCCTTCAAGTCATTTCCCTTTAATTGATTGAACGCGGTAGAATCGATTTGCTGTATCGCGAAAGCGAATTGCTTCACGTGAGCGAAATCAATCGAGCTATCATTCATAAATATCAAGATCGTATCCCCATAGATCTGATACTGTTCATTCCAAACGATAGGGTCCGTATACATATATAATATAGAGTCTCTTGTATTAAACTGCATCGAATCGCAAACACCTTGCATATCCGTCCGATAGAAACGGACGCCATAATAAGCTTTTACTTCCCGGTAAAGGGAGTCCACCGTAGTCATCTTCAAGGTATCACCATGCAGAAACAATGTATCCCCTTGGCTGAATTCCAAGAAACGGGCGCTATCCGTAGCGAAAGCATACTCGGTCTTCTCATTGTAAAAGCCATATTGGCCTTCCAGCATGACATGCTGCGCCGTGTCTTGCAGACTCATATTACCGAACGCTTCCCCAAAACCCAGTTCCCGGTTGTAGGCGATAGAGTCGCCCGTCAAGATACGGTCGCCGGAAACCACCTGAGAACGATCCAATAGCAAAGAGGTATTATTCACGGTATCGTACCAACCTCTGGAAGAATAGATCGTGCCGCTATCCGACACGATAATGGATGGTCCGAGTATCGTGGCGATCTTCGAGTCCGTATTATAATGCAAGGTATCGGAATACAACGTGAATTGCTCATTCTCCAGACGAACGCTATCATTGAAGATAGCCAATTTCGTACTAGGCGAATATTGCCCGTAAAAAGAAGAGAGCTGATTCAAGGAATCGACAATCAGACCTCCGTCGAAATAATATCCGATATCCGGGATTCGCTCATAGTTCAAGCTATCCGTAAACAAGGTAACCTGCCCATTCTCCATGCGGACATTCTCCCGCAAATAAGCGATCTGGGTATTTCCATCGTAAAACAGGTAATTTCCATACACGAACAAGGTATCCCCTTGTTCCATCCGGACATTACTAAACGCTTCCAAGGAATTGGTCTGCTCAAAGAAATATGCGCTATCGCAATACATATACGAACTATCATGGCGAAAACAAACATCACCATTCAGTACTTGAGCCTCGGCGTTCCTCTCCTTATCGAACGAAAGCGTATTCGCATGCTCCAAAAAGACCTTCGTCTTCTTGGGAGCGACACTATCTTTGGCGGCTACCACCGTGCTATCTTGCGTTTGCGCAAATACGCCAACCGATAAAGCACACGATAAGAGCGCTAGAAATAACCTGTTAATTAGTCTCATTCCTTAATCCAACCCGGATATTTGAAATCACAATTCCTCCAACCGTCACTAATACGCACGTAGGTTGATTTTTGTTTCTTCGTGATCCAGTCGTTCAATAATTCCTCACGTTTCTTAGCCTCTACGATCGCTTTCAAAGCTTGGAAGTCATCGGCCAAATTCGCCTTATGTCCTTCCGTCCGAGCTTTCAGCTTAACAATAGCTACTACCTCTTTCTGCTTGTTCGTCAACATGGTAAAAGGCTTGGAGATCTCTCCGACTTTCATGCCATATACCACCTTACCGATTTCCTGCGGAAGTTCTTGCATCTCGAACTTAGGGGTTCCCATATTGCTGCTCTCGTAATCTTGGTTTACCATCAAACCTTTATTATTACGTGTATCCTTGTCGTAAGAGACGAATGTGGCGGCTTCCTCGAACGTAAATTTATTCGCTTGCAAATCATTGTACAATGAATCCAGACGAGTGGTAGCATCCGCCAACTCCTTATCGGAAACCTTCGGTTTCAATAAGATATGGCGGCAGTTGATACGGTCTCCACGCTTCTCGATCAATTGGATGATATGGTAACCATACTCCGTCTGTACGATCTGGGAGACACGTTTCGGGTCTTTCAGGTTGAATGCGACGTTCGCGAACTCCGGCAACAGCTGTGTCTTGCTCATGAAACCCAGCTCACCACCTCGAGACGCCGAACCCGGATCTTCCGAGTACAAACGAGCCAACGTAGAGAATTCCATCTTGCCGGAATTAACCTGCTCCGTGAAATCACGTAAGCGGGCCTTGATAGCGTCTGTTTCCTCAAACGGAATCTTCGGTTCCAAGGTAACGATTTGCACCTCTACTGTCGTAGGGATGTTCGGCAGGCTATCCTGAGACAACTGGCTGAAATATTTACGCACCTCAGAAGGTGTCAGCTTGATCTCGCCGATCAATTGATGCTGCATCTGTTGCACTACCTGCTGCTCCCGCACCATCTCCTTACGCTCATCCTTGATCTGGGAAAATTTCTTACCGAAATATTCCTCCAATTTCTCGCGAGACCCGATTTGGTTCACAGCCATGTTCATCCATTGATCCACGCTCTGGATCACTTGGTTCTCGTTCACGGTAATACTATCAATCTTAGCTTGATTCAGATATAGTTTCTGTATCGCCATCTGCTCCGGGATCACGCAATACGGGTCGCCATCCAAACGGACCCCCTCGTTTTGATTATACAAACGCTGCGTCTCAATATCCGAACGTAAAATAGCGTCATCTCCTACCACCCACACAATTTCATCGATCACATTGTCTTGCGCCATTACAATGCAAGAACAACAGGCAAGAAAGAATACACTTAAAATCTTTTTCATCATGTCTACCCATTTATAAAATTAGAGATCACGGCTCGGAATGGAATTCCACGTCACCGCTCCGGATCGCATCGTTATATAACTCGTCTTCAAATTTTTTCAAGAATTCAACTTTTCGTTGGTTGACCAGCATTTCCGTGACGTGCGGACTGGCATAATCATATGGCTCCACACTGCCGGAAGGTAAATATTCCTTGATATTCAACAGATAACAATAACTGCTATCCGCCACCTCAACATACTTATTCGCCTTCAGAAACGCATTCGGATTCGACACATGGATCGGTATATTATCCATTACCTCATCGAAATCAACCCATTTGTCGTAAAAGTACTCATAAATCGTGGCATTTTGCACACTATATTTCTCAATTTTTTCTAAAGAGGCCACATCTGTGGATTTGTACCACTTTTTGACGTCGGTAAGTCCCGGGGCATCAACCGGGATTTTCAAGAATAATCCCTTGATCAAGCCTTTATCCAAGATAAACTTTTTCTGGTTTTCCTCGTAATAGTTTAATTTATCACTTTCCCGGATATCAGTTTTCAGCTTCTCCTCCACCAATCGTTCCTGATAACGGTAACGAACCAAGGAACGCCTGTACTCCTCTACCAATTTATCGACCTCCTCTTTCTCATCCCCCAAGTTACGCAAAGCCACATCGTACACCAATACATCCTTTACCCATTTCTTGGTAAAGCTCTCGGCCAGCAACAGACTATCAGCGGAGGAAATCCCCCGGGGTATTAGCTTATTCACCTCCGAACGATTTAGGGTACGTCCTTTCACGCTAACCAAGACATCCGTAGTATCAGCTGGCTGAGAACCTTTACAGGCACCCAACAACACAACGAACGCTAGGAACATGAAGACTATCCTCATATCTATCTTTATTTTATTTCTTTAGTTTCTTCAATAATTTCCAGTTGACAGTCACCGGATATTTTTTATTCAAATCCGCAATCCACTTCGCTTCCAACACCTTCTGCTGGGCGGAGGGTTTGCTCCAGATCTCCCGGTTGCTGACCTCAAACAACAGAATCCCATCCCGGTACTCCTGCATCAAATGAGGGATCTCCGGATGTTTTGTCTCCAGATTCTTACGCTCGGCGGTCGTTACGATATCGCGGATAAACAAATCATAGACCTCTTGCATAAAATCACCCGCATACGTTTTTGTCGAGAACGGGCAACGTTGGATATAATAAGCGAACTCCGCTTGCGGGAAATCCTTTCCATCCAATTGCATAAGCGTCTTGTTCATATCCTTCGCTTTCTCATAAAACGCCTCGTCCGTGGGGAAACAATCATTACATAACGCTTGCAGCTCCGCATAGGCTTCCGGATAGAAAACGTATCCGTATTCTTTTTTCATACGATCGTCGAAAGCTTTATATAACTCGAAGTTACGTTCACCCTGCCCCATACGTCTCGACAAGGCTTTTTCCTCTTCCTCAAACGAAGGGCGTCCCTTCTTATCGATCAACTTAATGATATGGTAACCAAAACGAGTTTCCACCACCCCGGATAAATCACCCGGCTTGCTCAACGCAAAAGCGGCTTGCTCAAAAGGCTGGACCATCTCGCCGATCCCGAACCAAGGTAATACCCCCCCTTTTTTAGCGGAAGCCGCATCCCCCGAATACTCTTTCGCCAACTCACCGAAATCCGCACCCTCTTGTACTTGCTTATAGACAGCTTGCGCTTTTGCCAGAAAAGCCGATGAGTCCTGAATAGCGGAATCTTTCGGGAATGCGATCAAGATATGAGCGACACGTACCCGTCCCGGATTAGGTTTGCGGCTATGGACTTTTATTAAATGAAATCCTAATTTCGTGCGAACAGGTTCAGACACCACGCCAATCGGCAAAGAATAGGCGGCATCCTCGAACACTTTCAGGGATTGCATCGGGAGCAAGCAACGTACATATTCGCAAGCGACATGCTCCTTGTCCTTCTCGGCCAAAGCTTTTCCGACTGTTTCCATATCTTCTCCTTTCTGGAGACGTTCGTATACTCGCATGGCTTCTTGATATACAGCTACCGTATCTTTGGAGACCGTCTTCTCCGGCAAACGGAATAAGATGTGGGTCAACTCTACCGAGTGATCCCCCCGGTCATATACCGCACGGGCAGCCGCTTTCTCACCCTCCTTATCCGACATATAGCTATCGATCAACTGAGCCCGGTATCCATCCAGCTCACTTTTGAATGAGGATGTCTGGTCGATCCCTAAAGATTCCGCCTCCGCTACTTTTAGCTTAAAATTTTTAAATAGCTCGACATAGTTTTTGACGGACTTTGTATTCGATAAATCCACCTCTCCATTCTTCTCTGCGATAAAAATAAATTCAGATAAAGGCACTTGTTTTCCAGCGACCATCATAACGACCGAATCGGATGCGGTTTGAGCGTTAACTGTCACACAAGCGAATACCCCTAATGAAATAAGTAACTTTTTCATCAAAAATTCTTTTACCATAGCACGAATATACATTACAAAAATAACACTAATCTAACGGAGAGCCGACAAGAAAAGTATGCTATCCCATTAAATTAGTGTTTTTTATAAAACGTAAAACTTGTATTACTATTCACCGCGGCTATAATTCGGAGCCTCTTGCGTGATCGCTACGTCATGCGGATGGCTCTCTTGCACACCTGCATTGGTGATTCGAGTAAAACGAGCTTTATGCAACTCCTCGATATTATGAGCCCCGCAATAACCCATTCCCGCACGTAAACCACCTACCATTTGGTAAATGACCTCATACAAAGAACCCTTAAACGGAACACGGGCAGCGATTCCCTCCGGAACCAGCTTCTTCACGTCGTCCTCCACATCTTGGAAATACCGATCCTTGGACCCCTTTTGCATAGCTTCCAACGACCCCATTCCACGGTAAGACTTAAACTTTCGGCCATTGAAGATAATCGTATCGCCCGGCGACTCCTCTACACCCGCCAACAGAGATCCCATCATCACGGAAGATCCACCAGCGGCGATCGCCTTCACGATATCACCGGAGTAACGCAAGCCACCGTCAGCGATCAAAGGCACACCAGTTCCTTCCAACGCCTTCGCCACATCGTAAATAGCCGACAACTGGGGAACACCCACACCAGCGATCACACGAGTTGTACAAATCGAACCCGGACCGATACCTACCTTCACGGCGTCCGCCCCGGCTTCCACTAAATATTTAGCAGCCTCGCCCGTAGCGATATTACCGACCACACAATCAATATGCGGATATTGCGCCTTAATCTGTTTCAAGACATCCACCACACCTTTTGAGTGACCATGTGCCGTGTCGATCACCAAAGCATCCACCCCGGCATCCACCAAAGCGGCTACACGCTCGAAGGTATTGAACGTAACGCCTACACCGGCAGCTACACGCAAACGACCTTTCGAATCCTTGCAAGCCTTCGGTTTATCTTTCGCTTTCGTTATATCTTTATAGGTAATCAAGCCGATCAACTTATTATGGCTATCAACCACCGGTAACTTCTCGATCTTATGTTCCTGAAGGATCTGAGCGGCGGCCTCCATATCCGTAGATTGTCCGGTTACGACCAAATTCTCTTTCGTCATCACCTCATCGATAGAGCGGTTCATATCCTTTTCGAAACGCAAGTCACGGTTCGTCACGATACCAACCAAATACCCGCCTTCATCCACCACGGGAATACCGCCAATCTTATATTCAGCCATCATTGCCAAGGCATCCGCCACACGTTTGCCCTTCGTGATAGTCACCGGATCATAGATCATTCCATTCTCCGCACGTTTAACGGTCTGGACCTGCTTTGCCTGCTCGGCGATCGTCATGTTTTTATGAATCACACCAATACCTCCCTCACGGGCGATAGCGATAGCCAACTTGGCCTCGGTAACCGTATCCATAGCGGCCGATACCATCGGTATATTCAATGTGATATTACGTGAAAACTTTGTCGTGAGATCGACATTACGAGGAAGAACTTCCGAATAAGCTGGGATTAACAATACATCGTCAAACGTTAACCCATCCATAACGACCCTGTCTGCAATAAATGACATAGAACTTATGCTTTAAAAATTATTGCGTGCAAATATACGACTTTTCACGCAATAAATCGATACGGGAGAAATTAAAAATTCGATTCAGAAGAAAATAAACTTTCATCCGAACGAAAACAAAATTCCTTCCGAAGGAAAAATAAATCTCTTTCGGAAGGAACAATAAGCTTCTTTATTTGTTTTTTCTTTAGAGTGGAACCGGGCCACCCTTCCATTAGTTTGCCATTTCAGACAAGAACTTGATACGGACCAAGCGAATCTCCTCTTCCGTATAGTCACCGCCTAATTCCTCGATGGCGTCTTCCAGACCGTCGGTCTCCGAGTCCTTGAAATACTCGTAAATATCCTCGATATGATCCTCATCCATCACATCATTCAAGAAATAATCGATATTGATACGTGTACCGGAATATACGATCGCCTCGATCTCATCCAAAAGCTCGGTGAACTCAAGTCCGTTAGTCAACGCGATCTCGTCCAGCGCCACCTTGCGGTCGATCCGCTGAATGATTGAGACCTTCAACTTGGACTTATTAGCGACCGTACGTACGCGCAAATCCTCCGGACGCTCAATCTCGTTCTCCTCTACATGTTTCTTGATCAACTCAATGAACTCCTTGCCATAACGTTTCGCCTTACCAGCGCCCACTCCCGGGATATTCTGCAACTCGTCCAACGTGATCGGATAAGTAGTAGCCATAGCCTCCAAAGAGGGATCTTGGAAAATCACGAAAGGCGGAACTTCCAACCGCTTGGATAATTTCTTACGCAAATCCTTCATCATGGAATAAAGAACCGGGTCTACCGCACAAGAGGCTCCCCCACGAACCGGAACTTCCTCTTCCTCTTCCTCGAATTCATTGTCCTCGGTAATCTTGAACGATACCGGCTTCTTCATGAACTCCTTACCTTTTTCCGTGATTTTCAGCAAACCATAATTCTCAATATCCTTCGCTAAATAGCCAGCGATTAAAGCCTGGCGAATAACGGCGTTCCAAGTTTTATCATCCTCGTCCTGTCCGGAACCGAAGACCTCTAATTCATTGTGCTTGTAATTTTGGATTTCGGAGGTTTCGTTACCTACCAAAATATTTACGATATAATCTGCCTTAAACTTTTCTTTCAACGTACTGATAACCTCCAGTACCGCACTTAACAATTCCTTCGCTTCCACCTGCTTCTTTGGGTTCAAACAATTATCACAATTACCACAATTATCTTCCAGGTATTCCTCACCGAAATAATGCAATAGCACTTTTCTCCGGCAGACGGAAGTCTCGGCATAGGCCGCAGTCTCTAAAAGCAACTGTTTGCCGATTTCCTGTTCGGCCACGGGCTTTCCTTGCATGAATTTCTCCAATTTTTGCAAGTCCTTATAAGCATAGAAAGCGATACATTGGCCTTCTCCGCCATCCCTACCGGCACGACCGGTTTCCTGGTAATAACCTTCTAGGCTCTTCGGGATATCGTAATGAATCACATAACGGACATCCGGCTTGTCGATACCCATACCGAAAGCGATCGTAGCCACGATCACATCCGCCTGTTCCATCAGGAAGGCATCCTGATTGGCGGAACGTACTTGCGAATCCATTCCCGCATGGTAAGGCAACGCCTTTATCCCGTTGGCTTTCAAGATGTCGGCAAATTCCTCCACCTTTTTACGGCTCAAACAATATACGATACCCGATTTACCCTCGTTGGCTTTAATATACTTAATGATCTCGCGGTCTATATTCGTTCCTTTCGGACGAACCTCATAATACAAATTAGAGCGGTTGAAGGATGATTTAAAGACTGTAGCGTCTATCATACCCAGATTCTTCTGGATATCGTGCTGCACCTTAGGTGTGGCGGTAGCGGTCAGAGCGATTAACGGACGTTTACCGATCTCATTGATGATCGGACGGATTCTTCGATATTCCGGACGGAAATCATGTCCCCATTCCGAGATACAATGCGCCTCGTCCACCGCATAGAAAGAGATCTTTACCTGACGCAGAAAATCCACGTTCTCTTCCTTGGTCAAGGACTCCGGTGCTACATACAGCAACTTGGTACGTCCTGATAATATATCCGATTTCACCTGGTCGATAGCCGACTTATTCAAAGAGGAATTGATAAAATGGGCGACCCCATCTTCCTCACTGAAATTCCGCATCGCGTCCACCTGATTCTTCATCAAAGCGATCAACGGAGATATCACGATCGCGGTTCCTTCCATTAGTATGGATGGTAATTGATAACAAAGGGATTTACCTCCCCCCGTCGGCATTAATACAAAAGTATCCTTCCCGGCCAGCACGTTCTCAATAATAGCCTTCTGGTTCCCCTTAAAGGTACCGAAGCCAAAGTGCCGATTTAGCTCTTCTGTTAAATGATCCTTCTTTGCCATACTTCGTATTATTTATAGTAAACCGCCTACGTTTACGCGACCTGTAAACGGTTCACGTCCGATTTTTCAAATTTCTCTTTCGCATACTCCAACGTTACATGGAGTTCCTTTACTTTTTGAGATGGCATACTGTACATAGCGTCCATCATCACGGCTTCTACGATTGAACGTAACCCACGGGCACCCAGCTTAAACTCAAGCGCCTTATCCACGATAAACTCATAGACTTTCTCATCGAACGTCAGCTTAATGCCATCCATCTCGAACAATTTGACGTATTGCTTGATAATGGAGTTCTTCGGCTCGGTCAAGATGTTACGAAGCGTATCACGATCCAGCGGATTCAGATACGTGAGGATAGGTAAACGACCGATAATCTCCGGGATCAAGCCAAACGACTTCAAATCAGTCGGGGTGATGTATTTCAGTAAATTATTCCGGTCTACGGTAGCCGTACCCAAACTAGCCGAATAACCGACCACACGGGTATTTAAGCGTTGAGCGATCTTCTTTTCGATTCCATCGAAAGCACCACCGCAAACGAACAGGATATTCTTCGTATCCACCGCAATCATCTTTTGCTCAGGATGCTTACGTCCCCCCTGAGGAGGCACATTCACGATCGATCCTTCTAGAAGTTTCAGCAAACCTTGCTGTACACCCTCACCGCTGACATCCCGAGTGATAGACGGATTATCGCTCTTACGTGCGATCTTATCGATCTCATCGATGAAGACGATACCCCGTTGGGCCGCCTCCACATCATAATCCGCCGCTTGCAATAGCCGGGTCAAGATACTCTCGATATCCTCCCCCACGTAACCTGCCTCGGTAAGTACCGTAGCGTCCACGATAGCGAACGGGACATGCAATAACTTAGCGATCGTACGGGCTAACAAAGTCTTGCCCGTACCGGTAGCGCCCACCATGATAATATTAGATTTCTCAATCTCCACATCGTCGGCGGTAACCTTTTGAAGTAAACGCTTGTAATGGTTGTATACCGATACCGACAGATAACGCTTCGCATCATCCTGCCCGATCACGTACTGATCCAAGAAAGTCTTAATATCTTCCGGTTTAGGCAGATCTTTCTGCTTCAAACCAAAAGAAGTTTTCTTACCTCCTGTCTGCTCCTTTACGATCTCATACGCCTGCCGGGCACAATCATCGCAAATACAACCAGAGATCCCATTGATAAGCAAATTAACATCACGGCTACTCCTGCCGCAAAACGTACATGTATCGCCTGTTGTTTTGGCCATAGTTTCTTATTGTTGTTTTTGTTATTTACGTGTTAAAACATCGTCGATCATGCCATACTTTTTCGCTTCCTCCGCGGTCATCCAGAAATCACGGTCGCCATCGCGCTCGATCTCCTCATAGGGTCTACCTGAATGATCCGAGATTATGGTGTACAGTTCTTTCTTAACCTTCAAGATCTCGCGAGCGGTAATCTCGATGTCTGAAGCCTGTCCTTGTACGCCGCCAAGCGGTTGATGGATCATTACACGGGAGTGCTTCAAGCCGAAACGTTTTCCCTTGGTTCCCGCCACCAATAAGACAGACGCCATAGAGGCGGCCATACCCGTACAAATCGTAGATACGTCGCTGGAGATAAACTGCATCGTGTCGTAAATGCCGTAGCCCGCATATACAGAGCCACCCGGCGAATTGATATAAATAGAGATGTCCTTTCCGGGATCACTGGAATCCAGATACAACAACTGCGCTTGAATCACGTTAGCGGTATAATCATCCACTTGCGTGCCCAAGAAAATAATACGGTCCATCATCAACCGAGAGAAGACATCCATTTGAGCGACATTCAGCTGTCGTTCCTCTATAATTGTCGGGGAGATATAGCTACTGGAGATGTTCATATAACTATCCAGAGCCGTACCACTCATACCTAAATGCTTTGTAGCATACTTTCTAAAATCTTCCATATTTTCTCCTATCTTTTATTTACCGAGAAGACGTAAAAAGGGATTTCCCTCTGTGACTTAACGGAAAAACAAAGTTATAAATAAATTTCTGAAAGAAACAATTTATTTCGCTATCCGCTAAGATATTTTTAGAGAGAAATCCCTTTTTTGATATAAAACAACCTCCTAAGAGGCCGAGTAAAGATCTTTTTATTCAAAAAGTTTGTTGAACTCGTCAGCGGTTACCTCCTTAACATCAAGTTCCACTTGCTCTTTCAACCAAGCAGCCAATTTCTCCTCAACCGCACGGTCGATGATGTTCTGAAGTGTTTGCTTATTTTTCAACATGTCTTTAGCGTAGTTGTCAAGTACATCTTCCGGTACAGACAACATGCCGTATTGAGCGAACTGAGCCTTAGCCACACGTTTAGCGAAGTTCTCGATGTCAGCGTCCTCAACCTTCAAGCCGTTCTTCTTAACCAAGTTCTCCTTGATCAACTGATATTTCAAATCCTGAAGGATCTGAGGGAAGTCCTCGTCGATCTTCTCTTTCGTATTCTTCTCGTTAGCGGCAAGCAACCAGCGTTTCAATAAATCGTCAGCGAAATTCAGCTCGCCAGCTCTCTCAACCAACATATCACGAGTGTCTGTCAAGAACTTGAAGTCACTCTGAGGAGCGAATTGCTCAGCCAAAGCTTCCTTGATCTTGTTCTTGAACTCTTCCTCGCTAGTAACCACGTTCTCGCCAAATACCTTGTCGAACAACTCTTGGTTCATCTCAGCATCTTTATGACGGGTGATCTCCTTGATCTCGAAGCTGAAGTCGCCTGTAGTCTCAGCCACTTTCTCCTTATCGATCTTCAAGAAAGAAGCGATCTCTGCCTCAGCACCCTCATAAGCCTTATTCGGGTTGAATACCACTACGGCATTTACTTTAGCACCGATAAACTTAGCTTTTTCTTCCTCATCCTTGATATACATAGGCATCAAGACAGCGTCCTCCACAACGATACCACCTTCTTTCGGGGCACCATTCTCAAGCTCGGCTACCGTACCTTTTACCATATCTTTTTCCTCAACCTCGTCTACCTTGTCGTAAGAACCGAAGTTTGAGCGATAAGCGTTTACTTGGTTATTTAGCATTTCTTCATCGATAGCGACTTGATAGAACGGAAGTTTATCGTTCTTGCTCAACTCGATATTGATCTCCGGAGCCAAAGCCACGTCAAAACAGAATTCGAAATCCTCTTCCTTATCGAAATCCAACGGCTTTTGCTCTGTCTCGTTAGGCATCGGCTCGCCTAAGATATGCAAATCGTTCTCACGGATATACTTGAACAGATTCTCAGAAACTAATTTGTTTATCTCCTCTACCAGCACGTGCTTTCCGTACATTTTTTTAACCATGCCCATAGGAACCATGCCCTTACGGAAACCCGGTACATTGGCTTTCTGACGAAGGCTACGCAGGCTCTTGTCTACCTGATCAGCATAGTCAGCTTTCACTATTTCTAATTTCACGATACCGCTTACGGCATCATTGTTTTTAAGCGAAACGTTCATTCTGAATGATTTATTTAATTAATAGTCGTATCGAATTTTAGGTCGCAAAATTAGACTTATTCTTTTAATCGTGCAAATTTTGATCTGTTTTTATTCTTTTGTTTATATTTGGCGGCAATTATTTACCCTTTGAATGAATCATTATGAGAATAAAAGGAATATATGCTACCCGTCCGGCGGTAATCCAACTTTTGATCCTCCTGCTATTCTTATTGGCTGGAGCCGTTTTATCATCTATTATATCCACGGGCTTATTACTCGCGACCCACGGTTTACAGGCTGATATAACCCAAGACGCTAATTTAATGAGGCTCATTCAGTTCATCTCGGCGATCTGTACCTTTTTGCTACCATCTATCGCCATGGCTTGGACATGTAGTGACAATCCCCGCCATTATCTATCAGTCAAGAAAATCACAGACGGCAGGATCTGGATTCTCACCTTAGTTTGCATGTTCTTATTTTCTCCGGTTATCAATTTGCTAGGATTGCTCAACAAGCAGATGGAGTTACCCGCGTTTATGGCTCCTATCGAGGAATGGATGCGGGCGCAAGAAACCCTCGCCGAACAACTGACGACGATCCTGTTATCCAGCGATAGCGTTTGGGTAATCCTGGCCAACCTTATCGTTATCGCCGTTACGGCCGGGATAACCGAGGAGTTCCTGTTCAGAGGAGCCTTGCAACGAGTGATCGGGAAATGGACCTCCAACCCTCATACGATCATATGGGTCGCCGCCATACTATTTAGCGCCTTCCATTTACAATTTTACGGATTCTTGCCCCGGATGATACTCGGAGCCTATTTCGGCTATCTACTCTATTGGAGCAAAAGCATCTGGATACCGGTGTTCGCCCACTTTGTCAATAATGCTTTCGCCGTAATAGGGATGTCGGACAGTCGTCTCAAGGATAACGAGTTTATCACAGGCAATATTCCCGCCGAGCATCTTTTGGACTTTTGTCTTATCGCTGCCTTATCTTTCCTGCTGTTCATACTGGTAAACAGGCGATTGAAACGGCTGCTATAAGTCTTTCTTACGCAGCACGAAGTCTTTTCCCAAATATTTCTCGCGCACGATCTCGTTCTCGGCTAGTTGTTCGGCGGTTCCTTGGAAAAGGACTTTTCCCTCGAACAAAAGATAGGCCCGGTCACAAATACTCAATGTCTCGTATACATTGTGGTCGGTAATCAAGATTCCGATATTCTTATGTTTCAAGCGAGCCACGATTGTCTGGATATCTTGTACGGCGATCGGGTCTACACCGGCGAAAGGCTCATCCAACATAATGAACTTCGGATCGATCGCCAGACAGCGGGCAATCTCCGCACGACGCCGCTCCCCACCCGAAAGCTGGTCTCCCAAGTTTTTACGAACCTTATTCAAACCGAACTCTGAAATCAAGCTTTCCAGTTTCTCTTTTTGGTACTCAACGCTACGTCCCGTCATCTCCAAGACCGAGCGGATATTATCTTCCACCGTCATTTTCCGGAAAATCGAAGCCTCTTGCGCCAGATAGCCAATGCCGTTGCGAGCCCGCTTATAGACCGGGAATTTCGTAATCTCCATGTCATTCAAGAAGATCTTACCCTCGTTAGGAGTGACCAAACCTACTGTCATATAAAAGGTGGTCGTCTTTCCCGCTCCGTTCGGACCAAGCAAACCAACGATCTCCCCTTGTTTCACGTTAATCGATACATGATTCACGACCGTACGAGTCCTATATTTCTTTACCAAGTCCTCCGTACGGAGCACCATTCGTTGTTCGTCTGACATAAGCTACTTAAAAATTTAACGCGAATGTACGTGATAATCCGCAGATCTACATCACATACATTCGCAAAAAAGCGATAAGAGAATTTAATAACTCCACTCAGATTGCCACTCGATCACGGGTTGCTCCCTCTCGAATCGGATAGGAAGCCAGATATAACGTCCGTCTATAGCGTTCTCCGGAGTCCAACGATCTCCCATATAAATAAAGCGATCCGCATGGCCGGGTACAGGCAATACGTACGTGCTCTGAGAATAAAACGACACCTCCGAGTTCTCTCCCCTAAACGGATTTTCCAATTCCTTCCAAGGTCCCCAAATCGAGGAAGCGACGGCCGATCGTCCCGCATTCGGAGCCCAGCCCGTACAGCCGGACATAATCAAATAATATTTCCCCTTCTGTTTGAACAAGGCTGGAGCTTCCATGAAACGCCCCGGGAAGAAACGGGCGTACTTACCGGAATAACTCGTATAATCATCGGTCAGCTGCGATATATGCAAGGTACTATTCTCTTCCGAGGAATAAATATGATAAGCGATGCCATCGTCATCCACGAAAAGGTTCATATCCCTAGCCATTTGTCCGGAGATCTGGTCACGCCCCAATAAATTCAAGCTATCCGGATGGGCTGGTAACTCTCCACCGCTAAAACGTAGATCTGCGGAAAGCGTACAAGGTTGCTTATGTAGTTCCTGTACATTAACCGGCCAAAAACCGGCATTCGGACGGAAAGCGTTTACGAACGAGTAAGGCCCCACCACGTTTTTACTGACAGCCACTCCACTCAATGCTCCCGAATAGCCAGCACCTCTCGGCTCTAAATGAAACCACATTACATATTGATCATTCTTTTTATTATAAATCACTTTCGGACGCTCCAACACGCATCCCTTAGCAATATGGCTCGTCGTATCATCCGGCACGACCGATAAGGCGATTCCCTCGTCTTTCCAATTATATAAATCTTTCGACGAATAGCAATGAACGCCTACTTGAGCCAGATTTCCAGCCGAGCCCTCCGTTTTATGCTCACCAAACCAATAATAAGTATCCCCGATCCGTAGAATACCGCCACCATGAGCGTTTATATGTACCCCTTTATCATCCGGCCAAACTTCCCCCGGCTTAAAAGAAAGATCCTTCCGCTGGCAAGCCACACATAAACACAGCAAGCCGATCACTCCTAAAAGAATTCGCTTCATAAAAGTATTTTTTAGTATTTAAGAAAGCAAACATAGTTAAAAAAGAGGGATGTGGCAAACTTTAATACCATAGGATTTACAAATAAAACCAATCTTGTTTCTAAGATGTTATATGGTTATTAGTGGATTTTACGCTATCTTTGCAAATTGAAATCAGAAATTTATCAAGATAAAAATGAATAAAGCATTACACAGAATGGGTGAGTATACCCTACTGATGATGAAGAGTATAACACTTCCAGACCGGTGGAGTATGTTCTTTAAGCAATTGATCAAAGAGATATACAAGCTAGGCGTGGATTCTCTTTGGATTGTCATAATCATCTCGGTCTTTATCGGTACGGTTATCGCTATCCAGATCTCCTTGAATATCAGTTCCCCCTTGATTCCTAAGTTTACGATCGGCTATACCACCCGTGAGATTATCTTGCTGGAATTCTCTTCCTCTATCATGGCACTAATCCTAGCGGGTAAAGTAGGCAGTAATATCGCCTCCGAGATCGGAACCATGCGAGTCACCGAGCAGATAGACGCCATGGAAATCATGGGTGTTAATTCCGCCAATTTCTTGATCCTTCCGAAAATGCTCGGTTTGATGATCTTTATTCCGGTATTGGTTATCTTCAGTATGTTCACCGGTATCATGGGCGGCATATTCGCCAGTTACTCAACGAGTACGGGAATGACTCCTTCCTCGTTCGAGTACGGTTTGCAATTCTACTTCAACGAGTTTTACATTTGGTATTCTATTATCAAATCCGTAGTATATGCGTTCATCATCTCATCCATCGCCGCCTATTTTGGCTATAACGTAAAGGGAGGCGCCCTAGAGGTAGGTAAGGCAAGTACGAATGCCGTGGTCATGAGCAGTATCATGATTTTACTTGCCGACGTAATATTAACCCATTTAATGCTTACTTAAAAATGATCGAAGTTAAGAATATAACGAAGTCTTTCGATGGACGTGTCGTCTTGAAAGATATAAGTACGACGTTCGAGGATGGTAAGACGAATCTGATCATCGGACGAAGCGGTTCGGGTAAAACGGTAATGATCAAGAATATCATCGGGTTAATGAAACCTGATACCGGACAGATATTATACGACGGCAGAGACTTGATCACGATGAACAAGCATGAGTTAAATATGCTGCGTCGGGAAATGGGTATGTTGTTCCAAGGTTCCGCTTTATTCGACAGCATGACGGTAATGGAAAACGTAATGTTTCCTTTAGATATGTTCTCTAAAGACTCAACGAAAGAGCGCAGGAAACGTGCGGAATTCTGTTTGGAACGTGTAAACCTGTCCGAGGCCGGACATCTATATCCTTCCGAGATCAGTGGAGGTATGATGAAACGTGCCGCCATCGCAAGAGCGATCTCCCTAAATCCTAAATACCTGTTCTGCGATGAGCCGAACTCCGGACTGGACCCCAAGACTTCTCTATTGATCGATGATTTGATTCACGACATTACGGTGGAGTACAATATGACGACCGTTATCAATACCCACGACATGAACTCCGTGATGAATATTGGTGATAATATCATCTTTATTAAGGAAGGCGTGAAGGAATGGCAAGGAACAAAAGAGCAGGTAATCACCTCTAATAACCAAGCGTTGAACGATTTCATCTTCGCATCCGACCTGTTCAGGAAAGTAAAAGAAGTAGAAATGCTCCAAGAGGAAGGGTAAGTTAACATACTTGGCAAAGTATCTTAACTTCATCGGCTAAGTATCTTAACTTAAATGGCAAAGTATCTTAACATACTTCGCCATTTAAGCCAGCTTACTTTTTCCACTTATTTTTTATAGACCAAACACGTCCTTGATCTTATCTGCATAATCCAATTTCTCCCATGTGAATAACTCCACATCACAAGTAACCGGCTTCTGCAAATAACGGGAAGAGAATGTCTTCGTCACCGTCTGGGGTTTGCGTCCCATATGACCATAAGAAGCGGTCTCGAAATAAATCGGGTTACGCAATTTCAAACGCTCCTCGATCGCTTTCGGACGCATATCGAAGATATCCCAGATCTTAGCGGCGATCTCTCCGTCTGTCATATTCACCTTCGCACGGCCAAAAGTATTCACGAAAATATTCATCGGTTTAGCCACACCGATCGCATAAGACACCTGTACCAGCATCTCATCCGCCACACCGGCAGCAACCATATTCTTAGCGATATGACGAGCGGCATAAGCAGCCGAACGGTCTACCTTAGAAGGGTCCTTTCCAGAGAAAGCACCACCGCCATGAGCACCTTTGCCACCGTATGTATCCACGATGATCTTACGGCCGGTCAAACCGGTATCACCGTGAGGACCACCGATCACGAACTTACCGGTCGGGTTCACATGATAAATGATATTATCATTAAACAAAGCCTGTACATGAGCCGGATATTGAGCCTTCACACGAGGTATCAATATCTTCTTCACGTCTAAGGCGATCCTCTTTTGCATAGCCTCATCCGCTTCCTTCTGTGAAATACCTTTCGGACCGATAAACTCATCATGCTGCGTGGATACCACAATCGTATCGATACGCAATGGCTTACCGTTATCATCGTATTCAATCGTAACCTGACTCTTAGCGTCCGGACGTAAATAAGGCATCAAATCCGGTTCTTCCTTACGGATCTTCGCCAATTCCCATAATAAACTATGAGATAAGTCCAACGCCAAAGGCATGTAATTCTCAGTCTCATTAGTAGCATAACCGAACATCATACCTTGGTCGCCGGCACCCTGCTCATAGGGATCCGCACGCTCTACGCCACGGTTGATGTCGCCACTCTGCTCATGGATAGAAGAGAACACACCACATGACTTCGCTTCAAACTGGTACTCGCTTTTCGTGTAACCAATCTTCTCGATCACGCCACGTGCCACTTCCTGCACATCCACATACGCACTTGATTTAACTTCTCCAGCCAAGACAACCTGTCCGGTTGTAACAAGGGTTTCGCAAGCAACTTTCGAATTCTTGTCATACGCCAAGAACTCATCCAGCAAAGCATCCGATATTTGATCGGCTACTTTATCGGGGTGCCCTTCAGACACCGATTCGGAGGTGAATAAATAACTCATCGTTTTAAATTGAAAAGATTACTAATCTACAACTGAATTGAACTTGGAAGGATTTTTCTGCCGGACGGCAACGAAAAGGATATGTTTTTAGCATTTTTTCCCGTGGTTGCAAGCAATACAAATCTATCCACGTCAATTCATTCGCAAAGATACGCAATAATTGAGAATTGAAAGTTGAAAATTGAAAATTATTTCTTCTTTTTGGAATTACGTAAGGCTTTTTTATATTTAAAACCGGCCTTCCATTTCGCTGAATCAGAGCCATGTGTCCCTTTCAAGAAATCAGAGAACTTGATTTTCTTACCATTCGAATCTTCCGCTTCGCCTTTCGCTTTCTTGAAGACGATCCCTTGCGTCATCGCTTTATTAATTTCTTTATTCATAACTCAAATCTCGTAGTTCATAATTAAAACTTATAATTCGGATAAAAGTTCACGCATCGTCTTGCCAAACACAGGATGTTTCACCGACGGAGCTACTTCTGCCAACGGTTCCATTACAAACGACCGTTTGTGCATCAGAGGGTGCGGTAGCGTCAGCCGCTCCGTATGCAGGATTTGCTCATCCACCATTAACAGATCGATATCGATGATACGGTCATGATACGCACCATCACTTTTTTCGATACGTCCCATCTCGATCTCGATCAAACGGGTAGCGTCTAATAATTCCATAGGGGAAAGTTCCGTCGTCATAACGATCACGGCGTTCAAGAAAGTGTTGTCCGATTCAAATCCCCAAGGCTCCGTCTCATACATATCAGAAAGGGCAAGAACATCTCCCACCCTTTCAGCCAACAGCGCCGCCGCTGTCACCAAATTTCCTCGTTTATTACCTACGTTCGTACCTAATCCAAGGTAAGCTGTCGCCATAGAAACCGGATTAAAGGATTAGCATAGCGTCGCCGTAAGCACCGAAACGATATTTCTCTTTCAAAGCGATATCGTAAGCGTCCATGATCAACTCATAACCACCGAAAGAAGCTGTCATCATCAATAATGTAGACAACGGCATGTGGAAATTTGTCACCATGCTGGTAGCCACGCTGAAATCATACGGAGGGAAGATAAACTTATTCGTCCAGCCCTCGAACTCTTTCAGATGACCATCCGTACTTACGGCCGTCTCGATCGCACGCATCACGGAAGTTCCGACCGCACAAACCTTGTGCCCCTCATCCTTTCCCTTGTTCACGATATCCACTACATCGGCATTTACGACCATTTGCTCAGAATCCATCTTATGCTTTGTCAAATCTTCCACGTCGATCTCACGGAAATTACCCAAGCCCGAATGCAATGTCAAGAAAGCGAACTGGCAATCCTTGATCTCCAAGCGTTTCATCAACTCACGGCTAAAATGCAATCCCGCAGCAGGAGCCACAACCGCACCTTCTTCCGCAGCAAAAATATTCTGATAACGGTCCTCGTCTTCCGGTTCCACCTCACGTTCGATATACTTAGGCAGCGGAGTCTCGCCCAAGGCATACAAAGCCTTCTTAAACTCGTCGTGGTTCCCGTCATATAAGAAACGGAGCGTACGACCACGCGAAGTCGTATTATCAATTACCTCCGCGACCATGGAATCATCCTCGCCAAAGTATAACTTATTACCGATACGGATCTTACGAGCCGGATCCACCAATACGTCCCACAAACGTAAGTCCTCGTTCAGCTCGCGCAACAAGAACACCTCGATACGCGCCCCTGTTTTCTCCTTGTTACCGTACAAGCGAGCGGGGAACACTTTCGTGTTATTAAAGATAAACACGTCACCTTTTCCATAATAGTCTAGAATATCCTTGAATTCGCGATGCTCGATCTCACCTGTATCACGATGAACGACCATCAACCTCGACTCATCTCTGTTCTTCGCCGGATGTAAAGCGATTAATTCCGACGGTAAGTTAAATTTGAATTTCGAAAGCTTCATAATGCACTCTATTTATTTTTCTTCTTCTATTTTTACCACATTCTTCTCTAAGAAATCATCGATCTCCTCCGGAGACATACACATATCCAAGGTTACCTCTCCGATGCGAGTCCGTTCCAAGCCAATCAAATGAGCGCCGGAATCCAAGGCCTTCCCGATATCACGAGCCAACGCACGAATATAGGTACCTTTGCTACATACCACCCGTATCTTTATAACAGGCAAATCGCACTCCAGCAACTCCAGTTCGTCTATAACCAATGTCTTGGATTTTAGTTCAACCTCCTCTCCTTTCCGGGCTAGCTCATAAGCACGTTTACCTTCGATTTTGCAAGCGGAGAACACCGGGGGAATCTGTTGGATCGTACCCACGAATGTCTTTAAAACCTCCTCCACGAGCTCACGGGTTATATGTTCCGTGGGATACACGGCGTCTATCTCTTTCTCCAAATCGAAAGACGGGGTAGTCTCTCCCAACTTCAACGTAGCGATATATTCCTTCGTCTGATATTGAAACTCATCGATCCGCTTCGTAGCCCTTCCGGTACAAACGATCATCACACCTGTAGCCAAGGGATCCAGTGTCCCCGCATGTCCAACTTTAATCTTCTTTACCTTCAGTTTCCGACTTAGCTTATAGCGAAATTTATTAACTAGGTCAAAAGAAGTCCACGTTAGCGGTTTATTAAAATATAAAATCTCTCCAGCTATAAAATCCATTCTTTATTTCAGTAATGTACAAGCAATTGTCACCAATCCCGCGATCGCGCAATAGATAGCGAAATAAATCAGTTTCCCCTTTTTCACGATGTTGATCATCCATTTACAGGCCACGCAACCGGAAACAAAAGCGGCCACGAAACCTACCGCTAATGATAATGCGGGAATGCTCCCGGCCACATCTTCACCTTTCACCATCTTCATCACATCCAACAATGCCTCTCCCAAGATCGGAGGTATTACCATCAAGAAAGAGAACTGGGCTAGTTTCGCCTTATTATTTCCCAATAACAAACCGGTAGCGATCGTTGATCCGGAACGTGACAAACCCGGCATCACGGCGCAAGCCTGAGCCAGACCGATAATAAAAGCATCTTTCATCGAGATCGACTCTTTCTGGCGTGGTTTGGCATAATACGAAAATGCCAGCAAAGCCGCCGTCAATAGCAGCATACAACCAACGACCAATAAACCTGATCCAAAGATTTGTTCTACCGTATCTTTAAAGAATACCCCAACGATCCCGATCGGAATCATGGAAATCAAGATATTAATCACATACTTCGTCTCCGCGTTCATCTGAAATTTAAACAAACCACGGAATATCCAATCGATTTCCTTCCATAAAACCACTAACGTACTGAATACGGTCGCCACATGTACGACGATCGTAAACGCAAGATTCTCCTCTCCCTCTATACCAAACAAAGCTGAGCCAATCGCTAAATGACCGCTACTGCTCACCGGCAGATATTCGGTCAATCCCTGTACGATACCCAGTATCAAGGCCTCAAACCAACTCATTCTGTTACTTCTTTATCTTTGCTATTCTTCAAGATTCCAAAAATCATCATCACGAAACCAATAACCGTAACCACCGGAGCTACCACGATACGGCGGGCGCTGAATATATCGGGATTGAACGTATTATCCCCGGAACCTCCACCACTCATCAATATGAAACCAAGCACGATGCAGGCAACCGCTACCGCAATCAGTATAAAATTCTCTTTTCCGAAAGCAAAATCTCTTTTAGCCATCTTTCTCAACTCTTTATTATTCGTACATTAAATATAATACAACTTATCGACCCCCATCCGCAAATATTTATTCACGGCAAAAATGGTCGCGATCACGGACAAGACAATACCTAAAGCAAACACTGCCACATAAACCAATAATAATGTTTGCATATCCAATATCTGGATAAAACCTTTCAATTCATTTTGCAAATAATATAACGCTCCGGTTAGCATCAATATTGCCAAGATAGAGGCGAAAATGCCACTTACTATGTTATATTTCACAAAAGGCCTACGTATAAAGCCGGAAGTAGCCCCCACTAGCTTCATCGTATGAATTAAGAATCGTTTGGAATAAATCAACAGGCGGATCGTATTACTGATCAACACGAACGAGATAATCATCAGTACCGCAGCCAAGGTTAGCAGGATCAAGCCCAACCGCTTCATATTATTATGGACCATCTCCATCATATCTTTTCGGTAAAGCAGCTCCGAGACCGACGTATAGTTTCTAATCTTCTTCTCTATCACTTGGAGGCTATCGGGGTTGGCATACTCCGAATGCAGTTTCACCTCAATCGAGGCCTGTAAAGGGTTAAAGCCTAAGAAGGTTTCCGGATTCTCGCCCAGTTCTTCTTCCAACTCTTTCGCGGCTTGCTCTTTCGATATATACTCGGTTGATTTTATAAAAGGAAGAGCATCCAAGCTCTTCTGCATTTTCTTTATCTCAGTTTCTTTTTGGTTATCTTTCAGCACGATGGAGAAAGATAAGTTCTCTTTCACATAAACGGAGAGTTTATTACCCAACATCCCTATCAATAGAATGAGTCCTAGCAAGAATAGTACCAAGGAGATACTAATAACAGACGTAAGCCGGGAGTTAAAGAAAGAAACAGAACTAACTTTTTTATTTTCAGCCATCAGACTCTCACTTATTAACGTTAAATAAATTAAGGAGATGCGTACAGAGAACACACCTCCCAATTTTCTTGCAAAAGAACGAATAAAATAAGTAAGCCGAAAGGGTTTTAGAATATTTAACCTCTACAACTCTAACAAAGGCCATTCGTACATATACAATATATAGATTATTTCTGATTGAATACCAAGTCCAACCCTTGACTTCTATAGAATCCGAAACGGGTATCACTTGATATAAGCGGTAGATGTTCCGTTATGGCATGCGCAATAATTACGTGGTCTGAGGGATCTTTGTGTCCCTGCGCCTCATTGATCTCCATATGCGCATACGTTTGCATATGTTCTTTTTTCAATGGCAATATTTTCACATAAAACTCCTTTTCTATGGCGACGATCATCGCTTCTGCCGACTTCCATCGTTTAGAACACAGTCCTTTATTTCGATAAGCGACAATCAGCTCACGTACGGACTCGGCACTTATATAAAGAAGGGTTTCCGGTTCTTGGATAATAGCATCTATATCCCTATTTAGATATTCGGGATCAGATGCCATATATACAAAAATATTCGTGTCAATGAGATATCGCATTTACAGTAAAAATTTAGGGTCATTTACAATCAGACTTCCCTTTAACCGCTGCATAGCTTCCCATGTCTTACTTACCTTTCTTTTTCCAGTCTTCGCCACAGTTGTTTTAGTTTTGGCATTTTCTTCCTTTTTCTTTTCTTCATTTTTTTCCATAAGGCTTTCTGTTTTAATTTTCTATGATACAAAGATAACGTTTTATTTAATTATATCAGAACAAAAACAGATAAAGTAAAGCTTATAGGATAAAAAAGAAGACCGCCGGAACTGAGTATTCCTAGCGGCCTTCCCCAACATTAAAGACTCAAGGGTTAGTTTCTTAAAATAAGGTTGTTAGCGAACGTTCACTTTCACTGTTATACGCTTACCATTCTCGTTGATCTCTATCAGATAGATTCCTGTCGATACCGGGATACGGGTAGTTCCGATAATTGAGTCGCCATACAGGCTAACTCCAGTCACCGCTATGATACGGATCGAGATTGGACGGGCCGGATGAACGGTTATCGCACCTCGCTCGCAATAGATTTGATGATCGTTGATGATTTGCTCGATACCTACCGTACCGGAGACAGTTACCACACAAGACGCCGTCTTGTTTCCATCATCGGTAGCCACAGTAATCTTGCAGGTACCGATTTTCAGCGCGGTAACGACACCATCTGCGTCAACAGTAGCCACCGTCTCGTCGCTGCTGCTCCAAGAGACGGTTTTCATCGTGGCGTTATTAGGGGTAACTTTCGCTTGCAAGGCAAAAGATTCACCTACGGCCAATGCCTTGGACGTGATATTCAAGGAAACTCCCGTAACAGCCACATCTGTTCCCGGAGGTGTAGAAACCGGCTTGAACTCTGCCATAATAGCCAAGGACTTATCGACTTCAATCTCTACAGGCGAAGTCGTATACTTCTCTTCGCCTATTTGAATAACGGCCAATTCATAATCCGGATTGGCTTCCGCCTCAATGGTTAGCTTAGTCGCTTTCGCCACAGCGGTTCCACTCGTTATCTCGGTCTTCTCGCCCTCACCCTTCAACATATAGACTTTCAAAGAACCATTTTCCGGTTGAGCGAACGTGACAACTAACGCATCCGAACTTTTCACCGTAACCTCCGCTTCCGTAGTCGCATCCTCATAATTCGGATCATACGACGTGAAGATCACTTCCTTTTTCTGGCTATTGCCGGGTTTCAATATAGCTGACGCATCAGCCCATTCAAATTTACCGGATATGGTAGTCCCATCGGCACCTTTCGCAACACCACCGGATAATAGGGATTCCGACAAGGACTGACCTTCCGTGATCGTAGATGCGGTAGGAGCCACTACCTTTACGACCTTCGCTTTCTTTATCACTAATTTCTTGGTTGCCTCGAAAGATCGCCAGTTCTCATCCCCGGTACGTGTTACAGTCACAAGATAAGTACCTGCGTTCAATGGGGTAGCAACCGATCCATCCGTATTTGAATATTTAATATTTACATCTGTCGGATAACTACCGCTCAAAATGTCTTTCAATTCCACGAGCCTTACGGAACCATTATAAACAAACTCCAAATCTGAAGGATTCGCCGTTATTTTAGGTTTATCCACAAAATTCGGGGTGTATGTCGCATCAGCCGCCAAAGTAACCGTTATCTCTGGTTTCTTTCTATCGGCGCTTGAGACATTATCACTCCAAGAATCAAAACGCTGATTCTCGCTAGGAGCTACCGCTCGCAACTTTAAAACCGTATTCTCCGGAACTTCCGAATAATCGCTAATAACCAAGCCTCCATTCGTAACCTCCGTATTTGAGGTACTTAAAGAAAACGTTTTTACTTCACCAACCGGCATTGAATAATCTACCGATTCATAATTACTCTTGTCAAGTGGGGTAAAGCGCAGAATATTTACCTGATCCTTTGTCGGGATTCCGGTCACATTCGCACGAAGCGCCGATTTTTGTGTAGAAGGATTCCATTCCACATCCTCGAAGTCTTGAGTAAGTTTAGCATCAACCTTTTCATAATTATCCCCTCCTATAGTCGGTACTTCCAGCAATGCCATACCAGCCTTCTTGATAATCAGCTCGGCAGTTACATCCACGGCTTTAAATAAATCATCCTCGCCACGGGTAATCCGAACTTTATAAGTTCCGGCCGATTTAGGATTCTCTGTCATTTCTACCCCACTCCGGGAATATGCGACCTTAAAGTCCAAACCGGAATAGCCCGTAATCTTAACCTCGAAATTCCGGTATTGCTTATTATAGACTACCGTTTGCGTCGTCTTATCAATCAGCGAGGCCAAATCTTTCTTCTCCACATAATTAGCGGTAACAACCATAGGGCCGGAAACGGTGAACACATCTCCATCCTTGATCTCGGAAGAGTTCACCATCATATTCATAAAACGATATCCCGTTTCCGTCTCAACAGAAGCGGTCAATTGAGTCATATAAGGAACCTTAGAACCGGAAGCCACCTCTTTACCGGCCTTATCTTTCAATACGACTTTACCCGCATTGGGGATATTCAACGCCGAGGTTATTTGATATTTCACCAATTGGAAACTTGCGCTCACCGTAACATCTCCGGTCCCAACCATAAATGAGCCATCAGCCTCATTATAATTCGCGCCTTCCACTTTCACGGATGCCAGCTCATAGCCATAATCCGCATTTCCTATCACCTTCACTTTCACACCTTCAGAGATAGCCTCTCCGGGAGTAACAGGCGCCTTCGTATCCACCTCGATCAGATTAACGCTACCATTCTTCAACTCCCCAACCTTGACCAAATGTTTATCCGGTTCTTTTTGCAGGAAATCAGCCGATATATCAGCGGCTTGTGTCAAAGTATAAGAACCGTTATTCACCAAAGCCCCGTTCACTTTCACGGACTGAACCATATAGCCCGCATCCGGAGTCGCCGTGATAGTCAATAAGGTTCCCTGCAAAAACTCAGCACCATTCTTTACCTCCACGCCATTCGCGAAGACCTTCAAGGAACCATTCATCGGATCCGTAAACGTCACGCCATAAAGGACTGGATCAAAACGGGCTACGATATCCAAGTTCGCATTCGCTTGCAACTCCCGTGTAGCCGATGTATTCCCATCACTCCAACCGGCAAACCGGTAATTCTTATCCGCGACGGCTGTCGCTTTCAAAACCGAGCCTCTCGCGTATTTATCATTTGCGGTACGCCCCTCCAAGATGACAGTACCGAAATTACCAGCGGTAACATTCATAGAATAAACAGGAATTACGTTCAAGGTTATAAACGTATCTTTAGCCGCATAGAGAACAGGATCATTCGGCTCGAATATCAAGTCGTACTTTTTCTTATCCGGAGAAGCGATCTCGTTCGGAGCTTTCCAGATAAATGATCCGGAAGAAGTACCATCGATCAAGGTACACGCCGATAAAGCCTGTCCTTCCTCAATACGACCCGGAGTAGGTAACACCAAACTCTCCACCTCTTTCTTGCTCTCCACCACTAACGTAACCGTATCAGAGAGGCTACGGTATGTCAAGTCCTCCGCACGGCTCAAACGGGCCTTATAAGAACCCACAGCCAGCGTGGAAGGCAATGTCGTAACCCAAGCCGTACCGCTCAATTGATATTCGATCTTGATATCCCCGACAGCGCTTGTTACCGTGACCGGCTTGATGGAGCCGACCGTCTGGACAAGGTTGTTAGCCACGAACCTCACCGTATCCTTGGAGACGAACGCAAAAGTATAGCTATCGCCACTCATCAGATTAGGAGTCGTGTACGTGTAAGAGGTATTTCCATTAGCATACGTTCCCTTGATCTTCGAGATATCCACGTCCGAAGAGGCTTGCTTAATAGCCCCTAGCCTATAGTTGGCATTTGATACGATCGAGAAAATGACGGGCTTACCGTAAGCGATCTCACCACCGCTCATGATGTCCTTGTTATCCATCTTGGCGGTAACCGTGCCCTGTCCACCATCGACAGCGTAAGCCAAGGTATTGGCATTACGGATCGTAAACGTTTTAGAGGAATCCTCTAACGCGGCATACTCCATGATCTCCGGACTAAATAAGACGATCTTATAAGCTCCGACTATCTGCGGTAACGTGGAAGTCTCCGAACCATCGGCCGCACGATATCGAACCGCTTGTCCCGCTATTTCCGGCGTAAACTTAATAACCGGCAAATTCTTCCCGGCCACGATCTCATCTTTTGTCGCCGAAGAACCTGTTACATTCACAGCAATCGTTTTCTTTGCGGCGAAACCTACCGATAAGGTCGTAGAGGCGGTTAACGAGGCGGTCGTATAGGTATAAGAGATGGTGTTATCCTTATTAAGCGCACCTTTTGGCAAGGCTGATACCGCGGTTCCATTCACAACAATCTTATTCAATAGAAATCCGGGGTTAGCGATAATTGTAAATACGGCAGGTTGCCCGTTAATGATCTCGCTACCGCTTGCCATGTCCGTAGAGCCCATCTTGGCGGTAACCGTACCTTGTCCGGCCGTTTCCACGTTATAATTTAATACATTCGCTTTAGATACCGTGAACTTCATGTTCTCATCCTTCAAGGCGGCATATTCCGCGGTCTCGGGACTGGTCGCGACGACCGTGTAAACACCATCCGCCGCAGGAAGTTTATCGGATAAAGCTCCGGAAGCGTTCTTATATTGAACCTTCTGCCCCGCTATCGTATTGGGGGAAAATGTAATAACCGGAAGATTCTTACCAGCCAAAACCTCATCCTTCGTGGCAGATAATGGATTGGCTGTTACAGATACGGTTTTCTTCGCGGCAAATCGCACGTCAATAACCGTAGAAGCGGTCAACGCCGATGTCGTATAATCCGCGTAGGAAGTCTCATTCGTAGAAGAATTAAAAGTTCCTTTCGGCAAAGTCACCTCATTATTATCTACGGTAAGTCTACTCAACACATAACCGGGCTTGGAGGCAATCTTCAATACGGCTGGCTTATTATAAACGATCTCATCACCACTGGCGATAATGGAGCCATCCATAGAAGCGGTTACAGATCCTTGCGCCTCCTCAAACGAGTAAGAAAGCGTATGGGGCGGTTGTACCTTGAATAGAATCTCCTTGTTTATGGCGGCTTGCGTATCAGTCTCCGACTTGGTTACGACAACATAATAAAGTCCAGCCTTTTCGGGTAACTCATCCGTCAAAGCAGCAGAGCCATCCTCCCTGTATTGTACTTTATACCCCGTAATAACCGGGTCAAAAGTAACCTTGGGCAAATTCACCTTCGCCCTTATCTCATCCAAGGTGGCATACTCAGGAGAGATCGTGACTGTCACCTGCTCTTTTGCCTTGAACACCGCCTTGATTTCCGTACTACCGGTCAAAGCGGTGGAAGTATAGGAATAGGTGGTCGTATTATCATTTTGAAAAGTACCGCTCGGCAACGTGCCAATAGTAGCCGTATTCATCGTTATATCCGACAGGACATATCCGGGCTTCGCCGTGATCGTGAAAACGGGTTTACTATTATATGCCACCTTGGAACCTGTGGCTACCGTACTGGTTATGGTTCCTTGATCCGTATTCGCCGAGCTATAATTCAACGTCACCTTGAACGTCGGAAGATCCGGGGCGGAACGTAAATCTGAATCTTGCGCATGTACCTGTGCCATCGCGATGACAGCAAGGAATATCGCTAATATACTCTTTTTCATGTTTATCTTTGTTTTAATCGTTATTTAACCCTTACTAATTGACCGTTCACGGCATAGATGCCCGAAGAAACCATGATCCGCTGTCCGTCCGTAACCTCGCCACGATAAGCGACCTTGCCATTCATTCCGATGATCACCACGTCCATAGGCTCCGGCGTGTGAATCACGATAGCGCCACGATCGGTAGTCACGTAATAACCATCTACCGGCTCGATTCCCTGCGTGCCCGTAACCACGCCATCGCCGATACGTAAAGAGCGAAGCGTACTCAATGTCTTGGTGTCTGTCAAGACAAAACTTTGGAAAGGCTTGATCTCCGGGTTTGCCTCTTGCTCGAAAGAGGTTCCATCCGCTGTCAATATATAAGCAGATTGTTTCAAGGTAATCGTAAATGTATTCGGATTCGAGCACATCAAGAAAGTACCTGTTTCAGTTGGAGCGGCAGGTTCTTCCAAGGTCTTGAATTCAAAAGCTCCTTCGGAAGAGATCGTATAGGTATCGCCATTAGCCGCCCAAAGACCAGCCATGCCAAAAGCAGTTTCATCCACCACAAACTCCGGAGTCTTATTATCCTTCAACCTTGCGAACCAGATACCATTATCAGCTGATTGTTGACTTGGAGCCAAGATCTCCTCCTCCGTAGAGTTATTGATCACGGCAGAGGTAAATGGCATTCCAAACGCCTTCCACCCAGTGCCGGAGAGATTCGGAGAGAAACGAAGAGACTTAGTAGTCACGCTTCCTGTTTGATCCGCAAGATTTGACTTTACTTGCGCACCTTCTCTCATGGTAACGGTATCTAAAGACATTGGAGCAGATAACGTCAAAGTCGCTCCATCTAAAATGGTGACCTTTTGATTTGGATGCGGAGTGGCCCAGACCGTATCTTCTGAAATCGTTACCATCTTATAGATTAAGGTACTCAAAGCGACATCCGAATAATAGGGGAAATAATCTACAGATCCATTCGGTGCCCTGCTTTTATCAATCAAGACCGAGAAATCCGGGTTATCACTTCCCCAATAATTATTCGACGCATTAACCGTTCCCGCAAAATTATCTGGACGAATGGAATACACATATGTTTGGTCGCCCGGGTACATCTTATTATATTGGAAGGTTACACCATCCTCAGCTTTCACGATACAATTATGGAACTCATTCGATTCAACGACATTCAATCCGTCATTCTTCGCTAGCGAAATATCACTATCCGTAAAAACATTATTTTTGATCGTAGCGTTAAGTCGTCCCGCTGAGATCAACAAATTCTTATCATATACATTAAAAATACTGTTATGAACCAACAAGGTCGCATCTTTAAGAGTACTACCCGGTTCCGAATATAAACCTGTTTGGAGTAGCTTATCCTCAAAAATACAACTATCAATCTCCACCGTACCTCCACCGACAAACAATGCTGTTGGACGATTCGAGCCATCCGTTGAACTCTTGAAAGAAAGATTCATCAAAGTCACCTTATCCGCAGAGACACAAGCGATGGAAGAACCCGTATACTTCTCCGGCCCTTTAATAATCGTTTTTCCATAAACTCCCTTTATCCGGATATCAGCGGTAGTGACATTGAAACCCGCATGCTCTCCCTCCGGAACAGATATCGTCTCTCCAGCTACCGCATTATCTATCTTACTCTGAATATCCGGTCCTCCATAACAAATAAGACCCGAGGCCGGATCATAAACAGTTCCATTGATCGTCAGCTTGTCGTATTTTTTCGCCTCCTTTTTGCGATGAGAATAAACCCAGCTCTCTCCCTTCTTGCCGTTCAAGGTAGAACTATTGATCGTGATCGTATTTTCCGCAAGTGTCGACTGATCATCCGTTCCACCCCAACCTAGCCGAATAACTCCGGCATGTAAATATCCGTTACTTCCATCCGGGAGATTATTCGTTCCTTCCAAAGAAGACAACGTACAACCTGTAAATGTGATCGTATTTCCATACGAACGTATATCCGTAGCCGTAGCTTGGGTAGCATTTATCAAAGGATCTAATCCATCTACCGCTCGCAACTCGCAATTCGTGAAATCAGCTGTAACTCCGTTGTATTTTTCCTGAAGAATAACAGCTCCATAACTATTGCTTTTCCCATTCAGAAGAGTCCTACTGATGAATGTCGCGTCTTTCGCCGTTATCCGGGTATTCGTATTAGCTAATGTACCATCACTTGGACTCATACTTCCGGCTGATGTCATGATCGCCCCCCATGCGGTAAAGGTTCCTCCCGTAATATCTAAGACTTGCTCTTTATTCCGTAAGCCTATTCCATAATAATTGACATCGATATCCGTATTCGTCAAGCTTAACTCCGCTCCCACTGATTCCATACGGACACCTACGGCAGCGGTCTGAGCGGTAACCGCACCACCATCTAACTTACAATTGATTAACTTTACGATATCCTTGCCCGTTCCAATCATACCAATAAGCCCATGCGCAGAGGAATTATCTGTTCCTTTTAAGGTCATGTCGCTTGCGGTCAATGTAACTGAACCGGCGGATAGTGAATTAACGAAAATATGTCCATTTACAATTGTTTTATCTTTACCCGCACCTATAAGTCCTTGAGATCTATCCAATGTCAATGTCTGAGGTAAAGTATAAGTACCTATCGGTAGAATAATATTATCATTCTCAAAAGCCGAGGTCAAGCAACTCTTAAATGCCGTCGTATCCAATGCCATACGAACCGTATCACCTTGCGCCGAACGAATTACAATGGCTTCACAGATTTCATTACCCGATGCATCTACCGTCCTAAACTTTACTGATTGATCAGCCAATACTCTATTTAAGTAATTAGAATCATCAGAAATGAAAGCCGGATTATTATCTTGGCGCATCAAGCTAACTATAGTATTACCTCTCAATTCTACATAGCAATTATTTGCATGAGAATCTTCAATATATGTATTCTCCGCAAAACTTATGGGAGTCATCGGAGATATAGTTTGATCTTTAACGGAAGTCTGTATTTCCGAATCCGTAATCACATATCGCACATTCATCGTCGCTTGTATAGGCAATGTAGAGAAACCATTACTAGCGCCTGTCATCTCACTATAACCTACTAACTTCGAAGAAGAGACATTAACCACAGAGTTATCACATACCGCATTAGCATAAATAGCACACCAACCTTTAATAAGTGATTCATCTTTTATATTTATAGTCTGATTCGGGCCTAAGATATATATTGGATAATAAAATTTACCTAATTCTATCGTCGATTTACTTATATCTACGTTCATACCGTCACAATGCACATCAATACCAAATATGCCTGATCGTGGATATTCATTAACTGTAATCGAGGAATGATCAATCGTCAATTGGCTTACCGCACCATTGCAGGAAATACCACTTTGATTATCCGCTGCCATCATAATCGAAGAATTAATCAAATGAATCTCTCCACCCAGAGCCGTGGAATCAGATTGGATAGAGATACCCATCTTTTTATATACACCTTCACCATAACCAACGTACCATCCTTTTGCGTTATTAATCAAAGCACATCCTCTTAACGATAAAACCGCACTTTGATCCTTCATTAAAATCAGAGGTACAGGTTTCGTGGGGCTACTATAAACTTTTGCCTCATTCGTCAACTGAACATTTTGGAAAGAAACGTTCTTTTGCGTACCCGCTGAAATAACGAGATATCCTTTGAGAACTGATTTATCTTTTCCTTCTCCAACAATAGTTAACGCTTTAGGGATTGTTGATGAAACAGGAAAAGTTCCCTCTGCCAAATGAATGGTAGCCCCATCCGTGGCTTTTTCAATCGCTTTCGCAATTGTAGCCAGAGGAGTGTCCGAACCACCTGCAGCATCATCAGAACCACTAGAGCTGACATACAAATCCGTCTGCCCCCACCCTACACTTGTCGCCACCATAAACAAGGCGAACAAGAAAAGTAATCTTCTTTTCATACGATTAATTTTTTAAGTTAGTAATATTCAATTATTTAAAAACATTTACCCTATATTACAAATTCTGTAGTAATCGACCCTTCAGTTTTCTCACAATCATCATTTACAGGTGGTTAAGCAGAATCATCGGTTACAAAACGACTAGTCTAAACGATCATTTTATTCTGGCGTTTTATTGAATTCAACGCATAAGCGTCCATATTTACGTTTATGCGTTGATAATCAATTTTTAAAAGTTTCTCTGGATTTTGTTTTATTCAAAAATATAGCCTATCTTTAACGCCTAGAATAAACGATCGTTTAGACTAGGCGTTTTTATCTATTACAGAATACTTATAGATCAAATATTTTTACGTAAACAAAATTTTCTACCATAAAAACTTTATATCATCACAAGCCATAAGATTCTCTTCTTAAAGCATGTGGAATAGCATAACTAACCAAATATCAGACTGCAACTATACATAATCGAGATAAAAGGAATTCTACAATATTGATTTTATGAAAACATCTACAATATCTACCACTACGCCATGTATGCTTTATAAATCAAAGCATTACATATAGGTTGTAGATAGCCTGACATCTACAATTATCATTCAACATCTACCACTTATACTTGACATTGATACTTTTTCTTTGCATTGGATAA
The DNA here is from genome assembly GCF_003635485.1 of Parabacteroides sp. AF19-14. Classification (NCBI taxonomy): domain Bacteria; kingdom Pseudomonadati; phylum Bacteroidota; class Bacteroidia; order Bacteroidales; family Tannerellaceae; genus Parabacteroides; species Parabacteroides sp. AF19-14. The sequence continues at coordinate 81,677 of NZ_QTMJ01000005.1, read as the reverse complement.
GAATACGTGTTATTTTTAAAAGACATCGATGGGCAAAGCGACAGGGTTAATAAGAGTTTCCCTTAGGCGAACAAATAGTTTCTTCTAAGGAAAACTAAAGTTTCATAAGCACGAACCAAAAGTTTTCCGCTATGAAAACTTTTGTTTTATGCCTTTAAAACTATAAATACCTATTATTCAATATTTTAAATCAACACACAAGGTATACAAATAACCAAGCAGGCAGCCTGTTGGCATACCCTCGCAGAACGAGTAATGTGGTTAGCGAATAGTGAACGGCTGCATTTAGTGGTTGAAAAGCAGTAAATAGTGGTAGATGCAAGCTGATAGTGGTAGATGTTTATTATCTACCACCATTCAACAAATTTCTTATAATTAGATACTTATATAGATAATGGCAGATATGGTAGATGATTTAGTTTTTTTATTTCATACTTAATGTACTGCTTCGGAGAATGGGTATACCCTGCGGGAAATCGACTTGAACAGCGAGCTTAAACAAAATCCCAGATATTAACGAAGATTCCTATATTCGTCAATGTAAGTACCCCAATTGGGTTGTGAAAGGCAGAAAAGCTGCCTACTTCCCGTCTGTTTACTACAAGATTTATGGAAAAGAACTTAAAATGAATGTGGCACAATGATTTTTACGCTGCCTTTTCGATAATTAATTGTAAATTCGCATTTGAAAAATCATCAAAAATTCAAAGGTCATATGACTAACGAGTATTCTTTAGATAGTACGACTCTTAAGCAGCGCATAATAGCAATGCCAGAAGATCGTATTTTGTTTCGCTCCGACTTTCCTGAATATCACACAGAATTCGTGGGTAGCATTTTGTCTGAGTTAACGACAGAAGGAATCCTCGTAAAAATTACTCAAGGAATATATGCAAAGCCAAGAAAGAGCCGTTTCGGAGTGGTACTTCCTTCTGTTGATAAGATTGTACAGGCTATTGCAACTCGTGATAATGCAGAAGTATTACCATCTGGTATGACTGCTTTGAACGTATTAGGACTGTCAACTCAAGTACCGATGAACTATACGTATTTAACCACTGGTAGTGAAAGAACAATCAAATTGTCAAATCGAAATGTGATATTGAAACGTGGAGTTCCTAAAAATTTTTGCTATTCCACTCGTCTTATTTCGTTACTTGTGCAGGCTTTAAGGACATTAAAGAAAGAAAATGTAAGACAAGGGGAATTACAGACAATACGACAGTTGATATCAAAAGAACCAGATAAGGCCGCCTTAATGGGGGATGTTGATATGATGCCTGCATGGATGAAAAGAATTGTTAAACCGATGCTTAATGTTTAAAGAGAAAGGATTTATGGGAAAACTATGGCTTAATAACGAATTGATTGATCGCTTGGCAATGTTGCAACAGACAGAGATAGAACATCTTGGTATCAATCAAGTGGCAATAGAAAAAGATTGGTGGGTAACTGCCACTTTAAAAGCATTATTTCAAACGGATTATCATGAATCGTTGATATTTAAGGGAGGCACATCCCTTTCTAAAGGATTCAATATTATTGAGCGCTTTTCTGAGGATATAGACTTGGCTATAAGCCATTCATTCTTTGGTATAGAAAAGACAAGTAAAAATCAACGTGAGAAATTGCGTAAAATAGCTCGTGCATATATACATAACACGCTTTCTTTTCAATTAGATGCCAAATTGAAGGGAATGGGTATTACAGGCTATAGCATAGAAAATGTAACAAAAGTACAGGACAAGAATGGAAAATGGCGTCCGATAGATTCAGATAAGGATCCTACGGTCATTCTTTTACATTACCATTCTATTGTTGAAGATATAATAACCTACATTCCTCCACGTGTAAAGATTGAAATTAGCGTTCTATCTATGGATGAACCGACAGAGTTGCGAGACATTCATTCTTTGATAGAAGAAAGCTTTGAAGGTGAAGATTCCGATTCAAACTGCAAGGTAAAGACAGTTGTACCTACTCGCACTTTCTTGGAGAAGTTGTTTTTACTTGCAGAGGAGTTTCAAAAGGAGAAGCCACGAAGTGTACGTATGTCACGACATTTGTACGATTTAGAAAAACTTATGGATACTAAATATGGACGTGAGGCTTTGTCTGACATTTCCTTATATAATACCATAGTGGAGCATCGTAAGGCATACTACGCCCTGAAATATGTCAATTATGACCACCACAGTCCTAAGACGATTAATTTCATGATTCCAGAGTCGGAAATGGAAGTATGGAAAACAGATTATACAGACATGCAACGTTTCTTCATCTATGGAGAATCTCTGGAGTTTGATACACTGATGCAAAGAATGAAAGAATTACAAGAACAAGTTAGAAGCATGAGATAGCTTTTGCTTATGTCAACAACCTAATTTTTGTATTGGTTTAACCGGTGGTTGACTTCTATTGATAAGGTTCCCTCGGGCTTAGGAAAGTCCGGACTTTACGCAGAAAAAAGGTTGTGCCAGTGTTTTTTCATTTCATACTCAAGGTACCACTCCAGAAAAATATCAGTACAATGCATTAAGAACCCAAAAGAACGGCTAATAAAAATCAAGGTAAGCTGTCGCTATTATGAAAAGGGAAGCTATAAACATAATTTTACGTACGTGTGCTATAAATAATACGCAAGAAAAAACCACAGTTCCGTAGGAACTAAATCCTTACTATCTCTCTCTTTCGATATGGCAAAGATGGGAAGTAATAAGAATCAAATGGTTACAAAAATGACATTTCTTGTTAGATAAATGACATAACAGATCCGCAATCAATCCTAAACCACTCGCCTCTAACATCCTATACATAAATTACCCATTGAGTCCCTACGGTACTTAATAACTTTATAACATATAGCCTATGGAGTATATCTAATAATGTATTAGTTAATCTGAATCTATCAGACTTATCGTATGTAGTTAACATTATCTATTCAATTATGAACAAATGAAAAGTATGAAAAGTAAAATGAAAACTTGGAATGTGGCGATGGGATCATTGTCTTTGCTCTTCCTCTGCGTATCGCCGGCATTGGCTATCGCTACAAATCCATCACAAGAGAACCCGTATACGGAGCAGAATGATGATTCCGTAACTCAACAGAGAACAAGAAAAGTGACAGGTGTCGTGCTCGACGCCAACGGAGAGTCTATCATCGGGGCGAACGTAGTGGTGAAAGGTACCAATAATGGGACAATCACGGATCTAGATGGTAAATTCTCGATCGAATTATCGGATGGTGAAACCCTGCAAGTATCTTTTATCGGCTATAACAGCAAGGACGTTATGGTCGGCGCAGGAGAGAATCATATCAAGGTACAGCTGCGGGAAGACACGCAGAAGCTCGATGAAGTGGTAGTAGTCGGGTACGGAACACAGATCAAGCGGGCGGTAACCGGCTCCGTGCAATCCATCAAGTCGGAAGAGATGGCGGATATGCCCGTAGCCCAGATCTCGCAAAAGATGCAAGGCAAGTTCGCCGGTGTCCAAATCAATCAAGTATCCGGTAAACCCGGACAAGGAATGACCATGCGAATTAGGGGACAAGCGTCACTGTCCGGAGGAACCACGCCCCTTTATGTAGTGGATGGAATGCCTATCGTGGGCGATATCAGCACGATCAATCCGGACGAGATAGAAAGTATCAGTGTGCTAAAAGACGCTTCCGCCACATCACTTTACGGTTCGCGGGCTGCCAATGGAGTCGTATTGATACAGACAAAGACTGCCCAATCAGGGAAAAAACTAAGCGTCGACGTATATGGAGGCATACAATACGTACCCGAGAAAGGGAGGCCGGATATGATGGATGCCTCCGAATACGCACGGTTCAGGAAAGAGATCGCCGAAGAGAACGGATTGGCGGTCGATCCCGCTTACCAACATCCCGAAGCGCTGGGTAAAGGCACGGATTGGTATGACGTATTATTCCGTCCCGCCGCTATCCAGAATTACAGTTTGTCGTACAGCAATGGAGACGGGAAGTTTAAATCATCCACCGTAGCCAGCTATTTCAACCAAGACGGAGTGTTGACAAACTCTAATTACCAACGGTTCTCCGCACGAGCCAATACGGAATACGTATTCTCGAAGATCGTCAAGGTAGGCGTGAACCTAGCGCCTAGCTTCTCCATCAATAATAGCCCGCAATCGGACGGTAACTGGACGGAAGATAAAGGTTCCATCCTGCAAGGAGCTATGTTGACAACACCTCTCGCACCCTATAAGAATGAGGATGGCAGTATTCCGCTTGTGGCCAGTGGACCGGGATTGTTCGATAACCCAAACTGGTATAATGTGGTTCGCCTCAACAAGAACAAGACCCAGAACACCCATCTGATCGCAAACGCCTTCTTGGAGGTAGAGCCGGTCAAAGATTTAAAAGTAAAGACCAGCATCAACGCGGACTTGACACAGAATAAATGGAACTCGTTCAAGCCCTCCACCTCCGGAGAGATCTACAAGGCTCCCTATCAGATTCCCGAGGCGAAGGAATCCAATAATCTATTCTACACTTGGCTGTGGGAGAATACCGCCACCTACAGCAAGCAGATAAAAGATCATTCCTTTGATCTCCTGTTCGGCATATCCGCACAAAAATATCATAGCGAATATACGATGGTGACCGGAACGAACTTTCCCGACGATAAAATATCGACATTCAATGCCGCCCCTACCATTACGGCGGATGGAAACATAAACGAATGGTCCCTTTTATCCTATATCGGCCGTATAAACTATAATTACAAAGGAAAGTACCTTTTAAGCGCGGCGATGCGTAGGGATGGTTCCTCCCGTTTCGGTAAGAACAATCGTTGGGGTAATTTTCCATCCGTATCGGCGGGCTGGATACTCTCGGACGAGGAGTTCATGAAACCATTGGAGAAAACGATCTCTTTCCTCAAGGCCCGTATCAGCTACGGTATCGTGGGAAACGACCAAATCGGTAACTATACGCATTTGGCAACGATCACTACCACGAACAGCAACTTCAATAACGCCTTGGCCAGCGGCAGAAGCATCTCGGGAATGGGAAACCCGAATCTGGGCTGGGAAAGGAATAAGCAAGTCGATGTCGGTCTGGATGTCGGTTTCTTCAATAATCGCTTATCCATCATGTACGATTACTATAGCAAACGAACGGACGCCCTGCTGTTCTCGCTAGAGGTACCGATCTCTTCCGGCTTCTACAACATCCAGTCGAACGCAGGCAAACTGAAGTTCTGGGGACATGAATTAAGCGTATCCTCCAAGAACCTGACAGGCAAATTACAATGGACTACCGACCTGAACATATCTTACAATGACAATAAATGCTTGCAACTGGGTGTAGATGACGCCCCGATCATCGGTAACAACATCACGCAAGTCGGGGAACGGATCGGACAGTTTTACGGCTTAGTATGGGAAGGGGTCTACAAGAACAAGGAAGAATTCGACAAATACCCGAAGCATGCGCAAGCCGATGTCGGAACCATTCGCTTCAAGGATGTGAACGGGGATGGCAAAGTTACCCAAGGGGATGACCGCGATATCATCGGCAATCCGGTCCCTTTATGGATAGTAGGCATGACAAACTCGTTCACCTACAAGAATTTCGATTTGTCAATTGTCGTATCCGGCGGTTTTGGTTTTGAGTTAGCCAATATGGTAGATCAGTTCGCTGGAAATCTGGATGGTGTGTTCAACGTGTATAAAGCGGTAGACAATCGCTGGAAATCACCGGAGAATCCGGGTAACGGCCGTTATGGAACGACCAAGATGGGTACCACGGCACCAGAACGTGACTGGTTCAGTTCCCGTTTCCTTTATAACGGAAACTACTTGACGATCAAGAATATCACCTTAGGCTACCAAGTTCCGTTAAGAAACCGGGATATCATTAAAGGTTTGCGAGCTTACGTCAGTTTCCAGAACGTATATACGTTCACTAGCTACATCGGCGCTAATCCTGAGGTGAATATCAGCAATACGGGAACGACGGCGAATAGCTTGCAACAAGGATTCGATTATACCACCTATCCCGTTCCACGGACCATTACGCTGGGTTTAAATGTTAACTTCTAACTATCTAATTATACGAAATATATGAAAACGATATTCAATATAGCCATAAGCATCGCTTTAGGATGTAGTTGTGCCTCCTGTAGTGATTTCTTGAATCTTACGCCGTATAGCGAGATCACAGCCGAGAACTTCTACCAGAACGAGGAGGATTTCAGGCAAGCCGTAAACGGAGCTTACGAACCTTTACAGAACATGTACAACACGGAAGAATGGAATCTGGGAGAGGCCAAATCGGATAATACGACGTATATCATCCATATCGCCAAATCATCCTTGGACGGAGAAGATCCGGATCAGTTCCTTGAGACATCCACCAATGGTAATGTCGGTACGAAGTATAATAACTGCTACGTAATCATCGGACGATGTAACCGGATTATCTCAGAAATAGACCAAGCGGATTTTGACGCGGAAGCAAAAAACAGCCTCAAAGGACAAGCTTTGTTCCTTCGGGCATTCAGCTATTTCAACCTAGTACAATACTTTGGCGGCGTACCTCTGCATACGACACCCTCTACTGTGTATGAGGAGGCATTTAAACCCCGGGCGAGCGTAGACGAAGTATATGAGCAAATCATAAAAGACGCACAAGAAGCCAGTGATCTCCTACCTGTAAAATCAAGGCAAGAGATAGGAAGAGCTTCCAAAGGCTCCGCACAGACCTTATTGGGAAACGTATACATGGTACTAAAACGATGGGCGGAAGCAGAACAAACGCTGAAAGAGGTGGTATCCTCAGGCGAGTATGAGTTATTAGCGGATTACGGCTCCATCTATTCCATCTCGAACAAGAACCATAAGGAATCTATCTTCGAGATCCAATACATGCAAGACGCCTCATTAGGACAGCAAAGTGATTTCATATACAGATTCTTGCCCTATATGACGAATCCGTCTGCCATCACGGGAACAACCCCTAATCCTTGTCCTTCCAACGTAGACCATGGAGGGTTTAACACCCCTACGATCGATCTAATCAACGCATACGAAAAGGGAGACAAACGGTTGGACGCATCCATCGGTATGGTGGAAGGTAAGCTCACCGATAGCTATGCCCTCGACGCTACCGGCGTGAAAAGTATAGTTGACTATGAGCCAGCTCCGGGAATAACCGCCTATCCTTTTATCAAAAAATATTTTCATGAGCATATAAAACCCTATTACACGGATGACAACTGGCCGGTCTACAGGTACGCGGAGGTATTGCTCTTTCTGGCGGAAGCTATCAACGAGCAGAATAGGCCGGACGAGGCTATCCATTATCTGAATAACACCTTCGGGCAAGCGAGTATCCGGGGAAGGGCGGGATTAGCTCCTGTCAAATCCCAGAATGTAGATGCGTTGAGAGAGTCTATCTACCAAGAGAGACGGATCGAGCTGGCATTCGAGAACAAACGCTGGACAGACCTTCTGAGAACGGGACGAGCCGTGGAAGTCATGACACGACATGGACAAAAGATAAAGGCAAATCCCGAATCTTATTATTGGCCCGACGGTGTTCAACCCGTGGCGAACGCTTATCTGTTCAACCCAGATAAATGCTTGTTGCCCATACCTCTGCGAGAAATCGACTTGAACAGCGAGCTTAAACAAAATCCCGGATATTAACGAAGTTATTCTTATATTCGCATCATGAAAAGAACACATATGAAAATCCTGCTAAGTTTACTATACTGTGTCGGTGTATTCACCCTATCAGCACAAAGTCGTTATTTCAAAGAAAGCGCTTCATGGCTTCAAAAGAGTGAGGCCTGCAAGCCAGTGTTAACCTATACGGAACATAAGCCGGTCAAACGGGTCACTTCCATCAAAGACGCGTCAGCCTACCAAGGTTGGCGCATGCGGGACGAAGGAAGCACGGATCTGTTATTCAATGAGTCCCTGAAGAAACATCCATCGGTTATAGTTGACTTCGGTGAGCATCTGACGGGTTATTTGGATTTCTCGCTCAAGCTCCTTAGCCAACAGGTTTCGGACGCTCCGGTACGTATCAAATTCACGTTCGCCGAAGTTCCCTCGGAATTGAACACGCCTTTCGACCCTTATCCGGGCGGTCTGTCAAGGGCTTGGCTACAAGATGAGGTGATGACGTTAATGACCGTACCCATAGAGGCCTCCATTCCCAGAAGGGTGTCTTTCCGGTATCTCAAGATAGAGTTGCTAGGCGCTTCCAGTTTCGATTTCGCCTTCGACAAGCTAACGTTCCGTGCGCAGACATCGGCTAAGACGGCTCCATTGCCACTGGCTTCCACTACCGATCCCTTGATCCGTAAAATCAATGAGGTAGGATTGCTTACATTAAAAGAATGTATGCAGACCGTCTATGAGGATGGCCCGAAACGGGATCGCCGGTTATGGATCGGAGACTTGTATCTGGAGGCGCTAGCGAACGCATGGTCGTATAAAAACCACGACTTGACGAAACGTTGCCTCTATTTATTAGCGGCTCTAGCCAATGATGAAGGCCTGCTGCACGCCACCGTATTGGAGACACCGACCCCTCATCCGCAAAACGGTACGCATTGCTTGGACTATTCCCTGCTGTATAACGTAGCGTTGCTGGAATACCTGAAAGAGACCGGAGACAAGGAGGTCGCCTTGGACTTATGGCCGGTAGTGGTCCGCCAAATAGAGATGGCCTTGCGTCAATACTCGGACGATTGGATCTACGATATGCAAAAGAAGCCGATTTATTGGTTGGTATTCGACTGGAAAGATAATTATGATCGCCAAGCATCTATGCAGGGACTTACGGCATTCTCATTAGAGAAAAGCTATGAGCTAGCTAAAATGCTGGGAAAAGAGAAGGAGGCTAGAGATTGGCCTCGTATCGCCGGCCAGATAAAGAAAGCCGCCCGGAAAACATTCTATGACCAAAAGAACGGGGTGATCGTAAGCGGCCCTAACCGTCAGGTATCTTACCTATCACAAGTGTGGATGATCCTATCAGAGACGCTTACCGCCAAGGAAGGAGCAAAAGCGATGGCCACCGTCCTATCGATGCCCGACGCATGCTATCCGGGATGTCCGTACGCTTATCATTATGTAATGGAAACCTTGTTGAAATGTGGAATGCGGCAAGAGGCCCGTTCGCTCTTAACCAGTTATTGGGGCGGCATGGTGAATAAAGGAGCCGATACATTCTGGGAGGTATATGATCCGAACAATGACGAATTATCACCTTACGGATTTTTCCCGATCAATAGTTATTGCCACGCATGGAGTTGCACGCCGGTTTATTTCATCAACAAATACCCGGAGATATTCCAAAGATAGAAGATAATAAGAGAAACGCCAATATCGCTCGAAATGGAACGTATTGGCGTTTTCTTTTTCTTATTCCTCCACAGGTTCCCCGAACAGGGTTGCCGAGGAAGCCTTATGAATCTTGACTTTTATGAATTGACCTACATGATAGTTCTTCTTATCAAAGATGACCACCTTGTTTTGGCTGGTTCGTCCGAACAACTGCTCACGGGAACGTTTCGAGAATCCTTCTATCAGAACCTCGAAAGTCTTGCCTATATCCCGCAAGTTACTTTCCTCGGACAACTTATTTTGCAAATCGATCATACCTTGCAAACGGCGTACCTTCTCTTCTTCCGGCACATTATCCTCCAAATGGCTAGCGGCATATGTACCCGGACGTTCGGAATATTTAAATAAGAAAGCACTATCATATCCCACTTCACGCATCAAGGATAAAGTCTCTTGATAATCCTCCTCGGTCTCGGAATGGAAACCGCAGAATAAATCAGTCGAGATAGCGCAATCCGGTACGATACGACGGATCGCCGCTATACGGTCCAGATACCATTCACGAGTATATTTACGATTCATGACCTTCAAGATGCGACTGCTGCCGGATTGGGCAGGCAGATGGATAAACTTACAGATATTGTCGTTCGCGGCAATCACACGTAAGGTATCATCGCTCATGTCCTTCGGATGGGAGGTCGTAAAACGAATCCGCATATCGGGAACCTCTTTCGCCACACGATCCAACAAGATCGGGAAGGTTATGGTCTCACCTTCTTTCTCGAAAGAATAGGAGTTTACATTTTGTCCCAACAACGTAACTTCCTTAAAGCCTTTCTCGTGCATATCCCGTATCTCATTCAAGATACTCTCGATGTCCCGGCTACGCTCGCGTCCTCTTGTATAAGGTACGATGCAATACGTACAAAAATTATTACAACCGCGCATAATAGACACGAAACCGGAGATATGTACACCCGGTAACTTCAAAGGGATAACATCCTTATAGGTCTCTTGGGTAGAAAGCTCCACGTTGATCGCTTTCTCTCCGTGCTCTACCGCTCCCACCAAGTTCGGCAAGTCCAGATAAGAATCCGGTCCTACCACCAAGTCGGCATGATGCACATGGATCAGGTCTTCCTTCACTCGTTCGGCCATACATCCCAATACACCGACAATTAATGACTTCTTTTTCCGTTTTAAAGACTGGAAATACTGTAGCCGCCCATAGATTTTCTGTTCGGCGTTGTCGCGTACGGAGCAAGTATTCACGAAGATGGCATCCGCCTCCTCGATATTCTCCGTCATACTATAGCCATCCATCTTCATGATAGAAGCTACAACTTCGCTGTCCGCCACATTCATCTGACAGCCGTAGGTCTCGATAAACAACTTTCGTTCATCGCTTTGGGTAGCGGATTTTAAGTCCACACCGTTTTCTTGATTTACCATACTATATGTTAATAGAATTTAAATAAGCAAGATTCTTAAAAATAATTACGCAAACGCTTGCATAGTTCGAATCCCACCGTTATATTTGCATTCGAAAAACGTAAATTTTTTCATAGTTAAGGTTTTGGTTAAATCGAATAAGGGTGGCTGTGAAGTTACCCTTATTTACTTTTATACCTATCTGATGTTTTATATACTCCCATCTTTTCACTTCTCAATTATTCTTCTTACATTTGGAGGTGCAAAAATAATCAAAGTTTATGGATAACGTAGGAGATTGGTTATATATTGTTTTCCTGATTATCGCCGCCGTCAGTGGCTTATTCAGTTCGAAAGACAAAAAGAAGAAGAGTCGCCCCGATATATTGGGGCAACCCGACAGGGAAATCGTGCCTAATGACCAGCCTACAGAAGGAAAAGGCTTCTGGGAGATACTGGAGGATATGCAAAAGGAAACGCAAAAACCTAAGCCCGCTCCCCGACAAAAGCAGGTAACGCCAAAGGTTGAGAAACCGCAAGTCGTAACCTCATCGCCTGCCTCATCTCCATTCCTTTCCGCCGAGAAGAATATCCCGAATCATATCGCGACCCGGCCATCCGTAAGGATGAGTGCTATCGAGGAAGAACCGGGGCTTATGCCGGAAGATACCTTCAGAGACATCGAGGAATTGAAGAAAGCGATCATTTGTGCGGAGATTCTAAACCGGAAGTATTAATTTACGCCACACTTATATTCGATTCAGCGTAATTTTATGTAAGTTTGCGCCCGAAATATTGAACAGTAAGTATTTACCTAAAAACATAAAAACTAATTATCATGGCATTAAAATTCATTACAGCTGAAGAAGCCGCATCTTATGTGCATCATAATGACAATGTTGGTTTCAGTGGTTTTACACCCGCAGGATGCCCGAAAGTCGTTCCCGGAGCTATCGCCCGGAAGGCAGCGGAAGAACACGCTAAAGGTAACCCTTTCCAAATCGGTATGTTTACCGGTGCTTCTACCGGTGATAAGCTAGACGGAGAGTTGGCTCGCGCTAACGCCATCAAATTCCGTACACCGTACCAATCGAACAAAGACTTACGTGCCGCATTAAACGCTCATCAGGCACAATATTTCGATTTGCACCTGTCTGAATTGGCACAAAGCTTGCGTTACGGATTCTTGGGTAAGATCGATGTAGCGATCGTAGAGGCTGCCGATGTTACTGAGGATGGTGAGATCGTTCCGACTTCAGGTGTTGGTATCTTACCTACTATCTGTCGTATGGCAGACCGTATCATCGTTGAGTTGAACTGCCGTCACCCGAAAGAAATCCGCGGTATGCATGATATTTACGAGCCGGCTGATCCTCCTTTACGCCGTGAGATCCCTATCTACACTCCTTCTGACAGGATCGGTAACGATTGTGTAAAAGTAGACCCGGCTAAGATCGTTGGTGTGGTAAGGACCGATGAGCCGAATGAAGGTGGAAAATTCTCTCCGCTGGATGATGTTACGATGGCGATCGGTAAAAACGTTGCGGACTTCTTGGTTAGCGAGATCAAGGCCGGCCGTCTTCCGAAAGAATTCGTTCCATTGCAGAGTGGCGTAGGTAACGTGGCTAACGCAGTCTTGGGCTGCATGGGAGCTAATGAGTCTATCCCCGCATTCAATGTATATACTGAGGTTATTCAAGATGCGGTTATCGAATTGATGAAACAAGGTCGCGTTAAATTCGCCAGCGGTTGCTCTTTGTCCGTAAGTAACGAGGTGATCCGTGAGATCTACGCTAATCTTGATTTCTTCAAGGATAAGATCTTGCTTCGTCCGCAAGAGATCTCAAACAATCCGGAGGTTGCCCGCCGTTTAGGTTTGGTTGCGATCAATACGGCTTTGGAGGCTGATATCTTCGGTAATATCAACTCTACACACGTATCCGGTACTCGTATGATGAATGGTATCGGTGGTTCCGGCGACTTTACCCGTTCGGCTATGTTGTCGATCTTCACGACTCCGTCTACGGCGAAGGATGGAAAGATCAGTGCGTTCGTACCGATGGTATCTCACTTGGATCATAGCGAGCACTCCGTGAAGATCATCATCACGGAATATGGTGTAGCGGACTTACGCGGTAAATCTCCGATCCAACGCGCTCGTTGTATCATCGACAATTGTGTTCACCCGGATTACAAACCGTTATTGGAAGAGTACCTCGCTATGGGTATCAAGGGACATACGCCTCAAAACCTGAAATGCTGTTTCGCTTTCCATGAGGAACTAGCGGCCAGCGGAGATATGCACAATGTGGATTGGAGCAAGTATAATAAGTAATACAAACATATTACATACTTATCTCAAGGCCATTCCGAATAATTTCGGGATGGCCTTTTGTTTATCTAAAAACTATTCATATCTTTGTTATATGGGAAACTGGGAGAAACAACAGGATGAAAAAAAAGAAAGCAGGGAAAGAGATCAATCCCGTAGAGAAAACCTGGGAAAGTTCTTCTATGATTTGGCTAAATTAACTTTTGCGGGTCTGGTTATTGGAGGTATTGCTACTTTTGATACAGAGCTAAAAGAGTCAATATTTATATATAGAGCTATCGTTGGTGGAATAGCAACAGTGATATTCGCCTGGATTGGAAATAAAATTTTTAAATAAGGTTTATTATGGATATGCTAAGTTTAGTTTTCACGATCAGTGCTATTGTTGGAGGTGGATTCCTCGTATGGCTATATACCAAGCCTGGTAAAAAATGGCTAGAAAATCTATAATCTCCAATATATTTTGAGGCTCCGCATAACGGAGCCTTTTTTATTTCAATTGTATATATTACAAACTCGTAATATGTTTGTAATAATTCTTTCAAACAGGCTTAACAGCTTCTTAATATGGATATCCTTTCTTTGCAGCAGAATAAATAGGCAAAGATTGTGAGAAAGTTTATAGAAAAATTAGTGGAAGGAGGATTCTTGATCAGTGGAAGCGTCAGTAGCTTTACGATCTTGTTGATCATTGTCTTCTTATTTAAAGAGGCCGCAGGTCTTTTTAACAGCCCGGAGGTAGAGGAAGGATATATATTGGCCGTGAATCAGGAAAATCCGGTCGAACATTTGTCGCCCGAGCAAATCATGGATGTCTTCGATGCCAATATCACCAATTGGGAAGATTTAAACGGAGAAAATCAAGATATACTAGTCTTCCGGTTCTCGGATCTAACCAACTATTATACGGAAGAAGAGCTAGGTGAAGAATTTCAATATGTTCCCGAGAAAATCAATGAACTTATCCATAAAGAGCCCGGGATTATCGCATTCTTTCCGGAACAATACAAGTCGGAAAACTTTACGGGAAAAATCATATCGGGAGCCACGATCAAGCCTTCGGAATTCTTTGGAGGGACGAAATGGTATCCGACCTCAACTCCCGCTCCGATCTTTGGGCTGATCCCTCTATTACTAGGAACGCTGTTGGTAAGTATAGGTGCGATCGCCTTATCCCTCCCCTTCGGAGTAGCGGTAGCGATCTATATGGCAGAGATCGCCAATACAAAAACACGCAATTTATTAAAACCGCTTATCGAGTTGCTGGCAGGTATTCCCTCAGTCGTTTATGGTTTCTTCGGATTGGTGGTGATCGTTCCCCTTATCCAAAAGACTTTAGACCTTCCGGTAGGCGAGACCGCTTTCGCCGGAAGCGTGGTTTTAGCGATCATGGCGTTGCCGACCATCATCACGGTAGCGGAAGATGCCATGCGAACTACACCACGAGCCATGAAAGAGGCCAGCTTGGCATTGGGAGCCACGCAATGGCAAACCATCTATAAAGTAATAATCCCCTACTCCATATCCGGTATCACGTCCGCTGTCGTATTAGGTATAGGACGTGCGATCGGTGAGACGATGGCCGTATTGATGGTAACCGGAAACGCCGCCGTTATCCCTACCTCGTTCTTCGAACCGGTACGGACAATTCCTGCCACGATAGCGGCGGAATTGGGTGAGGCTCCCGCAGGTGGAGCACATTACCAAGCCTTGTTTATGCTGGGAGCCGTGTTGTTCCTCATCACCTTGGGGTTGAGCATCGCCGTAGAATATATTTCATCCAAACGTAAAATTTAATTAAAGATATGGCACCTATTCAACATTTAGGGAATATAGACAAGAGGAAACGGGCCTCTCAACAGGTTGCTTTCGGTTTCTTTTCTTTCCTGAGTTATTTGGTCGTAGTGATCTTATTCGTAATACTGGGATTCATTATCTTAAAGGGAGCGAGCGTGATCAGTTGGGATTTCCTGACACAAGCACCCCAAGAGGGCATGACCTCCGGGGGGATTTTTCCGGCTATCGTAGGTACACTCTATTTAGTGATCGGAAGTAGCTTGATTAGTTTTCCTATCGGCATCATGAGTGGTATTTATATGAACGAGTACGCCACGAACGGGAAACTCATCCGCTTCATCCGTATCATGACGAATAATCTAAGTGGTGTCCCATCCGTTGTTTTCGGGTTATTTGGTATGTCTCTATTCGTAAGCACCTTGGGATGGGGAGACTCTATTATAGCGGGTTCGTTTACCTTGGCGCTGATGTCCTTGCCACTTATCATCCGTACGACGGAAGAGGCTTTGAAAAGTATCGATGATTCTTTCCGCCACGGTAGCCTAGCGTTAGGGGCTACGAAATTGCAGACCATTCGCAGGGTCGTGCTACCGATGGCGTTCCCCAATATTATTACGGGATTGATTCTTTCGATCGGGCGTGTGTCCGGAGAGACCGCTCCTATCCTTTTTACGGTGGCCGCTTATTTCTTGCCGCAATTACCGAAAAGTATTTTCGACCAATGTATGGCATTACCCTATCACTTATATGTTATATCTACAAGCGGTACGGATATCGAGGCTTCCCGGGGAATGGCTTATGGCACGGCACTCGTACTGATTGTCATCGTATTATTAGTAAACCTTTTGGCAAATGCCTTGCGTAGTTATTTCGCCAAGAAGGTAAAAATGAATTAAAAAAATAAGACAATTATGATAAAGATTGATGCTAAAAACGTAGACTTTTATTATGGGGATTTCCATGCGTTGAAGAACATTTCCATGGAGATAGAGCCGAATACGTCCACCGCTTTCATCGGACCGTCCGGTTGCGGAAAGTCTACTTTCCTCCGCCTGTTCAACCGCATGAATGATTTGATTCCGGGCACTCGCATGGAAGGTCAGATCCTGATTGATGGAAGAGATATCTATACGAAAAGTGAGAAAGTGGATCGCTTACGTAAAAACGTGGGGATGGTTTTCCAGAAACCGAATCCTTTTCCTAAGACGATTTATGAGAATGTCGCTTATGGCCTGCGGGTAAACGGTGTCAACGATGAGAATTATATTGAGGAGACGGTGGTCAAGACTTTAAAGCAGGTCGTCCTTTGGGACGAGGTAAAGGATAAACTGAAAGAATCGGCATTCGCTCTTTCCGGCGGACAACAGCAACGTTTATGTATCGCCCGTGCCTTGGCGATCTCGCCCTCTATCCTATTGATGGACGAGCCGACTTCCGCGTTGGACCCGATTTCAACCAGCAAGATCGAGGATTTGATACATGAGCTGAAAAATGATTATACGATCGTAATCGTTACCCATAATATGCAACAAGCGGCTCGTGTTAGCGACAAGACCGGATATTTCTATTTAGGGGAATTGATTGAATATGATAATACCCGGAAGATTTTCACCAATCCGGAGAAAGAGTCTACACAGAATTACATTACCGGACGGTTTGGGTAATTGAAAATTAAAAATTGAAAATTGAAAATTAGAAGAGTATGAAGGTTATAGAGCAGGAGATTCATTCTTTAAAAAATAGTATCAGCGAGATGTGGGCATTGGTTCACCAGCAATTATACAACGCAGGGGAGGCTATGCTTACCGGAGATAAGGAACTCGCTTATAAGGTAATCAGCCGGGAACGCCGGGTAAATGCTTTCGAGCTAAAGATCGACAGTGATTGCGAGGATATCATCGCCTTGTACGCACCGGTAGCGATCGACCTACGTTTCGTATTGGCGATGTATAAGATTAATACAAACCTAGAGCGTCTGGGAGATTTCGCAGAAAGCATCGCCCGTTTCGCAGGAAACCTTCCCGAGGGGGAACCGATTGACCCGCAACTGGTCAAGGAAACCCGGGTAGAAGAAATGCTGTCGGAGTTATTAAGCATGATCTCACTCACCAAAGAGGCTTTTGAGAAAGAAAGCTCAGAGATCGCTTCCCGTATCTTCTTGAAGGATAATTTGATCGATGAGATCAATCATAATTCTACCGCTATTATCGCCAAATATATAGAGGAGCATAAAGGTAGCGCGTTGGCAGGGTTATATATGGCCGGTGTTATCCGGAAAATGGAACGTTTCGGAGATCATTGTACGAATATAGCGGAAGAACTCATTTTCTATCTGGACGCTAAAGTCATGAAGCATATGGGCAAAACCGAGCAATAATTCGTATCTTTGCGGCCACTTTAATAATTAACATCAGTAAATGAAACGACTCACAGTGGCTTGGCTGTCGGCCTTCTTATTTATCGGTTCCGCGTTAACGTCTTACGCTCAGACAAATTCTCCGATCCCAGAGCGGGATTCTTCTTCGGTATCTCTTTTTGAATACGCAACTAAGATTCCGAAACGCAACAAGGTTTTCAATCTGGACTTGGAGATGCATGCAGGATTCAACGCGGACTTTTTCTCGGGGAAGCTGGATGAAGCCGCCTTTCGTTTCAGGGATGTCAAAATTGATGTTACCGGAGAAGTGAACGATCGGTTATTCTATTGGTATCGCCAAACGCTGAATGGCGGTTATGAGGGACAAGCCTTGGAGAATTTGAATGAGTCGATCGAATATGCGTATATTGGCTATAAACTGAATGAGCGTTTTACCTTAACCGCCGGAAAACAAGATGTGTTCTACGGTGGTTTTGAGTACGACGAGAATCCTTTGCTTATTTATGAGTATAGCGATATGAATGAATACTCCCTTTGCTACCTTACGGGAATCGGGCTGGGGTATCAGCCGAATGAGTCACAAGAGATCCGCTTACAGGTGACGAACAGTCGTATGGGATCGATGGAAGATGAGTATGGACGTCTGCCGGAAGGATTTAAGAAACCGAGAGTTCCCTTGTTTTACACATTGAACTGGAACGGTAACTTTCTGGATGAGTTGATTCATTTACGGTACTCCGTATCCGCCGCGGAGCAAGCCCAAGGGAAATATATGTATAGCGTCTTTACCGGTCAAAGTATAGAGGCCGGACCGGTCTATGCTTATTTCGATGTCATGTATTCACGAGGAAAATTAGACCCATTAGGATTATTGACCGAATTGACCCAGCCCGAAGTCTCCGGAGAGGAGGAACCGGAACCACCGGTTCGTATGCAAAACATCGATTATCTTTCGCTGGTGGGGGAAATACAGTATCGTTTCCATCCCAAATGGCAACTATTCGCGAAAGGAATGTATGAAAGCGCATCGATCTATAAAGCCTACGATGCTTACGAGAAAGGTAAATACCGTACGGCATGGGGGTATCAAGGAGGGCTTGAGTTCTATCCGATGGCCGATGATAATCTACATATCTTCTTGACCGCCATAGGTAAAAAATATAACCTATCCGAACGAGCGAAGGCGCTCGATGCCTCTCTGGACGACACCGCACGCCTTTCGATCGGTTTCATTTATAGATTACCGTTATATTAAATTTTTCTCATTTGTTGTAGAGACGCAGCATGCCGCGTCTCATCCCCTCAGAATGGTAACTTAGAATTGCAACACAAGCTCTTCCCCTTGTAACAAGTCCACTGTTACTTTTCCATCGACTACAGGTAGGGAAACCGGCTTTTGGTTCTTTTTGAGGCTCATGTTCGCGGAATTCGCCGGAAGCTTGATCTGGAAAGAACCGGGAACGATCGCTTTCAATCGAGCTTCCGTCAACAGACCTTCCGTCCATTTAGCCGACACCTCCCCGCCATTCCGGACTTTTAAACCGCTAAAGCTTCCATTTTTCCAAGCGGATGGCAAAGCGGGCAAGAACTCGATCAATCCGGATTGACTCTGTATCAGCATCTCCGCAATACCGGCTGTTCCTCCAAAATTACCATCAATCTGGAAAGGAGGATGGGCACAAAACAAATTAGGATAAGAACCTCCTCCCTTCACCTCCTTCGTATGCTCATCTACACAGGGACGTAACAAATCACCCAGCAATTTATAAGCATGATCGCCATCCTGTAAACGGGCCCAGAAATTAATCTTCCAAGCCATAGACCAGCCCGTGCTTTGATCGCCACGGACCTCCAAGGATTTACGAGCCGCCTCTGCCAACTCCGGCGTATGCTCTATCGAGATCTCATTCCCGGGATAAAGCCCATATAAATGAGAGACATGACGATGGGTAGGCTCTACCTCCTCATACGGCTCGAGCCATTCCATAATACGGCCGTCTTTACCGATCGTCGTAGGCATCAAGCGATCTCGTTTCGCCGCCAACTCAGCAGCGAACGCGCTATCCACACCTAAAATCCCGGCGGCCTCAATGGTATTCGTAAATAATTCCCGCAAGATCTGATTGTCCATCGTCGATCCGGCACAAATACTCACGACACTTCCGTTTGGCATTTTATAAGCGTTCTCCGGAGAGGTAGTAGGTGCCGTCACCAGATATTTAGTCCGGGGATCTTGCACCAGCATATCCACAAAGAATTGGGCAGCCCCTTTCATCGTCGGATAAACATCCCTTAAATACGCCTTATCTAATGTATACTGATAATGCGTGTACAAATGCTCGCATAGCCATGCGGCGGATGTATTCGTCGCTCCCCACGACGGATGTTCGCCCGGGGCGGTAAACTCCCAGACATTACCTAAAATATGCGTGACCCATCCCCGTGCGTTATAAAAAGCCTTGGCCGTGCGTTCGCCGCTAGGGACCTGCTGTTTCGTCCATTCGATCAGTGGAAGGTGCAACTCGGAGAGGTTCGTTACCTCCGCTGGCCAATGATTCATTTGTAAATTGATATTCAAGTGGAAATCCCCGTTCCAAGGCGTATGAATCGTATTACACCACAAGCCCTGCAAATTCGGGGGCAGTAATCCCTGCCGGGTCGAGGAAATCAATAAATATCGACCAAACTGGAAATATAAAGCCGCCAAACCCGGATCGTTCTTATCTTGAGCGAAAGCGGCCAAACGCTCATTGATCGGAAGATGATCCCTTTCGCCTTTTCCCAAATCCAGAGAGACCCGATCAAACAGGGAGCGATAAGCGAGTGTATGTTCCCGGCGCAAGGTGGAGAAATCCTTAGATTCCGCTTGCGATAAGTATTTTTCCAAGGATTGTCCGACACCGTCTTTATCGAAATAATCCGTACCTAAACTTACCAAGATAATCGCTTCCGAGGCACTTCGCACCGATAAACTACTATCCGTTGCGGTCAAATCTCCCCCCTTCGGCAAGACGATACGGACACGAGAGGCGAAACGCATCCCTTTCATCTCCAACGTATCCACCCCGTCCGGCAGTTGTCCCCGCATCAGCAAGTCCTTTCCGTCCAAAGAGATCGTCGCATGTTCCGGACGATTCATACCTAATGAGAAATTCAAGGCCCGATCCGCATCCGCTACCAAATGAATCACTCCCAGATCCCCGGAAAAAGAGGTAAACATTTCCCGTTGATAATTCACATTCCCCCTTTTAAAAGAGACGGAAGCGATAGCCTCGCTTAGGTTCAACCGCCTGCGATACTCAGCGATAGAATCCGATTCATTCGGATACATATATCTCAGCACTAGATTTCCGAATAATTGGTAACTCCCATACGGAGCGTTCGCACCGTCACCCAGATTACTTCCGGTCCCTTTGCAGACGAAAGTCTTATACATCAAATCCTGTGCCTCGTCATTCCGTCCCTCAAATAAAAGGCGACGAATATTCGCCAAAGAATAATACGCATAAGGATTGTCCGTATCTTGCTTACTTCCGGACCACAGGGAAATCTCATTCAGGACCACATTCTCCCGCTCAATACCACCATCCGGCATCATACCGATACGGCCGTTTCCCAAAGGCAAAGTTTCTTCCCATATCTGCGCTGGTTGGTCAAAATAATAAGAGACCTCCTTCCCAGTCTGCATATCCGGCAAATTACAACCGAAAAGGAACGATAACAAAATCAAATAAAGTCCTTTCATATTCATACGATTATTCCTTGTTATTGTTTTTCCATCAAAAGCCGAAGAGGCGATCCACTGCAACCCGGGTTGCAGTATCACCCTAAAAGCTTTGCATATCACATAGTCGTTTATAATAGCCATCCAAAGCCAACAACTCCTCGTGTTTGCCCCGTTCTACGATCTCACCCTCATGCATCACACAGATCTCATCCGCATTACGGATCGTAGAGAGACGGTGGGCGATCACTACGGTCGTACGATTCTTCATCAAGTTCTCCAACGCTTCTTGTACCAAACGTTCGGATTCCGTATCCAAGGCGGATGTGGCCTCATCCAAGATCAAGATCGGGGGATTCTTCAAGATCGCACGGGCGATACTGATTCGCTGGCGTTGTCCGCCGGACAGTTTTCCACCCCGGTCGCCTATATTGGTATCGTAACCTTTCTCACTCGCTATGATAAAATCGTGAGCGTTGGCGATGCGGGCGGCTTCCTCCACCTGTTCCATCGTAGCCCCTTCCACTCCAAAAGCGATATTGTTGAAGAAGGTATCGTTAAACAAGATAGCCTCTTGATTGACATTTCCCATCAATCCCCTAAGATCGAAAAGGGTGGCCTCACGGATATCCGTATCATCAATACGGATATTCCCTTTATTCACATCATAAAAGCGAGGCAATAGATCCACCAAAGTACTTTTGCCCG
The DNA here is from genome assembly GCF_003635485.1 of Parabacteroides sp. AF19-14. Lineage (NCBI taxonomy): Bacteria > Pseudomonadati > Bacteroidota > Bacteroidia > Bacteroidales > Tannerellaceae > Parabacteroides > Parabacteroides sp. AF19-14. Next base: position 59,975 of record NZ_QTMJ01000005.1, on the reverse strand, counting down.
AACCGGACTGACCGACCAAAGCCACGGTCGTTCCTTTCCGAATATCCAGATTAATCCCTTTCAAGACCCAAGCTTCCTGATATTTAAACCAAACATCTTTATAACTGATTTTCTCTTTCAAGGCGATCTTCTTCGGATGTTCCGGGTCATGGATATCCGTCTCCGCCTTCAAGATCTTATCGACACGCTCCATAGAGGCCAGACCTTTCTGGATCGCATAAACCGACTTACTTAGATCTTTCGCAGGATTGATAATGCTATAGAAAATAACCAGATAATAAATAAACGTAGGAGCGTCGATCGGGCTATTCGCGCTCAAGATCAGCGTACCTCCATACCAAAGTACGATAGCGATCGTAACGGTTCCCAAAAACTCGCTCATCGGATGCGCCATTTGTTGGCGGCGATAGATACGGTTCGTCAACCGGCGGAAAGTATCATTGCTTCGCTCAAAGCGGTCTTGTATCTTCTTCTCGGCGTTAAATGCCTTGATAATACGGAGTCCGCCTAATGTCTCCTCGATCTGGCTCATCAGGAATCCCCATTGTTGCTGTCCTTCCAAGGACTTCCGTTTCAACTTCTTACCGACTTGTCCCATTACGTAACCCGCCAACGGCAGCAGGATCAAGACGAACACGGTAAGTTGCCAACTGATAGCGATCATACCCACAAGATAGATCACGATCAGGATCGGGTTCTTGAATAACATGTCCAATGAACTCATGATGGATGTCTCAATCTCGTTCACGTCTCCGGATACACGGGCGATAATATCCCCTTTTCGCTCCTCGGAGAAAAAGCTCAACGGCAACTGCGTAATCTTCTTGTTAATCTGATTACGGATATCACGAACGACTCCGGTTCGAATCGGGATCATCGTATAAAAGGCCAGATACATGGTCGCCACTTTCAAGAAAGTCGCCACGATCAGGAAGATTCCCAACATAATCAAGGCGAACGAACCTCCGTGTACCTCTATCAGATCGGATACATACCAAAAAAAGTTATTTTTGATCAACTCCGGCAAGGCTTTCCACGACTCCCAGCTTCCCGCGTTAAAATTCCAATCCATAAAGGTGTAATTCCCCTCATCCATCTTAAACAAGATCTGAAGGATCGGGATAATCAAGGCGAAAGAAAACAGGTTCAAGATAGCGGAAAGTACATTGAACACGATGTTCAGAACCATATACTTTTTGTAAGGGGGAACGAAACGCTTTAAAATACGTATGAAATCTCTCATAAATTGATCTGTTACATTGAAGTGGCAAAGATACAAAAAGTCATCACATTTTCTTACGCATTCGCATGCAACTATTTTGCTGCCCCATTCATCAAATAAATAGAATCGTAAATAAAAATAATTTACACCATGAAAAGGATGCACTTGCAACTGTTGAAAAAAGCCAACTGCGTATTGGCGAGTTTATTAATGCTTTTAGGTTTCTCCTGCACTGACGACGAGGGAGAAGGTCCCATAATTTGTGAATATGGCACTCCTTACGCCAATTTTCAGATAAAAGGAAAAGTCGTGGATACAAACGATAATCCGATACCTAACACCCAAATACGTATAAATCGAAATGACGCAAGAATTTATCCTTACGGATGGCTGCATACCGATACCGTAAGGACTGACGCTAACGGAGAGTTTGATTGGAAGAAAACTGATTTTCCGATCCTAAAATACCGATTCATCACGGAAGACATAGACGAAGAAATGAACGGAGGACAATTCGCATCCGATACGACTCAAGTAATCTTCGACAGCGAGCAACTTACCGGAGGTGATGGATGGTACGAAGGTAGTGCCTCTAAGGAAATCAAGATCACACTTAAGGAATATGTAGATACACATACGGAACCTTACGCATTGTACACGATCTACGGAAAAGTAACTGATGATCAAGGCTATCCGCTGGCCGGAGTCGCAATCTTAACCTCACCGGCATATACCCCTACTCTAGAGGACGACCTTTCCTGCTTTCCGGCCATCACGGATGAGACCGGACGATATCAATTCACCTACGATAAGGCTACGGCTATCGAACATACCATCTACACAAAATTATCTTCGTATTGGAATGACCCAAACGCTTGCAAAACTGATTCTATTATCGTAAATTTCGCCGAAATTGAATTATTACAAGGGAAAGGGATGTTAATAGGTAAAGGATCAAAAGAAATTAACTTCCAACTAACACGCAAAAACTAGAAAATGGAAACAGTTTATCATTCCATATTAAAAGGTTTTAACTGGATTTTAGCGGGGCTTCTTTCTCTACTAGGCTTCAGCGTTACTTCCTGTGGCGCTACAGATGAGTATGGTAGCCCTTACGCAGAATACGAGTTGAAAGGAAAAGTTACAGATATGAACGGAGATCCCATCCAAGGAATAGAGATCAACTATGGGGGCATATATAATAACGTATTATCTCCCTCATATATAAGCGAAATATATAAATCACCCCAAACCCAAAAAGACGGAAGTTACGATATAAAATTCGAGGATTCCCCAATGGGCATCGTACGCATTATCGCTAAAGATATTGACGGGCCTGAAAACGGATCATTTGAGACGGATTCGATAGATGTCAAGATCGAAGGATTTGAGGGAGGTAAATCTTGGTTCCATGGGAAAGCAGAGGTTAACATCCCCGACATCAAACTTAAAGAGAAAAAAGAATAAAATATGGACAAACGCCCAAACATCAAAAAACGTATCGCCCTAGAGCTCTTTCGAAGTATCAAGAAGAACAGGGCTAAATTACATGAATTGCGTACACTCTTTTGGGAGTGTACGCTTCGTTGTAATGTATCCTGCCGTCATTGCGGGAGCGATTGCCATGTCTCGGCCTCTGTCCCGGATATGCCTGTCGAAGACTTCCTGAAAGTCATAGACGATATCACGCCTTACGTCGAGCCGAACAAAGTGCTCGTCATCTTTACCGGAGGCGAGGCGCTGGTTCGTAAGGATATCGAGAAATGCGGGTTGGAACTGTATCGCAGGGGATATCCTTGGGGGATCGTCTCCAATGGTTATCTGATGACCCGGGAACGGCTCGACTCGCTCTTGGCTTCCGGATTGCACTCGGCGACTATCAGCTTGGATGGTTTCGAGGAAGCGCATAACTGGCTTCGCCGTAATCCTAAAAGTTTCGAGAAGGCACTGAATGCCATCTGTATGTTGGCCGAGGAAAAGGAGATCATCTGGGATGTGGTGACTTGCGTAAACCAACGCAACTTCAAGGATTTGATGCTCTTCAAGGATTTCTTGATCGAGATGGGCGTAAAACGGTGGCGTATCTTTACGATCTTCCCAGTTGGGCGTGCCGCGACTGAGACCGATTTGCAACTGACGAACGAGCAGTTTACATGGGTCATGAACTTCATCCGCTTCTGCCGGAAAGAGGGTAAGATACACGTTAGCTACGGCTGTGAGGGCTTCCTCGGGAATTATGAGGCTGAGGTGAGAGACTCGATTTTCCAATGCAACGCCGGTATCAATACAGCCTCTGTCCTCGCTGATGGCTCTATCTCCGGTTGTCCCAGCATACGGGCCAACTTCCACCAAGGGAACATCTATAAAGACGATTTCATCGATATCTGGAATAATGAGTTTAAACCTTATCGTAACCGCCAGTGGGCTAAAAAAGGGGAATGCGCGGATTGTAAGATGTTCCGTTATTGCGAGGGCAACGGGATGCACTTATACGATGATGAGGGGAATCTACTCGTATGCCACTATAAAAGGCTAGTTGACAGTTGACAACTGTCAACTAATTCCTATCTTTGCCCTAGTTAATATTCTAAAATAAGCAATCGTATGAAAAACACTTTCATCCTTTGTGCCTTTCTGGCACTAAGTTCTTTTACCGTAGCCCAGCAATCCGAGAAATACCCGCTAGGCGACTATACGGAATTGACCGACACGAAACCGCATGACAGCGACGAGATCTGGGACAAGTTATCGGCCCCAACCCAATTAAGCTGGGGCACGACCGATATACGATATCCGAAACTCAGTATTCCCGATGTCAAGAAAAGCAATCGCTGGCAGACGAAAGCATGGAAAGGGGAACGGGTAAACGCACAAGCCGTGTTATGGACCAAGGTGGGACTCGAGGATGCCTCTATCACCGTGAGCGACTTGAAGAGCGGTTCTTCCATCATCCCATCCTCCGCGATCACGACGAACTTTGTCCGATACGTCATGACCGATGAATTGAATAAAGACCGCCAAGGCGGTTGCGGCCACCGAGAGAATAAGGCGGAATGGGATTCCTCCGTCGTAGCAGATGTATTGGATATCGTAAAGATCCGTGATATCAAGGCACGCACCACCCAGCCGATCTGGATGAATATCTGGGTACCTCAATCCGCGAAAGCCGGTAAATATAAAGGGACATTGACCGTCACGGGAAAAAATGCCTCCCCCATGGAATTACAAATAGAAGTGGACGTATTGAACCGCACACTTCCCGCCCCGAAGGACTGGGCTTTCCATCTGGACTTATGGCAGAACCCGTATTCCGTGGCCCGTTACTACCAAGTTCCTCTTTGGAGTAAAGAGCATTTCGACGCTATGCGCCCGATCATGAAGATGCTGGCGAACGCCGGACAGCGCGCTATCACCACCAGTATCATGCATAAACCTTGGGCCGGACAGACCGAGGATCATTTCGACAGCATGATCACCCGGATCAAGAAGATAGACGGCACTTGGGCATATGATTACGCCGTCTTCGACAAATGGGTGGAATTCATGATGAACGAGATCGGTATCGATGATATGATCAGTTGCTACACCATGATCCCTTGGGCTTTATCTTTCGATTATTACGACGAGGCGACAAATCGTGTACAGTTTCTCAACACGAAACCGGGTGATGCCGCTTACGCAGACTATTGGGGTACTTTCCTAAAAGATTTCTCCCGCCACCTTCGCGAGAAAGGTTGGTTCGAGAAAACCGCCATCTCTATGGACGAGCGTCCGATGGAGGCGATGCGTGAGGCGATCAAGGTTATCAAGCAAGCCGATCCGGAGTTCAAGATCACGCTGGCCGGAAATTATCATCCGGAAATTCAATCGGACTTATACTATTTAAGTATTCCCTATGGGCATAAATTCCCAGAAGACGTAAAGGCTGCCCGTGATAAAGCGGGACAGATCAGTACCGTTTATACCTGTTGCGCGGAAGCGTTCCCGAATACCTTCACCTTCTCCGACCCGGCGGAAGCGGCATGGACGGTCTTGCACGCCGTAGCCGGTGGTTACGACGGTTATCTACGTTGGGCAGTTAATAGCTGGACCGCCGATCCTCTGCGTGACTCGCGTTTCCGCACTTGGGCGGCAGGCGATACATACAGTATTTATCCCGGTCCACGCAGTAGCATTCGCTTCGAACGTTTGGTCGAGGGTATACAAGATTGCGAGAAGATCCGCATCCTCCGGGAAGAGCTGACAACGAAAGGAGCTAAAGGCAAACTCGAGAAGTTGAACAAGACGGTTGCCAAGATCACTCCGGAAGGTTTATCCGAGACACAAGAATCCGCTACGCAGATGGTTAATGAGATTCATAAACTTCTGAATACATTATAAATAGTACCGGACGCCGACTGCGCAGTCGGCGTCCCCTAAATATATCATCAAACCCCTACAATGTTTGATATTCATCAAAAAACGAAATCCTTACCTCCGATACCTTTCTTTTTCTTTGTCCGCCTCGATTCCTTCGCCTATTTTTGGGGCACTGAAAAACACAAAAACCATTCTATATGAACAAACTATTAATGGGCGCATGCCTTACGATGGCCATGCAAGTAGGGCACTCCCAAACCTTGCCGCAATTGGGTAAAGATCCTATCGAGAAAATCGTAGCCGCCATGACTGCCGAAGAGAAAGTATCCCTGTTAGTCGGAACCGGAATGCCCGGGTTCGGCGGCCAATCAGCCGTAGTCGGCAGCACGCAAAATATAGTGCCGGGAGCCGCCGGAACGACCTTCCCGATCGAACGTCTGGGAATCCCCGCTATCGTAGTGGCCGACGGTCCCGCCGGATTACGTATCTCCCCGACTCGCGAGGGGAACGAGGCGACCTATTATTGCACGGCATTCCCGGTCGCTACCTTGCTAGCCTCCACATGGAACACCGCATTGGTCAAAAACGTAGGCAACGCCATGGGCGACGAGGTGAAAGAATACGGTTGCGACGTACTCTTGGCCCCCGCGCTGAATATCCACCGAAGCCCTCTCTGCGGACGTAACTTCGAGTATTATTCCGAAGATCCCTACTTGACGGGCCGGATAGCGACAGCGATGGTAAACGGTATCCAAAGCAATGGCGTGGGAACCTCCATCAAGCATTTCGCCGTCAATAATCAAGAGACCAACCGGACAGGAACGGATGCCCGCCTCACCCCTCGTGCCTTGCGGGAGATTTACCTAAGAGGTTTCGAGATGGTCGTAAAAGAGGCAAGCCCGTGGACGGTCATGTCTTCCTACAATAAGATAAATGGTGAGTATGCCTCCGAAAGCCGTGATTTATTAACGACCATCCTCCGTGACGAATGGGGCTTTAGCGGCCTTGTCATGACCGACTGGTTTGGCGGCAAGAACGCCCCCGCCCAGATCCACGCCGGAAACGATCTGCTGATGCCCGGACGGACGGACCAGAAAGAGGCCCTCCTAAAAGCGCTTGAGGACGGTTCTCTCTCTATCGACGACGTGGATACGGACGTAACCCGTGTATTACGACTGATCCTTCAAGCCCCCCGCTTTGCCCAATACGCCTATTCCGACAAACCGGACCTGAAAGCTCACGCCGAGGTAACCCGTGCGTCCGCTTCCGAAGGTATGGTTTTATTAAAGAATACGAACAATGCCTTGCCGCTGGCCCCGGGTATCAAGAAGATAGCGGCTTACGGTACCACCTCGTACGATTTTATCGCCGGAGGCACCGGCAGCGGCGACGTGAACGAGGCTTATACCGTATCCCTCGTGGAAGGTCTGGAGAACGCCGGTTATACCATGGACGCCGAAGTGAAAGCCTTATACGAGAAATACAGTACCGAGGAAAAGGCGAAACAGCCGAAAGACACGAGTCCCGCCGCCGCTTTCTTCAACCACCCTCGTATCCCGGAGTTCGTACCGGATGCCGCAGGGCTGGCCGCTAAGGCGAAAGAGGCGGATATCGCCTTCGTTACGATAGGCCGTAGCTCGGGAGAGTTCCAAGACCGGAAGATCGAGGGAGATTTCAACCTGACGGAGAATGAGCGAGCGTTGATCCAATCGGTTTCCGACGCTTTCCATAAGGAAGGGAAGAAGGTGGTCGTAATCTTGAATATCGGGGGCGTGATCGAGACCGCCAGCTGGAAATCGGAACCGGACGCCATCCTATTGGCTTGGCAAGCCGGGCAGGAAGGGGGTAACACGGTAGCCGATATCCTGTCCGGAAAGGTGAATCCTTCCGGTAAGCTCCCGATGACTTTCCCCGTGAGCATCGCCGACGTAGCCTCCACGAAGAATTTCCCGGACGCTTCGGGTATCGACCTGAAAGAAATGTTAGCCGGTTTCATGGGAGGAGGCCCGGAGCATACGGATCGTAAGAATATTGACTATACCAACTACGAGGAGGGTATCTACGTGGGCTACCGTTACTTCGATACGTTCGGCGTGCCCGTCTCCTATCCGTTTGGCTACGGACAGTCGTATACAACTTTCAATTATTCGAGCTTGAAAGTGTTCATGGGCGATACGGACTACAGCATCAGTTGCACGATCACGAACAATGGCCCGGTAGCCGGGAAGGAAGTGGTCCAGCTATATATCTCCGCCCCCGGCAAGAGCATGGATAAGCCGGCGAAAGAGTTGAGAGGTTTCGTCAAGACCCAACTCCTCCAGCCGGGGGAGAGCCGTGAGATCATCTTCAAGGTGAAAGATACGGATCTGGCCTCCTTCGACGAGAGCGCCAGTCATTGGGTCGTAGAGTCCGGTAAATATGAGGCGCAGATTGGCTCCTCCGCCGACGACATCCGCCTAAGGGATTCCTTCAACGTGAAGGGGCGGGTAACGGAGAAGGTTCATGCGGTACTGTTGCCCGGCGAGAGGATCGATCTTCTGAAAAGATAAGCCCGGAGGTATCTACCTAGTTATCGGGAGGGCGGGGTATCAACCTCGCCCTCTACTTATTTAATCACCCGAGTGTTCCGGCTTCCTGAAAGTAAGGTAGGTCTCCACACGCCCCTCCAGCTTCGCCTCCATGGTCCCTTGCTCCGACACGAAGAGATATTTGTCCTTTTTCTCCTCCTCGGTCCATGTATCGGGAGTGTAGGGAGCGATCTTCCGGTCGCCGGCAGTCCTCATGAAATAGATAGCGGGCAGAAGGCCGTTCAGTTGGATCTGGTTCGGGTCGATATAGCGTTCCTCGTATTGTCGCGAGAAACGCGAGCTCACCCTCTCCAGCCGGAAGCGGTCGAGATTATTCATAAACAGGTAATCCGTGCCTTCATCTCCCGGCAGGGAGGTGTAGATCATAGATGAGACTTTCACGGCACCGGCCGGTGTCGTGTACAAATAATAGAAATATACAGTCCATGTATTCTTGGAGCGGGTTTGAAGGGTATGTGTCTCCTGCAAGGAATGCAAGGCCCAAAATCCCGGGGGCGTGCATCTCACCCTTTGTACGAATTTATCCTTCGCGATTTCCACTCTTCCCCGGATCTCCAGAAAGTCCTTATAGGCCACTGCCTCTATTTCCTCGTTTGTCATTGATGGCGTAAACATGATTATTCTAAATTTTAAGGTAAAAATAAATCTTTTCTCTCTAAAGGAGCTCTCAGTTGATCGGCGATCTTCTCGACACCAAAGTCTAAGAAGCTCCTCGCCTCGTGCTTCCTCAAGGCCTCTTTCCATTTATCATCGAAATCAGCGGTCTGCTCTAAGAGGGTTTTCCAAGCGTTGTTCAGTTCATGGATCAGTTTTTCCCGTCGTTCCTTCGTGCCCTCGACCCGCCAAGCGAATCGTTCCATGACCTTTTTCGTGTGCTCGATATCCATGCATAGTTTTTTACAGATCGCCTGCAACCCGAGGAGATCGATATCGTCAGCCGCAGCCTTTTCCAACAAATTAAAATATTCCTCCTCCTCATAAACTTGCGCCTTGTAACGGCTCAGGTTCTCTTGGTCGAGAAAAGTAATATAAGTGATCACTTTCCCACGCAGCTTGATCAACGACAGGCCTTGCCGCGAGACAATGAAGCACTTCTCCGCCAGCTCCTCGTCGGTCCAGTTCTTGGGCCGATAGTTGGTCTGCCTCCTGTCCTCGTTGTTCTGCATGAAATAGATGGCGGGATGCACGCCTTTCAAGTCGATCCCCGCGGGATCGAGATAACGCTCCTTATAGCGTTGGAGGAAGTGGGAACTCACCCTTTCCACCTTGAAGCACTTAGGGTCGTTCATAAAAAGGTAATCCACCCCATTCTCCCGTCGCAAGGGGATGTAGAGGTAGCAGACGATGTTAATCTTATCGTCCGGCGTATAGCCCGTATAGCGAAAATTGACATTCCACGTATTCCTCGCCCGCGTGCAAAGGGTATGGCTCTCGCTCAAGGAATGGATGGCCCTTTTATGCTTCCCGCTGATCCGCATGCTTTGGACGAAGCGCTCGAAAGCGATCTGCACCCTCGTCCGTATCTCCAAGTAATCCTTATAAGCGGCTTGTTGTATTTCCTCTTCGGTCATTGATGGCGTAAACATGGTATTCTATTTTAAGGTTGATAATCGGAGGGTAAAGGTACGATTATTATTGAGGTTTCCGAAAGCTTTGGCGATATAAGGAATAATAATTACTTTTGTTCGGGTAATAATGAAGCATATATGAAGACAACGGCTGAATACATAAGTATTTTACGGGACTACGTGGCCAAGAACGCCGGTAAATATCATATCACCCGTATGGGGATATTCGGCTCGGTCGCCCGTGGGGAACAGACCGAGGGAAGCGATGTAGATATCTACCTCGAGACCTCGAAGCCAAGCCTGTTCGCCTTGGTACATATAAAGGAGGACTTGCAGAAACTATTCGGCTGCGATGTCGATATCGTCCGCTTACGCAAGCACATGGACGTTTTCTTGAGAAGCAGGATAGAGAAGGAGGGGATTTATGTGGGATGAGGAATTGCTCCGCTCGTCGCTACAAAAGATAGGGACAGCCATTAACCGAATATTGGAAAGATCCGATACCATACAGTCTCCCGATGATTTCCTGACAACTCCCAGCGGAGTGGAGAGAATGGAGAGTATCTGTATGCTGTTGATCGCCATTGGCGAGAGCGTAAAACGGATCGATAAAATCACGGATAAACAATTGTTATCCCAATATCCCGAAATCGATTGGAAAGGTGTAATGGGTATGAGGGATATCATCGCCCATCACTATTTCGATATTGACGCAGATATTATTTTTGATGTAATGAAAAATAATTTGCCAGCTGTAAGACTCGCAGTGAACAGGATGATAGAGAGTTTATAAAAGAACTTTTTCTCATGCGATTCTATTTTTAATTAAGTATATTTGCGAAAAGTATATAAACGAGACTCTTATAATTGGCAAAACCAAAAGTACAGTTTTTCAGAATAAAAAGTATAAAAAAAATCATGGTGTTTAAATACCGTATAGACAGTGTTTAAATGCCATGAACTAAAAACTAAAACCGCTCGGCCTTCACAGGCAGAGCGGAAGTGGACATATTACCTTAAACTAATACCTTATATATTATGATAACCGGATCATGAGACCAAAGGTTCATGCTCTTGAGCTACATTTTCAATAATTGCAAACGATCCATTCTTCCTGTTTCCTTCTGTTGGTTCTACCGGCTGATATCGTTCGTTCGAAGCGATGGATAGTCCAGTGATATTTATCGGAATATTCTTCAATATGCTCATTAGGGAACATGGTCAGCATGAACTTCCCTCTCAAACCGGACAATACGTCCAATAACTTGATGAACGCTTGTTCGTTGAATAACCCGTTATAATGGCCGCAATCCGTGTCGATGTAGAGAGGATCGACAAAATGGAACGTTTCCGGACGGTCATAACGGCGGATGACGGACAAGGCATCTTGGCATTCAATCGTCACACGCTCCAAACGATCACAAAGCTCTTCCGTGAACGTATCCTTGGCGTTTCGAAGTTTCTTTGGTTGTCCTCCTTTGAAATCAAAACCGAATGTGCCGTTGATCTTGCTCGCAAAAGAGGTTTTCGTCAGGAACCAGAGGGCGCAAGATCTTTCCGACGGTCGGAAAAGCTCCGGATTACTATAGATGTATCGTGCGTGGTCGTGCAATGCCCGGCTATGCAGTGTTTTGTCTATTTCCGCTTTCAACTCCGGATAATAGCACTTGGCCATCCAATAGAAATTGATGATCTCGGCATTGATGTCATTGATGACCTCGCAAGGGACGGGTTTTTTTGCGAACAATACTGCCGCCCCTCCACAAAAAGTCTCTGTATAAACAGAATGTTCCGGAATTAGAGATAAGATATGTTTTAACAAGGTTTGCTTACCTCCATAATAAGTAATAGGGGTTTTCATCATTCAAAGTTTTATTCTTATACATTCAAGTGCAGTCTTACATTTTCTTCCCCGGCCAACAATCGTTGGGTATTCTCCATGTTGTTTACATAGACATGTACATTGCCTAGATTCAAGGTGATGGACTTTAGGGGTATATCTATCTGACGTGACATTAGATATAAATGATATATGTCAGCCGGAAGCCCCAAGTTGGCATCGGAACTGCGTTGATAGGCGGAAACGACCAACTCGCCGCCATCGATCTGGAATTGCACGAGGCTCAAGCAAGGGGCTTGGTTGCTTTCCGCATCTGTCGATCCTAAAAACAGCACATAGTTCTTACTGTTCCGTTTCTCCCGATTGATCCTATCAATCAGTGGCGGTAACTTCTCAAGATAAGTCGGATAACTATTCACTAGGATGGAACCGCAATAATCCCACCAATTGACACCGATTTCCCTATATTTATCAACGGAGCGTTCCCCTCGCATGAACAGTTGTAATTCTCCCCGCAATTTCTTTCGGGCTATATCATGTCCCTCGAATATCTCCAGCAGATCAACAGGGGTCAAACATAGCTGCTCATTCAGAAGATACTTGATATTCCCCTTCTTGTTGTTTTGGGCCTTGCCTTCCGCAAGAATCTTTTCCAATATTTGATAGTATTTATTTTTCATGTCCTCGAAAATTAATGTACATTTGTCTTGCCAATCACATAATAAAAAAAACGAGCTATCGCGACAGAAGGCATTTAGCCCCCGGTCGTGCGGTAGCTCGCATTTTTTGTTAGTATGTGATTGGCGTCTTTACTAACAGCCGGGGGCTTTTCTTTTTACCCGCCCTCGATAAGGTGTTAAGGTTGTTCCGATAAAATCAACTACTAGCCATATTTTCTTGTAAGAACAACAAGTATCAATAAATCCTTCCTTGAAATCTTATTCAATCCTTTCATTTCAATCCATTTATTTTCAATTAACTAAAAGCGCTTTGGGACTTCTTCTATTTATGAGGCTTAACCTCCAATCGTAAACGGTACCACGTTTATCGAGAAAGAATCACTGAAAGCCTCATAGTTTATCACCACGAACTGCATCCCCATATAACTGTTTATTCCGACTCCAGCTATGGTATACCCCAGAGTCGCATCACCGTCATTAGTGACATAAGCGGCAAACGTATTGAGATAAACAGGATTTGTATAGTCCGTCCCTATGGAAGCAGGAATACTTGTCCTTAATATGGCACCGTTTTTAACGGCCTCAATCACTCTTTTAAATGTAACCACGCTATAGAACGCTGACTTTATCTCATCGGATGTCGAGCTGGATGTCAAGGCATAAACCTCCGATTTTACAGACTCATAACCTATGGTATAATTAAGATTGATATCCTTTCTTGTCTTTACGGTATAATTACTTTTAGTTCCTGAAATCTTTATGGAATGTGAGATGAGAGATGCATCAATATAAGTTATATCTATATAATAAATGATGTTAGCTACAATATATCCACCCAAGGAGAGACTGGAGCGCATGTTGTTAACAGTACTGGCACTATTGACGATATAGAATTTAGTCGTTACTTTTTGCGCCAGTCTTATTATATGCTCTATTCCTCCCACGGAATCAAGTATGCCCGCTACCTCCTCATGGGTAGAGGAGGTGGTTAGGTCAAAGAGCGTGACAGGAAGGTACACCTCGTCGCCTCCGCTCTCGGAGAAATCTACAGAATAGGTGATCACGCCATCCGAACCTCCCTTGCCCGTTACCTTGACTGTCTTGAGTACTCCTCCTTGGTCTATATACGAGAGTTCCAGCGTGTATGTAGTTGACTCGCGGCTGGCGTATACGCCACATTTGTGGTTGCCGATGAACATTTCGGGTATATCTACCACGTAATCATGGGACATGGCATTCGCCAATATGCCTGTGATCCCCACCAGATCCCCCTTGCCGGTGACCGGATCAAATCCGAAAGCAGTCAGGATATCGTCGCTGGAGGATGTCGATGTCAAGCTCAATACGGATGCCGGGAAAAAATAGGTTTCCTTAAGTTTTCCCAGCTTATCGAATTGATCGCTACCCATTAATCCCGCCTCGCTGGAGCTGGCCTCGGGTATGGTGGAGAACACGCCCTCTGCGCTACCGTTCGCCGAGGGATTGAAAGCGTACAATCGTCCCTTTACCATGGAATCGGCATTAGTGACGTTCACGTTACCGCTTCCCCCTCCCGATCCTCCGGATATGGTTATGTCGCCGCTACCGACTAGGGATTGCCCGTTGACCGTCCTCAAGCCGGTTTCCTTGATAAACTTGCTGTCATTGGTCAGCTGGCTCGTCTTGGACGGGATCGTCGTGTCGGACGGCATAGCCCCGACCTCGTTCGCCGTATAGGTGGGCTTGGTCGTGGAATTTACCCAACCCGGCTTATTCTGCACGTCGCTCCAGTCCACGGAGTCGGTCACGCCCCCTCCCGATCCTCCGGTACCGTCCTTGCCTTTGGGGATACCGAGGTTTATCTTGTATTTGGGATTCCCGCTCGAGTCCTCACCATTCCGCACCACCTCAGACGTGGCGGACTCCGTGGGTAATAACGTCGTAGTCGTGCCGGTCTCCAACACCGGCGTCTTGCCATCCGCCACGCTATCCGGCATATCGTTAACCTTCCTCAGAAGATCGTTGGTCTTCGTTGTCGTATAAATTAAATTGCCCATTTTCTTTCAATACTTTTAGTTCCACATCATCCGAATCTTTCATTATCTCGCCAAGCGAGTCATACAGGTATTCCCTCATGCCCGCCTGACGTACGGTGCGTACGACCTCCACGTTACCGCCCCGGGTCGTTTTGATCGTCACCTCTTGTGACCTGTCAACGTCATCATTCTCCGTAGAGGAGAATGAGGCCGGGCCATCGCCGCTTCCCGCAAGGTCCACGACGATATTGCCCTTACCCGTTATCCAAGGGATGTTTTCCATCACTCCACGGTCCAGTCCGTGTTAGACTCCACGTTCACCGTTACCGGGGTTCCCAGGTAATCAAGCTGGATGTCCCCCTCTGTCACCCGCAGGTAAGCGTCACCGGCGGCCAGTGTCAATAGGCACACGTCTTGGTGCCCGCCCTCGTCCGTGACGATGACCTGTCTCGTGAGAGGATCGATCTCCGTGTTGGCGGGAACCGTGACGGCGATCGAGAAATTGTATACCGCCAGTCCTCCGGGATCGCCCGCTATCGCTTCCCCGTTAGCGGTCTGTACGCTATTCGCCGTATAATTACCCGGTAGCGCTATGTCAAGGTCTCCCGTACCGAGGGAGAAGGTCAATTTCCTCGAGTTGCTGACCCCCGATATGGTAACCACCTTGCCTGTCTTCTCCGACGATGCCGTGTCCGCTATATCCACGTACTCGGGCTTGCCCGCCTGGTTCACCGTCCGTGCCACGTCCGCGCAATTCGCCGCCTTGAACGTCAGGACCGTCGTACGGGCGTTACGCCCGGTATGCTCCGAGCCTGATCTTACGCTTACCTCCTTGTCACCCGATCCTTGGGGCGGGGTGACCACCGCCCATGCCGCTTTTGCCATGCCTTCTTGTTTTTTTAGTTATTCAATGTTCCAACCCGTATTCGAGTGTACCGTGAGATATGCCGGCGTATCCTCGGTCACCCATACCGGATCCGCGGGGGAGACCAATAGCCATACGCCATCATCCACGCTGCAGACCTTGGATAGCCCCACTCCAATCCGCCCGATCCTCTTGAGTCCGGCGCTCATGGCCTCAATCCTTCGAAGCTCCGCCCGGGCCGTCTCCAATCTCACGATATGTCCCCTAACGCACGCCATTCCTCACGATCTCGTCCGTATCGATCCGTACTACCTCCTTCCTTACCCCGTCCTCGCAGTTGGCGTCCGGGACATCCACGCTTATCTGACACTTGATCCGCCCGTCGCTCCCTAGGCGGGACGTGTCGAGGACAAGGAGGTACGCACCGCTGTCCTGCCGGATCATCCCGGACTTGGGTATCACCACCGTCTTGTTGCCATAGATGTAAAATACGGCCTCGAACCCCACGTCATCCATCGTTAGACTCCCGGGAAGATCCAGAGACAGGACAAATTTCATCACGGTGCCGACCACAGACACGCCATCATTCCCGTATCCCATGGTGCCCTCCCGCTTTCCCGATCACGAACTCATAACCATACGCCCTGGTCGTGGTATCCACATCGATCCGGACGCTGTCCCGATCTCGTACCGGATGTCCCTCCCGTGTACGAGGCTCCGGGATGTACGGGTTACATCCCGACAGGATCACGCATAACGCCATAATCAATCCTCTCATATTAAATCTCCTTTAATGATATGCTACTTATACCGACCGTACAGTCCATAGACACTATGAACAGGAACCCATCCTCGATCGTACTATCTCTCTTCACTGTAAACTCTGCCGATATGGTCTTATAGGACGTTGTCAGTGTACCATCGTAACCGCCGTAAAATAAGGCATCCTCTGATACAGAACTTGGGATATCCAATGCGTTTCCCATGAGCGCAATCAGACTGACATCGTTCATGGAGGCCTTGATGGTAAGGGTTATCCTGTATCTGTGACCTTGTTCCAGCTTGCTCCCCATGTAACCCTTGTTGAAAATGATATAGGAGCTACCGTCAATTTTACCGGACATACTAAATATGGCCATCCCACCGGCTACACTATAGACCACGTCAGATCCGACACCTTTCCAATAGGTCGAACTTGTCAAGGCCGTCCCTTGGAATATCTCGTCGCCGGTGACGGCGTATCTCTCGAAGTACGCTGTCAAGGTCTTGTTGCCATTCATCGTGACCGTATGGCTTTGAGCCCCTCCGTCATTCCATCTGACAAAACGCCATCCATTGTTAGGCGTAGCGCTGATACGTACGTTGGTGCCGGCGCTATATGTACCCTCTCCCGATGTTGTACCACCATTGGACGGACTCTCATCTAAAGTAAGTCTATATGTGTTAGCGGAAGATTTCTTTTTGAAGTAAACGGTATACGTACGCTCATCGTCTCTGGCCGTGACATCATGGTTTTGCGATCCATTGTCGCTCCACTTCTCAAACTCATACCCGGATGCCGGATAAGCGTAAAGAGACACGATAGATCCTTTATCGCAATAATGAATGCCAGGCAACGGGCTCGTCGTACCTTCCCCGGAAACCTTGATCTCCACCCGGGACTTGGTACCCCCATCCTCTGACAGATAAAGCATTCCATCCGATGTTTTCTTGATAGTTCCTCCCCCCAACACGGACGGATCTATCGTCAAGGTTTTCGTGAACCCGATCTGGTGGAACGTGATTCCCCTAGGAGTGATGGATACGGTCCTGTTGGAATTGTCAACCATCGATATCTCAGGAACTCCGGATGAATTATCGATCGCTATTCGAAACGCCTCATCCACATATCCCGGAAGGATGGACGTGTTTGTCCTTAGGATACGAAAATAGCCGTTGGAAAGCTCCGCCTTTGAATCGTTCCCTAAAGAATCAATCTGCCCCTCCACGCTTACAGATCCGTCTGTATAGACAATAAATTTGTTATTCACGTTCAACTCGTTCGTCCTTATGGCGCTGGCGATCAATGCGGACGTGATCATGAGCTCGGCGTTGATCAACTTGGAGTTGATCGATCCACCCTCCGTGATCGACTCCCCGCGCTTGGCCGCCGCCTCGAAATCAGAGTAGCTTCCATAGCCCAATTGCTTGGCGATCTCCTCTTTCATGGCGGTGGAGACCGTGCCGATCTGGGAGTTGGCGCTATTCTTGGATTCGTTCACCGCCTCCTCCTTGATCTTCCGTTGGATCGCCTTGTTGGCGTTCTCTATGGCCGTGGCGAGCGAGGCATACGCGTTGTTGAATGCCGTGAACTTGCTGTCCACGTTGTCCTTCTCAGCCGTGGTCGTCTTACCGTCCGCTATGGCGGCGTTGATGGAGGCGATCAGGTCGGAGGTCGCCGTGTTGAGGCCATTCTTGGCGGTATACAGGTTCGACTTGGCGGTACCGGACAGGAAACCGTTAATGTATAGAGCCGTATACGTGCTATCCGCCTCTTTTTTCGTCTGGTTTACCGTGTTGATATATCTCTCGATGGATTTCGCCTCCGCCTCCGAGATGATGCCGTCGGAGAAGGCCCCGTCCACGTACTTGTTCAGGTCAGAGACGGCGCCCTTGGCCTCGTTCACGCCTTCCATGGCGGAGGAGGCGGTGTTGTTCGCCTCGTCAGCAGCCTTCTGTGCCTCGTCGGAATAACCCTTCAGCTTGGACTGGATGGACTCGTTCGCCGTCTCTACCGCCGTCTTGAACGTGGATGTCGCGGTGTTGAAGGCGGCGAATTTCTTGTCGACGTCCGCCTTCTCCGCCACCGTCGTCTTACCGTCGGCGATGGCGCTGTTGATCGAGCCGGCCAACGCCGATATCGAGGAGAGGAGGCCGGCCTTGGCGTTCGACAGGGATACCTTGGCTGAACCTTCCAGATAGGGGTTCGCGTATAGCTTGTTGAACGTGGACTCGGCCGAGATCTTCTCGTTACCCACGATATTAAGGTATTTCTCTATGCCCCTCGCCTCCGCCTCCGAGATGATGCCGTCGGAGAAAGCCCCGTCCACGTAACCCTTGAGGCTCGTCACGGATCCTTGAACCCCGTTGACCGCTTCCTGAGCGTTGGAGGCGGTGTTCTTAGCGTCCTGTATCGCCTCGTTTACCTCGCCCATATCCGGGGCGTCTGTCAGGTTCTCGAAACCGGTGGAACCCGGCTTGATGACCATCTTGCCGGTAAACACGTTCTTGTCGGCGTTCGGCGAGATCACCGTCACCTCCTTGTTCAGCATGGAATAGGAGTTTATCCCGGAATACAGCTTGATGCAAGGAGCGTCCTCGTCATACGAGGAGAGGAACACCACGTGCTGGCGGCTCTTGTCCGTCTTGTTGCCTATGGTGACGATCGTATCCCCGGCCTTCGGCTCCATGCTGCCCGGATCGCAATCGGACATGGAGAGGTCTATGTAATCGTCGCCTACGGCCAATACCCGGCGCCAATAATATTGGTTGCTCACGTTATGGGAGATACCGGGTTTCACGTTGAACTCACGGCATTGCGCCAGGTCGTCAACGGCGAACTCGTTGACGATCTCCCGCTCCCCGTCCGTTTGTTTGAAGTAACAACGATAGGCCATCTCACCACCTCCTACCGGGGCCAATATCTCCTCGCCGGAGGAATCGAATACCTGTGTCCCGGTACTGTCATATACGGTCTCGTACTCGGCTGAGACCTCCTCGACCCGGATACATTCCATCGCCGCCGGGGATAGGACGACACGCCCACCCACGTGCGAGAGGTGCTTTATCTCCAGCGTGTCGAAATACGCTTTCAACCGCACGTACAACTCGTCGATCTCCATGTAGGACTTTCCGGTCTTGGCGTTCCGTTTCAAGACGAAACCCGTGCCGAAAGGACCGGCGGCGAAATCCCGCGACTCGATGTTATCCGATATCAAGCCGCCTAGCAGCTTGAGCAGGTAATTAGTTTGGTCCGGTTGGTCCTTGCGCAAGAATGTGGATATCGCCTTTAGGGCGGAGAACACGTTATTGTCCGTCGGGGCCGTATCGTCACCGCTCTTGATGATGTTGATCGATCCCCCGGCCTGGCTGATCATCGGGAGGAAGGAGTCCACCTTCCTCTCCAGGGACTCCATGCGGCCGATACTGACATACTCGGATATATCGACTTTCACGTCGTAAGGATCGTTCAGGTTGCGGGTAAAGCCGATGATACGGCTATCCCGGTATCCGGAGGAGAAGAACACGGGGTTATATAACCGGACACGTTGCCCAAGCGTGACGGTGACCTCCCGTTCCCTCATTATGATCGGGTCGCTGTCACCGCTATAGACCGAGCTGTCCACGCTATGCCTGTCCAGATAGGCCTCGGCGGTCTCCCCCAGCTCGTTCTCTGCCAAGGCGTAATACTCGTCCGGCATGCGGATGTTATAGAGGATGTACGTGTCGCCGGCTTTCGGGACCATGACACCGTCCGGTATCTGCGTGTTCTCGTCCGGATACTGGTTGATCAGCTCGAACTCCCCCGTGGACGAGTCGTAATTGGCCTCGAGATCATACCCGGACAGCTCACCCGTCTCGAACTTTACGTGCTTGGTCAGCCCGGCGATCTCGTGGTCGTTCGGATCGAAGGGGATATCCCTGTCCGTCACGTAATAGACCCGGATCGTCTTGCCTTCGGATTCCCGCTCGATGGAACGTACGCCGGAGAGCGTACCGACCCGCCGGGGGTAGACCGTATCGAATATCACCTCCCGCTCGACGATCCCGTACCCCGTGTTCTTCTCCAGGTATCTCAAGGGCGAGGGCAGGTGGAGATAATCGGAACCGTACCTTGAGCGATCGATGTTGCGGGTGCTTCCCTTGGCGTAAAGCCGGGTGAAAAAGCTATCGTTCTCCTCCTCCCGCTTGCTCATGTTCAACAGGCCTCCTACGGCTGTCCCGTCGGCGGCGTAGCCCAGTTCCAACAACTCCCCGTGCTCGCATTTGCCCAGATAGATGGTTGTCCCGACGATCCACCACTCGGTCTCGAAAGTCTCGGCGATCCGGTTCAAGGCAGTGAGGCAATCGATCCCGTCATAGGTGATGACCTTGTAGTCGGCGGCGATCACGCTCCCGATCCTCCAGGCCGTGCTTCCCTTGATCCGGTTGATGTTATCCACTACCAGTTGCAAATGCGTCGCCGGACCGTCCGTTAGGGCGAAGTCCGAGTCCATCCCGCCATCCGTCATGAGGAAGCAGAGCGCCTTCGACAACTCGTTCTCGACACCATGGAACCGGAGGGTATATTCATACTCGACCGTGCTGGCCTGACGGGGACAGGGGACGGACATGAGCGTATAGCGCTCACCCTCGAAGTCCACGTAATCGTTCACGTCGAAGGGTATGGCCTCGCCGGTGGTGAAGGATACGCCCAGCGTATTGTCCCCCATCACGGCCTTCTGTTGCGTGGAACTGTCATCCGGAGAGATGACGGCCCGTAAGCCCCCTGTTTGATCGTATATCCTCAATTCCATTTAAACAACGTTTTAGTACCGTTAAAACTCGGGTTTAGGCTCCCTGAACTTGACGGTCCACATGGCCGCCAGCCTGCCGGTCGTCCGGAGCCGTGTCCTCATCACCATGCCCGGACAGCTCTGGTAATAGAGCCTGTATGTCTTTCCCGTCTCGGTGACACGCACGTTGAGCGTACCGGATCTCAGGACATCGACAAACGCCTTGTACCTCGTCCGGAAATCCAGCTCGCTCTCCGCCACCATGGCGAACCGGAGGGAGACATCGCGTGCCTCGTACCTCGGGAGCGTCACGTCCACCTCCTCGCCATCCCGTTCCCGGTAATCGACGGTGGTGTATTTTTTGACGGGCGGGGGTGTCATCAACGCGGAGAGATTGTCATACGTCCCGCCCCGGTCATTGGCCAGGAACACGCCGTATGTCGCGTAAGCGTCCAGGTTGTTTATATACAGCTTGCCTTCCCTCATGCTATCTCACTTTTAATCCGTTTGTCAATATTTCCAACAGCGTCCGGTCGATCCTGTCCAGCCGCTTGCAATAGGAGGTGTTCCGGGCGATCTCCTCGGAGTACTCAAGCCCCTTGCTGAGAAAGGTCCGCATGTCGAGGACGCACCCCTTGATCTCGCTCACGTTGATCTGTATGGCGGTGAACCTCCCGTTCAGCTCGCTGGCGGTGTCTTGTGTCATCGTGGTGAAAGCGCCCGCTCTGGCCTGTTGGGTGAGGGTAGAGTCTATCTTGTTGCCCGTCACCCTCTCCATGTCCTCGAGTTGCTTGGCCGCGTTCTCGACGATCTTGTCGTATTGCGCTTTCAGGTCCGCGATATCGCTTTCCGTCAATCCCGCCCCGCTCGCCTCGGCGAACGACTCATACCATTTCCGGAGCGGCTCTTCCAAGGCTCTCATCTTGATTCCCTGTAGGACGGCATTATTCAACATCTCTTGGAAATCGTCGGCGAAATCCTTCGCTGATCGTTTGCCCTCGGCGAAGCCCTGTATGATACTATCCGCGATACTGTCGGTCGTGGTACCGGTCAGGACCTCCCGCATCGACTCCTCCTGGTCATCCAGCATTTGGTCGATATCGACACCTTCCTCTCTCAATGCCCGGAGCTGCTCGAATAATCTCGCCACCTTCTCCTCCAGCTTACCCTCGGTATAGAGCTTCTCTATATCCTCGTAGCTCTTGCCCGCGAGACTGGAGTACTCGTTCCACGTCTTCGCCTTCCGGAACCACGTGCCATGGCGGTAGCCTACGCCGCTGATATATTGCTCTCCTTGGATCTGTTGCAGCAACCGGTCGTACTCGCTCCCGGAGGCTTGTCGCTGTTTTTCCAGTTCCTCCGTGATCCGTTTGTTGTAAGCCAAGGTCATCTCGCCGATCTGCCGCTGGGTACGGAGACGTTCCCTTAACAGCCGTTGATATTCCATCTCGCCCTGGATCGCCTCGTCGTAGAACTTTTGTTGCTCTTCCCGGGCCTCCCGGTTCATCTCCTTCACTTTCTTACCCATGGAGAATATGGAGCCGACACTTGACACGACACTCGCTATGCCGCCAAGAAAGTCTCCTTGCGCGAATTGTGAGGCGGCCGTGGCGAAACCTCCCAGGGCGGTGGTCAGTTCCACCACTTGGCTGGCGGCGTAACCCGCCTCATCCCCGAAGATGTCACCGATTCCCCCGGCTATGGTGTTCAGGTCGTTGTTGATCTTTTGGACGGAGGAGTCGATCCCCTCAAGGGCCCCGGCCATACCGTCGCCATCCCCCTCCCTCATCGCCTTCAGCAGCTTCTTCCAGTCATCGCCGATCGATTTAAACGGCGAGCGGGTACGGATCGCCTCCTCCAGCCGGGTGATGGCATCCTGGTACTCCTTCACGTTCTTGGGGTCCCATGCCGACGTGTTGACCTCCCGGGCTTGCTTGAGCAATCCTTCCAGCGAGGGGAGGGCCATCTTATCGAGATCCCCGAAGATCTTGTCCCACATGTCCGTATCCTTCAGCTCATCGAGGGATAGGCTTGACAGGGCTTTTCTCTTGCCTCTCTCGGCCTCGTCGATGGCGGCATCGATGGCCTCCTTGTTCTTCTCGGTGCGTTGGCTGGTCAGGTAGGCGATATCCTCGTTATATTTTCGCTCGATCTCCAGTCGCTTGGTCGCGTAGTCCTGGTATTGTCTCAAGGTCTTCTCCAGCAGATCGGCCTCTGCCTTGTCCCGGGTCAAGTCCGCCATCCCGGTAGCGTCGGACAGTTCCTTGGTCTGCGTTCCGGGTAGCTGGGAGACGGAGGTCGTGGAGGGCTTGAACGTGAGCCCCTTCTTCTTCCAGTTCGGGTTCTCGTTCTCCCACAGGGCTTGCTCTATCTTTTGCTGGGCGAGAATATATTCACGGCCTTTCTTCCCGATCTCGTTTATCTTTCTGTCATAGTCCAAAGCGATTTGGGCCAGCTCCTTGTCGGAGCCCTCTTTCCTGAGGTTGATATTTTGCTGGCGAAGCTCCAGCTCGGCATCCTTCTCCCTTTGTCCCAGAACGGCCTTTTGGCGCTCGATCTCCAGCTCACGCATGGCGGTCTCGGCCTTGATCACGTTCGCCGCCTCCTTGGCCCGTTGCTCCTTGGTCTGTTGCTTGTCCGCGGCGGATTGTTTCTTCTCGTACGAGTCATATGCCTTCAAGGCCTCTGTCGCCTTGTCGATATCCGCCTTGGCCGTCTTGTAGGCGGTGACGATGGCCGGCTCGATACCGGCGGTCTTTCCGGAATCAAGCAATTTCTTTTGTTCCGCGTCGATCTCCTCCAGGGCCTTGGTAGCCCGTTTTTTGACACCTTCCCAGTATTCCTTGTCCTTGGTGGAAGATATCTTGTCTTTCCCTTCTATATCGGCTTTTCTCAAGGTCTCCTCGGCTTCTTTTCTCTTTGCAGTACCAAGGGTGAAGAAGGCCTCGGCCGTTTTTTTCGCCGCCTCCGCCTCCTTGTCCAAGGCCTTGGCTTGTGCCTCTATTCCATTGGCGATCTCCTCGTTGGCCTGCTTGGCGGTTTTCACGTTTCCATACCGGGTGTCCTGCATGTAGGCGCTTACGGGGATATCTTTCGAGTTTCTTCGTTCATCCGCTTCCTTGCGTTTATCCGCGGCCTGTATCTCTGCCTGCATTTGCTTCGTATATTGCTCGCTAGCCAAGGTCATGGCCGCCGAGGCTTGCGCCCTTAGCTTAAGCGCCTCGATAAAGGAGCCGGTATTTTTTATAAGCAGGTTTTCCGCTTCCTCCACGTTATTGATGGAGATGCCCATAGAGTCAAAAGATGATTTATTCTCGTCTATGAATTTCTTTTGTCTGGCCACGTCTGGCCCCAAGGCTTTCCAGCGATCTTGCAACTCTCTCAAAGCGGTGATTTGTTTTCCTACGGTTTCCGTATTCTCCAAGGACTTCTTGTTGACATCACCCTGTATTTCAGCCATGCTCTTGAGGGCGGATTGTGCCCCGAAAAGACTTTTAGTCCAACTTATCACGTCGTTTCCATATACAGATAGCAGTGTGATCCCGACCACCAATGCCGTCTGCCAGCTCACGATGGAGGATAGCACCTGTTTCCATACGGGAACCGTGGCCTGGTTCGATTTCTTCAGTAACTCGTTCTCTATTCTGGCGGCACGGATATTGTCGGCCAAGATGGGAAGGTTATTGGAGATGGCCAGAAAGAACATGTTGGCACCCAAGGTGAGCGAGGGTAGTTCCCGGGCCACTTGTTGTACCGACATGGAAAGGCTGTTGAATCCGGTACCGGCGGAGCGGCTGTAAGCGGACAAGCGGGATTGCGCCGTCTGGATCTCCTTGTCAAGGTCGCCGATCTGTTTTAGGATTCCCTGTCCGGCGTTCCCTTCCCTGTCTGCCTTGGACAGGTTATAGTAAGCCGAGGTCAGCTCCTGCAAGCGTTTCTGGAGGGCCATGACGGAATCGACGGCTTTCGATTCCGTTTGTATCCGCTCGTTCAGCGTACGCATACCGGCGCTGATCGCCTCGCGCAGGTTGTTCTCCTGCACCGCTAGTGCCGCTTTCATCTGCGCGTGTTGCCGGGTGGTGACGGTGCCGGCCTCCAGCCCGTCATCCAATGATTTCTGAACGACGGCCAAGTCACGCAACGCGTTGATGTTCTCCTGTATGGATACGGCCAGTTTCCGGTTCTCGGCGCTCATGGCACCGTAGGCCTCGCCACTGTCGGCGATCAGGCGTTGGTACGTCTTCGCCGACTCGTCACGCAGGCCCTTGATGCCGAGGGTCACCTTCTCGACCTCATCCTCCAGGTTCCCCCGGAACTCGAATGTTATGTATACGGGATCGTTCACCATTTATTTCAGTCCTAAGAATTCCAGTTCCTCCTCCTCGGTTTGGATAACGTTTTCCTCCCCGGATCTCTTTCTCATACGTCCTTGGTCGTTGATCATCATCAGGATGACGCACCAAGGGATCTTGTTCATCACCTCGTCGTACGTGAACGCCCCGGAGGCGATCAGCGAGTGGATTTGTCCGAACGGGCTATGGGGAGGCTCGTAAGCCTCCTTTAACTCCCTTTCCCTGTCGGTTGGCTCGTCACCGGCTCTGTCAGTCTCAAACTTGCCGCCGATGCGATAATACTCACGAAATCCGACCCATCACAAGTCAGTACCACGATCTTCATCAACTCCGCCATGCCACGCATCCCCATATGGGAACGGATATATGAGGCCAACGGGCGGTTCAGCAGCCACGCCGATATCGATCCCCGGATCATGCCGTAGGCGATCAGTCTCGATGCCGTCACGCCGTGCTTGTCGATATACTCCATCAACGTGCCGATATCCCCGGACATCAACCTCTTTATGTCGATATTCATCCGGCAGAAAAGCCGGGCGATACGGAACACGTTGCTGCCAACCGGCCGTTTCATCCAATATCCGATGCTCTTCTTACCGAATATCCGCAAGAACCATGGCGCTGGGAGGATGATCTTGAGCCGATGGTCCAGCAGGGCCTCGGCGGCCTCCATCTCTACCTTGTCCATCATGCGCCGGGTTTAGGCTCGCCCAGCTTGTAGACGGCGTACGGGCCGTCGTTCTCTCCGATCGGGGCGAGCGCCTTGGCCGTCACCTCGATCTGGGCGATGTCGGTACGGGTAAGGTTCCATACGAAGCGGGCGGTCACCTGGGCGTTCGGGATATCGATCACCACGTTGTGCGGCGTGATCACACGAACTGCTTTACGTACCGTCACGATATCGCGTGGGGCCTGGTATTTTGTCACGGAGTAGCTCTTGCCCTCGACGGTCACGTCCTCGACCTCCGATACCGTGCCTCCGAATACCTCCTTCAAGGTATCGTTGTCCCACTCCAAGAAATTCAGTTTCACTTGTTTCAAACCCGGCTCGTTGGGCGCGCTTTCAACGGGGGCGGCGGGTTCCTCCTCGCAATAGAAGTCGCTGGTCGTGTCCGCCTCGGTGGTGAACGAGGCCGTGCCCTTCATCGTGCGCGCCAACTGCCTCATCACAGCCGGCATGCCCCCGGCGGGGTTCACGTCAGCGAACAGGGCCTTCCTCAGCCCGATGGATGTTGTTTTATTTTCCATTTCCTATATGTTTTGAGAATGATTATTAAAAAGATTGTTATTGAAATGCCGATCAAACCGTGTTTAAGACGGTTCCAGAAAGAGGATATGACCGGCTCTTTTGCCGCTTCCGACCGTGACAGCTGGTTCCGGGTATGCGCCAGGCTCTCCTCTTCCGTATAGTTCAATCCCGGGGTATTCTCCGTCTCGGCTATGACGTATAGGCTGTCACCCTTTATACTGGCCATCACGCGGATATTACCGGATTTCTTGGTATATACGGCTCCCCGGGGGAGCTTACGGAGGCTGTCCGTCGGGATTGTCAGCTCCGCCAGGCTCGACGGGATTGTCACGGGGGTAACGGATACCTTTTTGTTCCAGTTTAGACTGTCTGACAGTCGCGTGGAAGTATTTTCTCTTGCAGTCCTGCACGACAGGGCGAGCAGGGCAAGCAGTATAACGCTTGCATTCCTCCATGCGTGTGATAATAGACAGGAACCCGGACACTTTTTCTTCCAAGAGGATAATTTTCTCATTTTGCTTCAGTAATGTCTCGTTGTTCGACTCGGCAATTTTCTGGTATACGGAAACGGTATCACGGGTCAGCTCCGCTTTCTTGTATCGCCGCGTCTGAACGAACATGATGATACCCCAAAGTCCGAAACCGCTGTTTATCAGTTCCCGTAATATGTCGAAAAGTTGCTCCATCCTTTTTAGTGATTAAGAGAAATACAGGTCCGCCTCGGCTCTCCTGCGTCGTATCAGCCCCGCCAGCTCCACCCCCTTGGATCGTGTCCAGCGGGAGAACTCATAGCGGATATTCACGTTGTCCGGGTTCGCTTTCACGCATTTCAAGAGTGTTGATCTCTTGAATTGGGTCTCGCCCACGTTGAACACGAACGACACCAACGCGTCGAATTGGTTCTGGCTCACGCCCGGGCACTCACGGTTCACGATGGCCTCGGCACCACGCAAGTCTTCCACCAGTAGCTGCTCGGCTTTCCGGTCATCGATCCGGTCACCGCCGCGGACGTTGGCGGTATGGCCGTAGCCGATCGTCCAAACACCCGCGGGACAACGATACGCCTCCAGCCGGAGGCTCTCGAATCCCTTGATCAGGTTAATACCGCATTGACTGGTTCTCATGCCTCGGCCGCCTTAAACCATTTTTTACCATCATAGCCCAAAACGGCGGTTTTACCCCCGGCTATCTCAATGTCTCCCACGGATATCTTCTTATCGGAAGCTTTATTCGTGATGGTAAGACGGGCTCCCAGGATAACGCCATCTCCGGTAACGCTGAAGACAGCGTCCTCCGTCGGTGTGTCCTCCAACGTGGAGACGGGTGTAGCCATCGTTACGGTCGTACCGGCCAAGGTCGCTACCTTCGTTTCCCTAGCGTCCAGCATGATCACGTCCTCACCCCAAGCGATATTCGTATCGGCTTTCATGAGCATCTTGAAGAAATACCTCTCGCCGGCATTGGTGAGCTTATCAATCTGGATCACGTCCATGTCATCCACGAGGTTGACGCCCGCCCATAGGTTGGTGTCATAATCCATGCCACAGATAGTGGCCACGATCAATCCGTCCGGCCAGTTGGACACCGGGACGATACGGATACCCTTGTAGCGCTCCACGTTCATGTCCGTGTAATTCGCCCCCTTGTTCGGTTGTTGTGTCAATTCCTCGTCGTACTTGTCAAAATCGGTGATGCTCATCAGGATACGTAGTCCCGGGTTAGATCGCATGACTGTCGGGATCTTGTCCTTGACGGCCTTTAGCTTCTTGATCATGGTCGTCTCCTTGGAGGTTATGGTCACGACATCCTTGTCGGCGAGCATACGGGTAACGATCCCGTTGAACAAGTGGTTGTCATCCTCCCCGAGCACACCGTTTATGAAATGGAAGCCCAGCTCGAACTTGACGGACTTCGCCAACTCTCGCAGCAAGGCGTTCTGTCCCTCGGCCGGAAGCTCTGCGAACACCAAGTTGCCTTTCGGTTGCCACGGTCGCCAAATCTGCTCGAACGTACGGGGGTTGAAGTCAGTGAAAGCCATGAAGTCTACCGGCACTAGCTCGCGCTCGTCGTACGTGAAATTACCTTTCGCATCATCTTGGGTCGGCATCTCCTTACGTTTCTGCAACATCTTTCCGGTGCGCAGGCGGGGGATGGAAAACTTTTTCGACACTTCAGGCACGATACGGATCAGTCCTTTCTCGACCAGCTCGTTTCCTGTGGCGGCACGGGTCAGTAGCATCTCCAGCACCTCGCCCGTGTAATTGGTTCCTTGAATTACAATCATCGTCTCTTACTTTTTTAAGTTGGTTTTAATCTCGTTCATTCGTTTCTCCCATGGGGATCCCTCGCCGGCGGGAGGGGTGTGTAGGTCATCCATCACCCGGCGGGATGGCCTCAAGGCTTTCAATGCGGCCTCGCCATTCTCCGGATCCGCCTTCAACAGGTTCAGGTATACCTCACGTTGTGGCTCCTTGATGCGCCCGTCCTTGACAGCCGCGTCTACCAGGGCGGTACGGGCGGCGGCGGCCTCGGCCTCCTCCTTGTCCGCGTACGCCTTGAGCCGGTTTTTCAACTCCGTGTTCTCGGTCGTCAATCCGGGAACCTTCCCGGCTTCCGTCTCCAGATGCCCGACATGGCGGAGCACCTCGTCATCATTCGCCATGTTGGCGAACGACGGTCGTTTTCTTAATTCGTCCAATAACATATTCTTTGGGTTTAACCTGTTTTGATAGATATCGAACACTTGCCGCGGGGTACAGTCCTCCGGGACCGGGTCAGTATCATAGACGCTGTCCACCAATCCCATCGCCAACGCCTCGTCCGCCGTGAACCAATGCTCTCCACCATCGAAAAACAGTTGTTTGATCTCGTCTTTTGTCTTCTTGCAGCGTGCCGCGTAGATGTCCGCAAGGGTCTCCTCAAGCGATTCGATCTCGTCCACGCATTGACGGATCTCATCCTTGTTGCCATAACACCCTCCCGATACGCTGTGAACCATCAGGCGGGCGTACCGGCTCATGTGTACGGGCTTGCCGCACGACGCGATCACGCTAGCGATGCTGGCGGCGATACCGTCTATGTAGATGTTCACGTCCGCCTTGCTGCCGCGGAGGGCGTTAAAGATCGCGATACCGGAATAGACCTCGCCGCCCATGCTGTTGACGCGTATGTCTACTTTTTTGTAGACGGCCTCTATCTCCATCAGCTCGCGGACAATGTCGCCGCTACGGATATCATCGTCGTAACTGCCGATGTTACCATAGAGGAGCACGCACGCCGTGCCGTCTTTTCCGGCTATCATATTGAAAAACTGTTTTGCCATATTGCGCTTGTTTTGACGCAAAAGTGAGAAGGAAAAAGCCCCCGTGCAAATCGGAATTACATGATAAAATTTTATATATCAATGATAAAAGCGTAACTATCCATCTTGAAAAGCCAATTTGCCAGCCCCCGTTTTTACCGCCAATTTTGCTTCAAAAAGATCGTGATTATGGCAGATTTAACGAACGCTCAAAAGAAAGAGTACGCCGGGCTTCTCTACTTGCGTGAGAACCTGACGCAGCAGGAGATAGCGGAAAAGGTAGGTGTCAGCCGCCGGACCGTGGGGACATGGATCACCACGGGCAAATGGGAGGAGATGAAAGCCGGACTCACCATGACCCGTGAGCAACAGATCATGAACCTGCAACGGCAGATCGCCGAGATCAACAGAGTAATCGCCCAGCGTCCGACGGGTGAGCGGTTCGCTTCTGCTACAGAGAGTAAGACGATAGCGCAACTCTCTGCCGCCATCGACAAGCTGGAGAAGGATGCCGGTTTGAAAGACTTGATCAGCTCCGCCACCCGATTCCTCGTATGGCTCCGGTCGATCGACACTGGCAAGGCCAAGGAATTCGGAGTTTTGTGGGATAATTTTATAAGGAGTACGTTATGACTACAGAGGAGAGAGATGCCCTAAAAGGCTGGGAGAAGTTCCAAGCCTCCTTGCAAACAGACGTGCTGCTGGAGCATAAGAACGACACCGAGAAAGCGAGATTTCTCACTCGATTGGAGAAGAATCCTATCGAGTGGATCCTATATTTCTTCCCTGATTATGCTAAAAGTCCGTTCGCTCCGTTCCAGATCCGTGCCATCAACCGTTGTATCAAACAGGATGAGTGGTATGAGGTGCTATCATGGGCACGAAGCCTTGCCAAATCGACAATCGTAATGTTTATCGTCCTCTTCCTTGTATTGACCGGACGGAAACGCAACATCATGATGATCAGTGCCACCGAGGATGCCGCCAAACGTCTGCTAGCTCCCTACCGGGACGAGCTGGAGAAGAATCCCCGGATCCGTGCTTATTATGGCAACCAGACAGGGATGAATAAATGGACTGAGGGGGAATTCATCACCAATAGCGATATAGCCTTTCGTGCGATCGGTTTCGGTAACGCACCCCGTGGCTCGCGTAATAAATCTTACCGCCCGGACGTGCTTCTGATAGACGATTACGATACCGACGAGGCTTGCCGCAATGCGGACCGTGTAGAAGCGATGTGGAGCTTCTGGGAAAAGGCGGTCTATGGAACCCGTGACCCGGCTGTCGCCCTCTTGGTCATCTTCTGTGGCAATATTATCGCCAAGGATTGCTGCGTGGTGCGTGCCGGAAAGATAGCGAGGCATTGGGATATCGTCAATATCCGGGATAAGGACGGTAACAGCACTTGGCCACAAAAGAATAGCGAAGAGGCGATTGATGAGACGTTGAGTAAGATCAGCGCCTCCGCCCAGCAAACCGAGTACTACAACAACCCCGTCAGCGAGGGTGAGGTGTTCAAGGAGCTACGTTGGGGCAAGGTGCCGCCGCTGTCGAGATTCAAATTCGTGGTAGCCTATGGCGACCCGGCCCCGGGTGAGAACAAATCGAAGAAAAGCTCCACGAAGGCTGTTTGGCTGGTAGGCGAGCTGGAGGGCACGTACTACGTGTTCAAGGGCTTCCTGAACCGTGGCCTGAACGCGGAGTTCATTGACTGGTATTTCCTGTTGAACGACTACGTGAGAGGGAAGACGACCGTCTACAACTATATCGAGAACAACTCCCTGCAAGACCCGTTCTTCCGGCAGGTGTTCCGCCCGTTGCTCCAGGAGAAGTGCCGGGAGCATGACACACGTGTCTCCATCTTCCCGGACGAGGAGAAGAAAACGGACAAGGCGACCCGCATCGAGGCGAACCTAGAACCGATAAACCGTGAGGGCAAGCTGATTTTCAATATAGCGGAGAAAGATAATCCCGACATGCAGCGCCTCGCCGACCAGTTCCTGCTCTTCACCCTATCGCTCAAGTTCCCCGCCGACGGTCCCGACTGCGTCGAGGGGGCGAAACGCATTATCGATCATAAAATCCAGCGGATGGCACCTCCGGTCACGATCCCGGCCAAGGCCTTCCGCTTCAAAAACAAATATAGGTTATGACACACTTTATCGATCCGGAAGATTACGACGCTTCCGTGCGCCGTGAGATCATCGAGGCGCTGACCCGGGGGGATGATTCCATCCTTGATATCTGCGAGGACCGTGCCATTGAGGAGATGAAATCCTACCTCTCCGCCCGCTACGACGTGGAAGATATATTCGATGCCCGTGGCGGAGACCGGCATCCGCTCGTGCTGATGATGTGCCTCGACATAGCCGCCTACCATCTTTATTGCGCGGGCAACCCGCAAAAGATGCAGAACGGCATCCGGAAGGATCGCTACGAGCGGGCCGTGGAATGGCTGAAGGGCGTGCAGAGAGGCAATATCAGCGTAAACGGCATCCCGTTGCTGGGAAAAGAGGAGCGCGAGCGGGATTTTCTATGGATGGGCAACCCGAAACGGACGGTTCATTTTTAAATCTTATTTAAACGGCATTCGAAATGAGAAAGAACAAGAATAAAAGACAGATCACGGCCGGGGGGTTATTCAACCAGCCCGCCGGAGGCAATACCATATTGTTGACGCAGGCTACCCGGTGGAACCGGGATATCAGCCATTATATGAGGGCTGTCACCGAGGCGGAGCGGGTGGACTTCCCGAACCGGGTCAAATTGTACGACCTATATGATACCGCCCTGTTGGATACCCATCTCACGAGCGTATTGGAGAAACGCAAGTCGGCGGTATTATCGGCCAACGTGGAGTTCTCCCGTGGGGGTGAACCGGACGAACGGATCAACGAGATGCTGGAATCGCCTTGGTTCCTCGACTTCCTGGATGACCTGCTGGATACGATATGGTGGGGTAACAGCCTGTTCCAGTTCAAACGGGACAAGGATGGATGGTTGGCCTATGACCTGGTCCCGCGCAAGCACGTGGAACCCGTACGCCGCCTGATCATGCGTACGCAAACGGATATCCACGGCACGCCATGGGATGATTACGATGACATGTTTTTCGTGGGCCGTCCCCGCGATCTCGGGGAATTGATAAGGGACATCCCATGGGTGCTCTACAAGCGGGGGGACGTGGCGGACTGGTCGCAGTTCGCCGAGCTCTTCGGGCAACCGATCCGGGAATATACCTATAACGTGGGCGATGACGAGGCCCGCTATAACCTTGTCAACGATATCTTCGGCGAGGGTGCCAGCTCCGTGTTCCTCCATCCCGAGGGCAGTAACCTCACGCTCCATGAGGCATCCAACAAGACAGGATCCAGTGACCTCTATAAAGGTCTGGCCTCTTTCTGCAACGCGGAGATAAGCAAGCATATCCTCGGTAACACCCTGACAACCGAGGCGGGAGAGAAAGGCACCCAGGCGCTGGGAACGGTACAGAAGAAAGCGGAGGATCGTTTGCTGGAGAGGGACAAGCGGTTTGTCCTTAACGTGCTGAACTACCAGATGACCGACCTTTTCGAGTCGTTCGGCATCGATACCCGTGGTGGGAAGTTCTCCTTCGTGTTCCCCAAGAACACGGATCCCGCCGGGCGTGTGGATATTCTCGTCAAGCTGGACAGCCTGGGCCTACCCATCGATCATGACCAATTGTACGAGGAGTTCGGATTGAACAAGCCGAAGGACTACGCGGAGCAAATTGAGAATGGAAAATTGAGAATTGAAAATTCCAATGGGAAAGCCGTAGCTGACAAGGAGGACGACATCGGCAAAAAAGAGCCTAAACAGGGGAAGAAAACCTCCTTCGCGAACCTGCTTACCCGTTTTTTCGGGGAGGCCCCCGAGGGGAATCCGGGGGCTTTAGACTGGTAACGAACAGGCTGTATTACAACCAAGACTCACCCGCCACACGTATAGAGGAGGGATTCGCCTTCAACCCCGAGATCCTTCAGGAGATGATCCGGCGCATCTACGCCCACGAGTTCGATATCGCCACCGATATCGAGACAGGGGCGTGGCGTGAGTTCTGGCGTTGTTTCAACGAGGCTACCGATAAGGGATTCGGGGTACATTCCTACAATGACCGGGACGCTGATTTCTATCATGAGCTGCGATATAATAACGGTGTCTTCGCCGCTTTCCGTACGCACCGTTTCCAGAACGACATCGCCCGGCAATTGCTGGACGGGGACGGCGAGCTGAAGCCGTTCGAGCGGTTCGCCCATGACGTACATGGGCTGGTAGCCCCCACGCATCTCCGGAACTGGCTCCAGACGGAATACAGTACCGCCGTGATCCGTGCCCGGCAGGCGGCCCAGTGGAAGCGGTTCGAGGCCAACTCCGACGTGCTCCCTAACCTTAGGTGGGTGGAGAGTACCAGCCTTCACCCCGGGGAGGATCACCGGTTATTCTGGAACGTGATCCGCCCCGTCGATGACCCGTTTTGGGGTGTGCACCGCCCCGGTGACCGTTGGAATTGCAAATGCGATCTTGAGGCCACTGATGAGCCCGCCACGACACGTGACGAGATCCCGCACGGATCGCCCGCCGATCGTCCCAGCCCCGGGCTGGACAACAACCCGGCCAAGGATGCCAAACTATTCAGCGATACGCATCCATACATCCGGAACGGGTATAAGGGGGCGAGGGAGGCGGTACGGAAGTTTATCGAGGAGCGATCGCTATCCCCTGACTCCCGGATATTCAAGGAGGATATCAAGCGACAACGAGCCGAGATACGTGAATGGGCGAGAGAGAACCTGATCGGGAAGACGGCTTACGCCCCTGGCCTGGGAGCTCCGGTATCGTTCACGTCTACCGGTATCAAGGAGGCGCTGAATCAACCGCATCGGTATCTGATGGAGAAGAACGAGGCGATGAGATATATCGTGCGCTTGTTGGGAAACGCTAGACTCGCCTTGATACGTGATGATGACAAGAACAATCAAATGGTGAAAAAGTATTATTACTTTGAGATCGAGATTAACGGGGAGCCTTCTTACGCAGTGATACGAGAGTTGAAAACAGGAGAGCTAATGTTTTACACAATCGTGGAAAAGTTAAAAGGGAAATAAAGAACTTGCCAAAGGATCTGCAATCCAATACAGTCTTCTCTACCTCCCTTTTGTTTCGCAAACATACAAAATTATTTTAATATGAGCGACTTGAATCAATTAATAAAACGTCTGGAAGAGAAAAAATCCGCGTTGATCGCCTTTCACGACAAACGATGGCCCGCCCGGATAGGCGAGATCGCCATCAGCCATTTCAAGAGAAACTTCAAGGATGGCGGATGGAACGATAACGGGCTGACAAGATGGAAGAGGACGAGACGGCAGGAACATGGCGGCAAAGGCAGCTACTACAACCGTACCCCCTTGCTGAGCGGCCGGAACAACCTGTACGGCGGTTTCACCTACAAGACGGGATCGGGGCGTGTGACCGTGGAGAACAACGTGGAATACGCCCCGATACATAACACGGGGGGAACCGTACAGCACCGGATCACCCCCCGGATGCGCAAGTACGCCTGGCGTCGCTGGTTCGAATCCGCCGGAATCACGGACGAGGACAGCCCGGAGGTCCGCAAGCAAAAGGAGGCCGCCATGAACGATCATGACCGGATGTGGAAACGTCTGGCACTTACGCCCAAGCAAACCTCCGTCGTTCATATCCCACAGCGAAAGTTCATGGGACAAAGCACGGAGCTCGCCCAAAAAGTACGGGACTATACCGAAGAGGAGTTACTAAAGATCATCGGGGACATTTAATTTTCAATTTTCAACTCTCAATTTTCAATTACCAAAATGGAGCATCTATTCAACACCATCCAGACCGCCATCGCCGAGGGCATGCCGGATCTGACGCTCGTGGACGAGGACTACGGGCAGTTGCAAACCGAGGAGGATACCTATCCCGTCACCTTCCCCTGCGTCTTGATCGGCATCGAGGGGATCCGGTGGGAGACGCTTTGCGATGACTACCAGCGGGGAACCGCCACGATCGTCACCCGGCTCTGTATCGATTGCTACGACGATACGCACTATACCAGCGGAACCGCCGATAAGATAACCGGACGGATCGATCGGTTCAAGCGACTCCACGACATCGTCCGCCTGCTGGATCCGGCGGGAGCCACGCCGCTGGATCGTACCTCCTCCCGCTGGTTCTCGCTACCGGGAGCCATCAAGGTGTACGAGAGTACCTATGAGTGTATAATCGACGAGGAGCCGGCTTGAGGTCATTCGCCGGCGAACAGGGTGAGTTGCATGGCGGTGACACGTGGCATCTTGACCTTAGGGACCGGCCTTACCTCTATATCCGTCAGCTTGTCGCAATTCTTCCGGATAATGGCCATGATGCGGGCCTCGGAAATGAAAAATTCCTCTTGGGACAGGATCGCCAAAGCGTCATCAAAACGACGACGCCGTATCTCTGTCCAATAGTAATAACGACGGATCAATTTCTCGTCCCGGAGCGAGATCAGATTCTTGCTTCTTCCTTTCGCCATAGATAACCACAATCTTTTCAATACAAAAGTAACGCATATATCCCACACTTTCTCCCTTTTCCCGTATAATTATTCACTAACGTCCGCATATACCACATCCATATACGGCCCGAGCCCCACCTTTGCCCATGTCAACGGTCACTTCCATTGGCACATTGGCATATTATCTAATTAACACATTATTCATCATGGCACAGAAATTCAAATTGATCGAGAGAAAGAACCTGGGTAAGGACAACAAGGAGAACCCCAGGAAGTTCTACGCCCAGGCGGTAAACAATGGTTACGTATCCTTCGACGAGCTTTGCGGGGAGATAGCCGAGAACTGTACGCTGACATCGGCGGACGTGAAGGCGGTGATGGACCGCATGAACTACATCCTGGACAAGAACCTCCGGGCCGGGCGCATCGTGCAGTTCGGCGAGATTGGGAATTTTCGCATGGAGGTAGGCTCCACGGGGTCGCTCACGGCGAAGGCTTTCAGCACGGCGCAGATCAAGACCCCGAAGATCGTGTTCACGCCGGGCGGCAAGTTGCGCACGACGAGGGCGCTCACCACCTTCGAGCGGCAGGTGGAGGGAGAGGTGCCCGCGGCCGGGGGAGATTCCGAGAGCCCCGACGAGATCTAGCCCGGTAGCGGGTGGCAACTAAAAAGGGCGCATCCTTTTTTCCTATAGCACGTATGCTTTCCGGAAAAAGGTTGCGCCCTTTGTTTTTTATCCTTACTTTTACCGAAACCAAGGATTTCTTACATGAGTGATTTTAAGATACACGCATATGGCCTTCAGGAACTGGCCATGCTTTATTTTCCGAACAGCACCCCTCAAAGTGCCAGTAACCAATTAAAAAAGTGGATGAACAAAGAAAAATTGCTAGCCAAGCTAGAAGATGCCGGCTATAGTACCGGCCAGAAGATATTGACCCCACGGCAGGTAAGAACGATAACCGACCATGTCGGGGAACCCTAAAAAAAACACCCGGTCCGGTGATACCGGATCGGGTGTGTCGCTTTAAATATGGACAGGTTCCTTTTCAGTTTGAATCAAATACAAGCCAAATGGCCATAAGCGCATTCTGACATATTCCCATGCTTGCTTGCGTGTGCGACAAATTCCTCCAATGGAACAGCGTCTATCTCTCCTTTCGCTTTTACAATTGGGGTACCACCGCCTGTGATACTTACTTGAACAGTGTCCCAAGAAACATATTTCTGACATTCCTTGGTTAGCTCACTCTCGATTACCGACAGGCGGGCAAAAACACTATTATATTCTCCGGATAATTTTTCTATTTTTTTCATATCTTTCGCGTTCATGATCTTTACCATTTGATTGTTAAACTCAAGTCTTTCACACTAAATGTCGTCACGTCATACCCCATCACTGTCAATATCTCCACGATAGGGGTTATCAAGGTCACATCAGGAATATCCGACTTGTAATTGAGTATGAAACTTCCCTGCCTCGCTCTCCTTTCTATCAACATCATTATCTCGTCCATATAGCGCTGGATGATACCTGAGTTGTCATTCGCTATCTTACGTGCCTCCTCGGCCTTTAATCTGCTCATGTTATTATTATTTTTTAGATTCATGAATCATAATCCGGTTTCCAATCAATCTCGACCACCGCCTTGACCTTGCCGGTGCCGTCGCAATAATCGCAAACCGTGGTTTCCCACTCATCCCGGCCTGTTTGCTCGGAGAAAGAGCCTTTCCCGTTACAGACGGGGCAGGTGAAGTTCCTGAGGGTCATATTCTCCCGTATCGTTTGATAATCCGGGGGAGTCACGCTGATAATATGTTGTTGCTTGCTCATCGTGTGCTTTGCTCTAATGGGAACACGTCCATGATCGGGGTCTCACTGATCTCCATGATCGTATAATCAGCGAGTGTCCCTTTCATCCCTTCCTCGAAGTTGTCGAGGGCCTCTTTCACGCTGGAGGCTTGCGTCAACATCTTGGCTAGAGTGCGTTTCTCCGCTCCGCTCTTCTCGTCCATAGTGATAAAGTAGATGCGTACCTTGTAGAAACGGTCGCCGCTCTCATTAAAGAATGACTCGCTGAAATGGGCCCGCTTAATGTCGGCCACCGTGAACACTCCCGTGATAAACGGACGGATCTCCTCGATGATCCGTGCCTCCGCCTCCGTGAATGACAGGGCATCCACCAAATAGGGTTCCGTTACTTTCTTTTGCATCCCGTTCTCCAACATCTTCTCGTAGGAGACCTTGCATGTAAACCAATTGTGCGTCATAATATTCGTTATTTAAATAATGTAGGTTCTTTTGATTCTTTCTGATATTCCAACAGACATAGGTCTATTAGTTGAGCATCCCAGTTTATTCCGGGGCGGTTCTTGTACAGGGCGCGGATCAGCCGGCGGCAATCCTCCGGGGGAAGGCCGGTGTCCAGCTTGGCGGTGAACTGGTTGATATCGGACAGATGGATACGCTTGACATCGATGATCCGTGCGTTACCTTTCCAGATTCCTTTCAGATAGACCTGCTTGACCGCCCCGACACAATATTTAATGGGGTTGTGCAAGCGCATCGTGGTGAAGCTGTCACAATTCAATTTCCCGTTCCAGTTCTGCGTGAATTCCAATCTCTCGTTCATGACTCGATAGTATTTACCGTTTTGTTGCTTGCAATGAAAACAATAAGTGGCGTGGTGGGCGGAAGTCCGTGTCACCCTCGATACCCTGTAAGGGAAGCCGCATGGACAGATGTATATCCAGTAACCGGGGGTGAGGGTGACGGACTTTACCTTGACCCGTGTCATTCGATGGCGCTCATGGATAACGGTATGGCGTGCTCCTTGCCGTTCTCGTCACGGACGATGGCCTCCACGAACTGGCAGGTAGGTACCGGACGGTAAGCGTCCTTGATAATGCGGATGCCATCCATGAAATCCTCGTTACCGCTCTTCACGGCCAGTCGCTCAAGTTCCAGTACCTTTTGGGCCTTCAGGTTCCCCTTGCGATCCTTGGCGAGGAGCCCCATCACGGTATCCACCAGGTTGGCGCTGTTGTCGTCCTTGGCCAAGGTACGCAGATACCCCTTGACCTTGTCCACGCCCACGTTCACCGTGTCGTCCCAGCCCTCGTTGATACGGTTTCCGATACGGATCGTCTTCGTCCCGTCGGAGGTGGAGAAGGTGTCGCTCTTACGGTCGCTCTTGGCCTTGAACAGGTCGTCCTTCATGTCGATGATCGTTTGGGCGGTAGCGAAAATGTCCGCTTTCTCGGTCATCAGGATGGAGGATACGTTCTGTAATTTCTTTACCTTGTCCTCCACCCACGCGTCAACGATCGACTTGTAGTTCTCGCGTTCCTGTTGCACACGTGCCTTCTCCGCTTTCTCTTCCGCTTCCAACTGGCGTTTCAGCTCCGCCTTTTGCTCTTTTGTCAAATTCTCGATGTTCATAATGTTACTTTATTTAGTGATGATTTATTCTTGATACGATCCAACCGCTTCCATTCGTCCCGGAGGAACTGGAGATCCAGCCTCATCCGTTCGATCTCCTCGTTCCATTCTTCCAGTAGCCGGCGTTGCGCTGACATGTCCGCCACGGGGCGGGAAAGAAGGACATCGGCCAGGAAGTCGTGATCCGCCTGCATTTTCTCGATCCGCCTTTTAACGGCTTGCCCTTGAGCCTCGATATCGGCGAGGCGTTGGGCGATAGGGATGCGTGCCATGTCAGTTCCTTTCGGCGATCGCCTGTTCCTTGCGTTGTTTTTTCAATATATTGTCACAATAGGAGCAAACCGCCTTGAATAGTTCCGGTAGCTCTTCCATGGCTATCGCCGGGAGGATCCGTTCCCGGCTGATCGGGAGGCTCCGGATATGACGGTTGACCTCGTCGTATCCGTTTGTCGTGTTCACGCCGATGCGGGACAACCGCTGTAGTATCCGGTGGTACCAGTCCTTACGGATCGCCTTCTCGTTCAACTCCCGGCTCAATCGCTCCGGGTCCGTGGAGACGCTCACCTGTCGCCGGAGATCGTCCAGCAACTCCCCATACTCCGGATCCGTCAATGCCGAGAGGCTTACCCGGCGGCCATGTCCGGCACCATATTTGCCGATCAGGTAGCAATCGATCGTACCGTGGGCTATATCGTCCTTGGCGCTTTCCTCATAACCGGCCAGCCGCTTCAGGTAACCGTAAAACATGCCGGTGTTGCGGCCTTTGTAGACTCGTTTTTTTCTTGTCGTTGTCATATTCTTGGTTTTTGAAATGATGTCTGCGGTCTCGTGTTGTCCCCATGGATAAGGGCGGCTGTCTCCTCATCGATATCGATTCGCCCGTCGTTCCCGCCCCGGACGGTGGCGAACGCCGCTTTACCCTTCACGTGAAAATAGGCGTATGCCATCTGCTTGGCCATCACCGCCGGCGCTCCTTGTGGCTCTCCCCGCTCATCCTCGTGGGCGAGGAACACGAAGAGGACGTTCGGGAAGTCGCGGAGAAGATTGATGATATCCTCTTTCTTCAGATCGACATAAACGGTGAGATTATCAATGAAAATGATCTTCTCGCACTTCCGGTTATTCCTGATCTCCTCACGCAAGTCCTCGATCGAGGTGAAAGGCCATGAGTGGAAATTCCTGTTGGTATCCAATATGCCTACCCGGTTGACCGCCGCCGTATAGGAATGCCCTGTGCCTTCCTCCGCCGATATGTACAATACGGGCTCGATCCTCGAAAGGTCATTCGCCAGGTTCAAGGCGAAAGTGGACTTGCCGTTTTTCTCCTTGCCATAGATGAGCCAGCAGCCCGTACGCTCCTGGTCACCCAATATCCTCTTCCATTCGCCCAGGAACGGCATGAACTTGAATCGCTGGGCGTTTAGGTTACTTACTGATAATCTTCTCATGATGTTAATCCTCGTTTAAGATAAGAAGTGTCTCCGCACGGCGCAGACCGGTCTCGGCCTCTTGACTGTCGGTAGCCAGACACATGTTCACGATTTTGTTGATCTTGCGCTTGTCCTTGATATTGACGGCAAGCACAGACTCTATCAGGTTACGGAAAAACGCCTCACGGTCGTCCGGAGCGTCCGGTACGATGTGGTTATACTTGCTGCTGAACCGGGAAAAGAGTTCCTTGTAGGATTGTTTCTTCGATGTTCCCTTTCCTTTCTGTAGCTTCGTACGCAATCCGTCGGCCCCCATCAGGTACCAACCGCAACAGTCCTGCGTGCCGTTCCAGAACTCATGCAACAGCAAGAGGGAGGAGTACGACAGCGCCCCGGCCTCGTCTATGATCACGATCGGATGGGGCAATATGTTCAGGATATATTTAGCGGACTCCTTGATCTCCTCCAGCGTGCCCTCCGGCTCGCCGCCTACCGCCTTGGCGATAGCCCGGATCAACGTACGTTCCTGCCGGCATTGCGTGGCATCGATATAGAAGCAGTTCTTCAGTGTGCGAGAGAGGTAGCGGGCGGAATAGGTCTTGCCGATCGCGCACTCGTCCACGAACATCATGGACTTGCTGAACTCCTTGCAGAAAAGCACGTCCTCCTCGATCATGTTGAACACGTCCGTGCGTGCCATGTTCCAGTTACGCTCATTGAGGGAAACGCCCAGCTGCCTTCCCAGCTCAAGCCATTTGCCCGGGGATATCTTCTTGTCGGTATCCCCTTTCTTCAAGCCGCTATAGACGCTCTTGTTGATCCCGTACTTCTTGGCGAAGTTGGTGTCGCTCCCGTCATACCGCTCACGGGCTTCCGTAAGGGCGGCGAGAACCTTTACCTTATAATCCTCTGTTAATTCGATCATGTCGTTATATTTTTATTTTGTCAAAATCTATCTTTTAAACTTGGTGCGAACGATTTTCGAGCCTGGTTTGAATCGGGTTCGAACGGTGTCTCAACGACGGCCTCTTCCAGTATCTCCACCTCCTCCGGTTCTTGCGTCGCCTCGTACCGCTTGATGCCCGGCATCCGGAACTTGCGGTTCAGCGTCGCCTCGCAGTGATCCAGCACGGTCACTTTCTCGATGCCATGATAACGGCGTTGGCTATAGCCCTCCAGCGTGTTGCGGTAACGGGCGAATAGCTCGCGGTTCTTGGCCTGCTCTTCCGTCTCCTCGATCTTCGCGCGGGCGGTCCGGGGTTGTTCCACCACCTCGCAGACCACACGTGTCGTGTCGCGCAGGCAGGCTATGGCGGCCAGGCATTCACCGTCGTTGCCATCCAACCAGTAGATATCGATATCTTTTCCGGCGAGTACCTGCATATAGCCGATCAGCTTGTCGCCCGTGGCCAGCTCACCGCCGTCGGCCAGCAGGAAGATAGAGCTGCGGAAGCGAACCTGTCCCGCCATGCTGACGCTGCTCTTCGTCTTGTACCCTAATGTCAGCAGGATGGAGCGGTACGGGATCGGGCGGTTGTTCTCCGGATGTTGCTTCTCGAAAAGTATTTCCCAACGGGTCTTTTCCTTGTAAATGCTGCACGGCATATTGTTCCACTCCTCGATATCCCGTAGACCTTGCTCGACCAGCTTGTCGTATGGTACGATCCCTTTCTCTTTCGTTCCGGCTTGATTGGACTCGCTCCGGGCGAACGGGCGGGCAATCCATTCCGCGTGCTTCTTTTCCACTTGGTAACGGAGCGGTTTCCAGTAACCCTCGCATCGTTTGCTTCGTGCGCTATTTGCCTCGATCCGGACCCGGTCGAACATGTTCCCCGCCTTCAGGAATCCCTCCCGATAGGAGGCGTTCAGGTTGCTCTCGCACTCGATCTCCGCAGGGAGAGGCAAACCCCATTCGGCGTAGTTGCGCACCATCTGACGGTAGAAGTCCAGGATGATACCCTCTTTCGATGTCCCGTATACCCATGTGGTGATCGCCTCGCTGCCAAGGTCGATACCCAGATAGAACCACATGCGCACCCCCTTCTTGTACTCGAATGGCGGTTGGCGGTCATCCACGGAGATGATCGCCCCCGCGTATCTCGGATGCTCCAGTTGCTCGAAGGGGACGAACCTCCCCAAACGGATCTGCCGGTTTCCGGTACGTTTGCGGGAGGTAGCCGTCGAGCTACCCCATGAGTTCAGGAACATGGTGATGGCGCGTTGACTGATCTTGGTGAAAGATTTGGGGTCGAACACCTCGCCGGTCTCGTTGCTGATCACCTCGACATATCCGCTAAGGAAAGCCGCCAATTGGCGGGAGACCTCGGCCGGGGATGGCTTGAACGTCTGATGCGCGTACATGCTTTCCAGTAAGACGCGTGTCTGCTCCGCCTTCTTCCCCCGGTTGTTATTATCATAACCTTTCAACAGGGAGGCGTAACCTTCCGCCTCGAACCTCTCGATCTTACGTTTCAAGGATATCGGGTTGGTGGGAAGCTTAAACTGCGGCAGTTTCTTGATCCCACGCCATGCGTTAAAGTTGTTGACCACCGTGGATAGCGTCTTGTATGTGTTTTTTACGGACTGGTTCAGCTTGATACACTCCTCGTAGTGATCTGACCGCCATCGGATGGCGGCTTTCAATACGCTCGCGTCCAGGACGTATTCCTTTTGCCGTTCCACGTCGATCGTACCGTATTTACCCGGGCATACGTCCCGGAAATAGGAGACCGCTTCTTGGTCCTCCCAGTAGTAACGCTCCAGCGAGCAATCCACTTTCCTCGGATCGCCCAGCCGCTTGCGCCAATCCCTGGGAAGCGTGTCATAAGCTATCAAGACCTCGTTTCCCGCTCCTTTACCTTCACGGGCACGGCGAATGCCGTATGTTTTCTTGTTGTCCCGTGCCAATTTCTTTTTCAACGCTTCCCACGAGGGGAAGAAGTCTGGTATCAGCTCTTCCTTCGTCACCACTATCATATTATTCCATTCGTGAGGCATATCGTTTATACTTTATCATATTCAACTTGTTCCCGGGGTGGAATCGAACCACCTCCAACCGTTCCGGGATGACCACCCTCGTACCGCGGGCCGCGTTCCGATCAAACCTAAACCAATCTTTACCTAAAAAACACCTTCGATTGTTTATTCCTCTGTTAACCTCGTGAGAAGCCTGTCCACGTCCTTCCATCTCCTTGGCGAGATATTGGCGGCGATCACGCACCACACGACCACCGTCGCCAACATCGCCCACGCTTGCCATGGGATCGGCTGCCCTTCCTCCTGGCACCACTGGATCGTCTGTAACCCTGCCACGGCAAAAATCATCATGAACAATCCCATCGCGGCGAATATCACTATCAGCATGGCCATCATTATACGTCTCATATCATTCGCCCTCCCTCAATTGCGCCTTCGCCCGGATCCTTGTCTCGTACACCAGTCCCGGGTCCATCAGCTCCATCCATCCGAACTTGCGCTTGAGCAACCTGTCCAATACCGCCCAGTCCTCCAGACTGACACAGTTGTTGTAGTCCACCCATTCCTCCTCGCCGGTGGCCTCGTCCATGCAAGTGATCCCCCAGTACCAACGCCCCTGTTTCCGGACCTTGCATGCGTCCTTCGCCCGCATCACCTTGAACACCGGACATTCCACCACCTTCTCCTCGGTGTATACCAAAACCTTAAAGTTTACCTCATACCCGGACTCCATCCCGAACGGGGCCTCGCACAACGCCTTGTAATCCCTTTTCTCTGTCGCCATAATTTTCAATTTTTAATTATCGATTTTTAATTTCCAAGCCCCGCCGCCGGACCCGATCCGACTCTTGCAAGCCTTTAACTTTCTTGGCGGGATAGTCTCGATTCTGGTTAAAATGCCTATCTTTAGGCGGTCTTTATAAAGCTTATGCGATTATGATTTTTGAATATTTCAAAAGATATACAGTAGATGCCAAGTGCTCTTATATCAGATATAGGCTTCAATCATT
The DNA here is from genome assembly GCF_003635485.1 of Parabacteroides sp. AF19-14. Classification (NCBI taxonomy): domain Bacteria; kingdom Pseudomonadati; phylum Bacteroidota; class Bacteroidia; order Bacteroidales; family Tannerellaceae; genus Parabacteroides; species Parabacteroides sp. AF19-14. Next base: position 14,996 of record NZ_QTMJ01000005.1, on the reverse strand, counting down.
TGTATTAGAGGAATTAGTCTTACGTGGTCCTCTAACCGAACAGGAATTTCGTTCCTATATGATTCTATGCTTGGATAAAAGCTTGCTTAATGAAATAGGATACTATGAGTTGAAACAAGCTGTCATATCTTTGACCCGTTTGGGGTTCATCACTGCCACGAATGAGAAAATACATATTACCTCAGAAGGTTTAGCTTTTTTCAAAACAGGTGCATTCCAAAATTTGGCAAATACCTCTTTCTTTAATTACATTCAGTATAGGAATCAACGTTCTACTCTAAGAGCCTCTGTATTAGCAGTATTAATAAGCATATTAAGTCTGCTGTTATCAATAAGTCAATGATATTATCAAATACAAATAGACCGAGTCGGCGCATGTACAAATGAAGCATGGATGGATAGTGCCCATGTTTCATTTTGTACAACTCTTCATAAATACTACGATTTGTTTCCATTTTGAATGCAGTTTTTTAATTTGTCGCAAATATGATTCGTAAGACTTTCAGAAAGTGATATCGGGCTCTTTTTTCGCAAAATCAATCACTCCGCATCTTCATTATCCCACTCGATCACCATCTGCCGGTACACCGGCTCCCGCTCCGGGTAGATCACGTTCCTTTTCCGGTTATACCGTGCGTAGCCCGTGATCTCCCGTGTGATCCGCTCGCTCATCGTTGTCCCGGCGTACACCTTTTGCACGTGGCTTAACGTCACCTCCAGTTGATCCGCCGCCATCTCCAGCTCGTCCCGGCTGATATAAGGCCGGACTCGCTGTTTCCACTCCTCGAAGTACGGGCGGTACTTCGGAAGGGGCAGACGCTTGCGCTCCGGTTCCGCTACCGCTTGGCCGTATAAGCCGGTACGCCGGATGGAGGGGAGAACCTCGCTTGTTACCCATTTGCGGAAGGCACGGGCCTCGGGCTTGCGGGACTGGAAGATCAAGTTGTAAAGGCCGGATTCGTTGACCATATTCATCGACTGTGATCCGGAGGGTGTCGGTACTACCGACACCCCTCTCTCGTCTTCTTCGAGGCGATTCATTGCGTCACGGCTGTTGCTGATAGTGAGGGCATCGCACACATCCTTTGCCACGAACCACGGTTCATTGTCGATGTTTCTTGTTCGAATGTTCACATTCGATTCTTCGTTGTAGAAGACTTGCAGTTTCGTTTCCATTTTAATTCGATTTAAATGTTGATTAATCCTTGATTGTTTTCACCACGTTACCTTTCGCGTCCAGAACCTTGATCGCCTTCTTCAATTCGTCCGTCACGTCAATAATCTGTACCAGCGTCCCCCCATTGGCCAACGCCGCCTCCCGTATCCTTGCCGCGTTCGGGCTATTTCGCCTAAACAACAACGCTTGGCTCACGCTCTGCGAGCTAACCCCGAACGCCTTGGCTATCGCCGCCTTCTTCTTGGCGCCCAACTCGATTTTCTGTCTTGTTTTCTTTGTCATATCAATGATTGTTTATCAGTTTGTCTACGATGGATAAGCGAAGCTCCTTGTCCTCAACCTTGGCGATATCGGCCAGAAGGTCGACCAAGCGTTCCTGCGTCAACCGGTTATGCTTGCGTTTCTCCGGCTCCGGCCAGATGGATAGTTGCTCTGCCTTGATGGCCTGCTCGGTCGTGAAGATCACCAAGTCCTCCGCCCAGTCGCGGAACAGCTTCGCACGTTCCGACTTGATGAAGAAACCGAGGCGGACGATGCCGCGCTTGGTCCAAAGGGTTTGCTTGTTCGGTGGACAATTATCTGATTCTGAGCCTAAGCCACTTTTTGTGACGCAGGTAACAAAATGCTTTCCTTCTGATAGTTCATCAATATTTCTATACTTATGATTTCTTAAAGCAGAAGTACTGATGCCATATCCTTTAGCAACTTCTACAGAAGTCATCAAGAACTCATGTTCCTTGTTCGGCTCAACCATCACTATCAGGTTCTCCGCTACGGTGAATTGCTTTTCTTTTTCCATATCAATACGATTTAAATGATTGTTACTTCCTTGTAAGGATTCTCCACCTTCCTCTTGGTGATCTCATACATATCACCCCCGTGGTTCAGAGCGTAAGCCCGGATCAGCTTGGCCGATGGACTGTTCGTGTCAAATCGGAGTGCGGACTGAACGGTTCTTTCCGTTACATCTAATTTCTTTGCGATCTCCCGCTGCAACTCCAGCGTGATTTCAATCTCATTGCGCTTTTCTTCCATATTCTTTTAATTGTTATATGTTTTATTACTACTTTTAGAGCGTCTTCTATCTGGAAGACTTTGCAAAGCTATTCAGAATTTCTGAAATAGCAAACAAAAATTCAGAAAAAGAGAAATAATATTTCAGAAATAATGAATAAAGAATCTATCAATAAGCGATTCATAGTAGCTGTAAACTATTTACTATCAAGCAGAATAGTATCCGGAAAAGGTGCTATTTCTGATTCTTTGGATATAAAACCATCTAAATTTTCAGAAATACTGAATTCTAGAATGAATGTAGGGGCTGATTTAATTGCAACCTTAAGCGATTTATACAATATTGATGCGAATTGGTTACTTAACGGTCGTGGTTCAATGTTAAAAAACAGGGCTGAATTCTCACCAGAAGAGACATACAGCGATCCTGTTCACGGCGTTGGCTACGTTCCGCCGACAGCTCCTATTGAAGCACAAACACACGAAAAGCCGGAAGTAAACTATGAGCGCAAGGGAGCACCATATTATAACGTGGACTTTATAGGAGGGTTTGATTTGGTGTATAACAATCAAACCTTAAACCCGGATTACTACATTGATTTTGAGCCCTATAACAAACCCGGTGTTGTATGGTGCAACATTACAGGGCATTCTATGGAGCCAGAACTGAACAACGGAGACTTCATCGCCATGAAGGAAATGAAGTCGCCAATACAATACCTTCCTGCCGGAGAGATATATGGTATTGTAACGGAAGATTACCGGACAGTGAAGCGTATGACCACTTCCGACAAGGATGGCTTTGTCCGCTTGATCCCGACCAATAAAAGCCCAGAATTCAAGCCGCAAGATATACCTGTATCAATGATTTGCAAGGTCTTTGCGGTATTAGGAAGTATGCACAGATTATTCTAATAATTTAAAATTCAATACCATGGAACTAGTTACATCTATGATTTTACTTGTATTTGCTGTATTACAAATAATTCTGTTTTTCAAGATTTGGGGGATGACTAATGATGTAAAGACTATTAAAGACTCATTATTAGCAAAAGATCTTTCTTACCATAAAACGCCACCAACCAATTCATCATTGTTGAATATCGGGGATTTAGTAGTAAATAAGGAAGGAAAGCAAATGCGCATCAAAGAAATTCAAGATGGCAAATACGCTTGTTACACCAACGGAGGAACGCATTTTGAAGGCCTTTACGAAGAATCAGACATAAAGCCCTTCGCAAAGAGCTAACTAATGATTAATCAATGGGCGCAAGCCAATAAAAATATACAGATATGAAGAATATTGAGATTTTAAAGGATCTTGTTAGTACACAGTACAACGACATGAAAGGTGTTATAGCAATTGAAGATCATGGAATTAACCCCTCTTTTTCCGGCTTATGTAAAGCACATGGAATAGATACTAAGGAATATTTCTTGATAGGGTTCGGAGTATCGGCCTATAATGTTATAGCTCCTACGTCAGAAAATGCCGCTGTCACGTGTAAAGTACTGTTATTGGAAAAAGAAAAGTATGGCTCCAACTTCGATGAAATTGAAGCCAATATTAGAAAAGAGGATTCTACGGATGTTGTGGAGAAAACATTCTCCGTTACTTACAAAGAACTCGGAGAATATATCAAACGCCTTGATTTTTTAGCAGTCACAGATATGAGTGCTAATATTTCAAAGGTGAATATTATAAAATAATCATCTGGCTGCCATTGTATAGGATAATGGCAGCCTACTGTTCCTTGATACCTATTATGATATATCTAAGTATTTCTTCTATATCCGTAAGAACTGAGACACGTTCTTTGTCTTCTAACTCATAAGCTGTACGCGTCAACTCACCCAGCATAGTCGAATATCGCCTTACGATATGTTTCTTCCCATATTGATCGATCTGACTTTTAATTAAATCATCAATAATACTTTTCTTCATATTACACATATTTTAGTTTCATTTAAAAACCAAGAAAACTAACCCAACCCCAGAGACTGTTCCCTATCATTAGTATTTCGGACAATGATAATAAGCCGCTCCCGCCAATTACTATTCCATGCGGTAGGTCAAACCAGTATTGATATAATTGAGAATATCCTCAGCGACAAATATTATTTGACCACCGTTCGGATTGTAGTTCCGGCTTGAAAGCAGCCTTAGTATGATTTTCTTTCTAAGGCGTTTTTCTTTCCATGCTCTTATTTTTGATGTTATAGACATTGTTTGTTTAATATTTCGATTATCTGTCCTTGACTTATAAAAAACTCTTAGTCGGCAAGAACTCTCAGAGCCTCTTCCTGCGACAAATGTTTCCACTCTATGTAATAAGCATACCTTTTACACAATTTCTCATCACGTAGTCTGATTAATTCCGGAGATCTGCCATTTCCCATGCCTAAACCATATTAAAACGTTCATATTTCACCGCAAATATAGTATTTGTGTGGTAAAATCCACCCAAAAACACAGTTAAATATCTGATAATCAATAATTATACAGGTTTGTGAAATATACCATATAGCAAATAAGGGTACACGAAAACGCCCGAAAAGCCGTTTATTAACTTGAATTAACCACCGAAGCCGTATTGAAAGGCATATAAAACCGTACCCAGATGTCCCCCTAAGTGTCCCTCTAAGTGTCCCCCTAAGTTGAAAAAGCAGCCTTTTTCGATCGTTTTCGATGGAATACTGCGCTAAAGCCGTCTTAGCCTTGATGTGGTGTACAAATCTGCTTATATCGCCTCCGTTACGCAGGTAAGTCAAGGAATAGCCCTCCTATCTACGAATTAAACAGGGCTGATCTAAAGCATTTATATTTCAATATAATAAGATGGATGTCACCAAAACAAAATAACGCCTGAATGCCCCGCAAAAGGCATTTCAGGCGATTCTTTATCTAATCATAGGCAAATGGGTAATTTTATCTCCGGAATGGGAAGCAACTTCCCATTTTTCACCCGAATTTTAATCATGAGTGGGAAGCAAATGGGAAGCGATGTGAACTTTTCGTTCTGAGAGGCATCTTTGTTATTATTTGATTATCAGTATTGTATAGGTATATGTCGGATATCTTTCGTATTTCTATTTATACTCTTATGGATTTCTTCAGCAAATATCGCCCCAGCATCATCGCCTTATGCGAGAAGCATAAGGTAAAGCGGCTATTCGCCTTCGGCTCCGTGCTGACCAGCCGCTTCACGGAGAAGAGCGACATTGACCTTGTGGTGGATTTCGACAAGGAGGTGGAGCTGGTGGATTATGTAAACAATTTCTTCGACCTACGGGATGCCCTGTCCGCCATCTTCCACAGGGAGATCGACTTGCTGGAAGACAAGGCGATCCGGAACCCGGTGTTGAGAAGGAATATCGACAGGACAAAATCGTTGATTTATGGATGAATATATAGAGAAACATCTTTACGATGTACTGCTAATAAACCTCCCAACACTTAAGAGATACTTGATAAAAAAAACAGAGCTAACTATACACAAATAACAGTAAATCAAAGCTATTTCACCGCTTATATTACAGTTCTCCTACATCTTCACTTGATTCTGATATAGATATTATTCCTAATCTACACATTTCCCAAAAACATTTCATTGTTATGTCAACATCCACAGATGCATCATGGACACCATCGGGATTTGAGCCAAATAATTTTTTATATAATTCCTGTAATTGAGGATATTTATAGCCATAAAGGCCTAAGATTTGACAATAATCAGTACTTAACTTCATGGTACAATACGAAGGTTTAGAATCCATTATATCAAATCTTCCAATTCTAACAAGTTCAGCCCCCACAATTTTTTTATCAAAAGAAATATTATGTCCAACTAAATAATTTACTTGATTTACATCACTTGTAAATAAATCTAGGACTTTAATTATAGATTCTCCTTGCTCTTTTGCACGAATGGTTGTTATAGCATGTAAATTAGATACATCTTCTGGTATAATAAAACCATCAGGATAAATGATATGAGTATGTTTACTTATCACAACGCCTTTGTTATCTGTTATTATCCAACTTAATTGTACAAGCCGAGGCCAATTTTCAAAATCTGAACTTGAGGCATTATAATCAGCAGGTATCCCCGTCGTTTCTGTATCAAAAAATAAATATTTAATTATTTTTTTATCAGACATCAACATTCGTTTTTTTAAATTAGATTTAACTAAATCCTTTTTATCATCCGGAAACGATTTACAGAAATCTAAATGATATAAAATCTCCTGCTCAGTTCCGTCTATTGCTCCACAAGCCATTAAAGAGGCAATATTGAAATGAGCCATTGAGTTATTTGACAAATAAAAGAATTTCAAAGCTTTTGATAAACCATCTTCGGCTGTCTTATCTACAGCAGAATATACACCCAAAGTATTAAATGCATCTTTTGAATGGCAACTTTTTAAGAAGTCAATATTATCTTTTACTTCATACAAAATATCTCCTCTCATTCTAGTAAAAGAACTTTCTGCTTCCTTTTTTTGTATCTTGGCAAGATACAAAGAATATTGTTTTCTAAAATAGCATCTTTTAAAAGATAAATCTCCACAAAAATAATTAATTAAATCATATATCTTATCTAGAGATATATAATAAGGCTTGTACAATGGGAACATGTCATCATGGAATAAATATTTACCTCCCGATTTATGAAGAGAAGGAGGTAAAACCAAAAAAGCTTTCCATCTTATTTCCATTCGCTCAAACAATTGAACTTCATATTTAAAAAAAGCATTAGGACTATATGAATAATCACAACTAGAACTCACAAAATCACTCGATCTAAAAATAATATGAAGGCCATTCCCGCTTCCTCTATCTATCACCCAACAATAGTTTTGTGGTAATCCCAGTATTTCTAAACACTGTGATATAAACATTCTTTTTCTTTCCACACGTGTCTCCTCTGAGTACTGATCATCCAAAGAGCAACACAAAGAGTCTACATCTAAAGCTCTATATTCATTATAACCTAAAATAACACCTATCCCTGTTGCTTCAATCCAATCATAAGATTGAATTTCTTCATCGCCCTGCCTAGATAAAATATATTTTTCCCAATCTTCAATCAAAGGGCCTTTATAATCATCACATTTAACAGGAGATATATTCATTCCTATCTTATGATAATAATTTGCATATAAAAACAATTCATTTTTCATTTGCTATACAATCATTAAGTTTAACAATAGATATAATATTATTATCTTTCGAATCATCATTAAATGAAATCATAGAACAAGAAACAAAAGAATCACAAACAATATTCAGCCTTATCGTATTAATTATTATATACAAGAAGATCCAGTACAAGATAATATCGAAACGCTTCTACGTTATTTTTCCAATACATCACGAAGATCGTGTTTTTTTAAAACATTCGCAAAACAATCAGATTCTTAATGTCTCTTAGCCCTAAGAAATGCCCTCGAAGGGTGAAAAATGACTTCTTAGGGCTAAAAGATAGTTTTTCAACCGTGAAAAGTGATTTCCTTGGCATAGGAAGGGCCTTTCAAGGCCGCGAAACCATTTCTTAGGCCTAAAAAGCCTATTTTCACCCTTGAAAAGCCATTTCTTAGGCCTAAGATGATTATTCGCGCCATTCAATCCCCATTTTTTAGGCCTAAGAAGCCCTTATTCAGTAAATATCCCTAACTTAGAGAAGTTTTTAAACTCTAAATCAAATTTACCATGAGTACTTACACAAAAATCAAGACACTTCCGCTCTCTCTTTTCAACAACGCCGAGTACCTCTCCTTCATGAACCACGTCCTCGACCTAGCCAACGGAAACAGCGGTGGCGGCGATTCCGAGTCCCCCGACGAGATCTCCCTGCTGACCGGCAGCGACGGCATCCCCGAGCTGGGCCTCACCAAAGAATTCCTCGATACCTACGAGGCAGACCTCCTCGCCATGGCCGACGTGGTGGACGAGAGCCGTACCTCGCAGGAGACCGAGCAAATGACCTTGCACGATACCAACCGCGACAACCTCGCCATCTATATCATCACCCGCATCTCACGGGCCGGTACCCTCCCGTTGGAGGCCGAGCGTGACGCGGGCAAGTACCTATACAAGGTCATCAAACCCTATAACGGCATCGCCCGCCTCCCCATGGCGCAGGAGACCGCCAAGATAAAGGGCCTCTTGCTGGATTTGCGCAAGGACGAGAACAAGCCGTACGTCACCACGCTCGGCCTCGACGCTTACCTCGCCGAACTGGAGAAAGAGAATAACGCCTACGACCGCCTGTCGCAGCAACGCGTCCAAAACCGGACCACCTCCAAAAAGGAAAGCGGCGCCAACCTGCGCAAGCGGATCGACGTGTATTATGACGATCTCACCCTGCTGGCCCAGTCCTATGGCGTAGCGAAGCCGTCCGAGAAAGCGACCGCCTTCATCGCCGCCCTCAACCAGCTGATCGCCGAGACCACCGCCGCCTACAACCAGCGCATGGCCTCCGCCAAGAAACCGGCGCCCGCTCCCGAGCCTACACCCGAGCCTACGCCCGGCGGAGACTCCGAGAGCCCGGACGAGATCTAACCGTCACGTCCCTCCCTCCCGACGCGGAAGCGGGAAATAAAAAGAGAAGGAAAACAATTCCCCTTCTCTTTTTATTCCGTATATTCGCGAAGGAAATTCCTAAAACAGAACGATATGGAGACAACGACATCCTTAAAGACATTCGAGGTAACCATCCCCGAGAAATACGCCGACATCTTGAAGAAATTCATCACCTCGCTGGAAGGCAAGGTAAAGGCACAGAAGAAATCCGGATTGGACGAGGCCTTGGAGGACGTGAAGGCAGGAAGGATTTATCATGCGGAAAGCACAAAGGATTTGATGAAACAAATCCTAGGCTGATGAAATATTCCATCAACTATACCAAAAAGTTCAAGAAGAACTTGAGGCTATGCCAAAAAAGAGGATATGATATGAACTTATTCGAGCAAGTATCCAACTTGCTTGAAACAACCGGTTCCCTTCCCTCCCAATACCACCCGCATAAGCTATCCGGGAAATACGCGGGATTGTGGGAATGTCATATCCAAGGAGACTGGCTGCTGATATGGAGCCAAGACGACACGGAACTAATCTTGCTTTTCACCGATACCGGAACGCATTCCGACCTATTCTAAATAGAAAAAGCCGCCTCCCCATTACAGGAAGCGGCTTTTTTGTATCTAGTATTTACTTTTCCCGGATAAATATATTAATCGGCGTACCGGTAAAATCCCAGTTCTCGCGGATCTTGTTCTCAAGGAAACGTTTGTACGGGTCCTTGATCCATTGCGGCAAGTTACAGAAGAACACGAAAGAAGGCACGCTGCCCGCCGGAAGCTGGGTGATATATTTGATCTTGATATACTTACCCTTCCATGCTGGGGGAGGATAATTCTCGATGATCGGGAGCATCACCTCGTTCAACTTGGCCGTAGGGACACGCTTGGAGCGATTCTCGTAAACCTCCTTGGCGGTCTCCAGCACCTTCAGGATACGCTGCTTCGTCATGGCCGAGATAAACAAGATCGGGAAGTCGGTAAACGGAGCCAGACGCTCACGGATAGCGGTCGTGTACGAGTCGATCACCTTCTGGCTCTTATCCTCGATCAAGTCCCACTTATTCACGCAAACCACCAATCCCTTCTTATTCTTCTGCACCAGCGAGAAGATATTCATATCCTGGCTCTCGATGCCCCTCGTAGCGTCCAACATCAGCACGCAGACATCCGAGTTCTCGATCGCGCGGATCGAACGGATCACCGAGTAATACTCCAAGTCCTCATTCACCTTCCCCTTCTTACGGATACCCGCCGTATCCACCAAATAGAAGTTCAAGCCGAATTTATTATATTTCGTGTAGATGGAATCACGGGTCGTGCCCGCGATATCGGTAACGATATGCCGATCCTCGCCAATAAAAGCATTGATAAGAGAAGACTTTCCCGCATTCGGGCGTCCTATAATCGCGATACGGGGCAACTCCTCCTCCAGTATCTCCACCTTCTCCTCGGGCAACGTCGCCACGATCTTATCCAGCAAATCCCCGGTATAAGAACCATTGATGGCCGAGATGCAGAAAGGATCTCCCAAGCCAAACGAGTAAAACTCCGCCGAGGCCGGATGCAATTCGTAATTATCCGCCTTGTTCGCCACCACGATCACCGGCCGCTTGCAACGGCGCAAGATCTGCGCCACCTCCATGTCCAGATCCGTGATGCCATTCAATACATCGACGACGAACAAGATCACGTCCGCCTCCTCGATAGCCACTTTTACCTGCTTGTTGATCTCCTCCTCGAAAACATCCTCCGAGTTAACCACCCATCCGCCTGTGTCAATCAGCGAAAACTCCTTGCCGGTCCACTCCACCTTGCCGTACTGACGGTCGCGGGTAGTACCAGCCTCCTCGTTCACGATCGCCTGACGGGTACCCGTCAACCGGTTGAAAAGGGTGGACTTACCTACATTGGGTCTCCCCACTATCGCTACTATATTTCCCATAAATTCTCCTTTCGTATGCTATTATTAGTCCAGCTGATAACCGAAGTTCTTCAATATGTTGTCACGGTTACGCCAGTCTTTTTCCACTTTGACAAACATTTCCAAAAACACCTTCTTTCCGAAGAAACGTTCGATATCCTTCCGGGCCATAGCACCTACTTTCTTCAATGCTTGCCCTTGATGCCCGATGATAATCCCTTTCTGGGTATCACGCTCCACGATGATCAGCGCCTTGATATGGATCAGCTCATCATCCTCCTTGAACAACTCGACGACCACTTCTACCGCGTAAGGTATTTCCTTCTGATAATATAACAAGATTTTCTCACGAATGATCTCTGTCACGAAGAAACGGGCCGGTTTATCGGTCAAGGCGTCTTTCTCGAAATAAGGCGGGGAATCAGGCATCAACTCCTCCACCCGACGCTTCACGTAATCTATATTGAAATTCGAAAGCGCGGAGATCGGGATGATCTCGGCCTTCGGAAGCAATTCCTTCCACTGGGCCACGAGCTTCTCCAGCTCCGGCTGATTGGTCTGGTCGATCTTATTGATCAACAAGAGAACCGGACACTCTATGCTCTGTACCCGTGCTAGGAACTCGTTATTTTTATCAATCGTCTCGACGACATCCGTCACGTACAACAGCACGTCGGCGTCGCCTAAGGCGGATTGAGAGAAATTAAGCATGGATTCCTGCAACTTATAATTCGGCCGCAAGACTCCCGGCGTGTCAGAATACACGATTTGCATATCGTCGGTATTCACGATACCCATAATACGATGCCTTGTCGTTTGCGCCTTCGAGGTGATAATAGAGATCCGCTCCCCGACCAAACGATTCATCAACGTAGACTTACCTACGTTTGGGTTTCCAACGATATTGACAAAACCCGATTTATGCTTTTTTTCCATCATACCCCCATTTCAGATAAACCGCTCCCCACGTAAAGCCCGCTCCAAAAGCGGCAAGGATCAGGTTATCTCCTTTTTTCAATTGATTCTCCCATTCCCATAGACAAATAGGAATCGTACCGGCGCTTGTGTTGCCATATTTCTGGATATTGATCATCACCTTATCCATATCTACGCCCAAGCGTTTCGCCGTAGCGTCGATAATCCGCAGGTTCGCTTGATGAGGAACGATCCACGCGATATCATCATGCGTCAAGCCATTCTTCTCCGCGATCTCAGCGGCCACGTCCGCCATATAAGAAACCGCGTACTTGAACACCACACGTCCATCTTGATAAACGAAATGCTCACGGTTGTCCACCGTCTCGTGAGAAGGAGGATAAGCCGAGCCGCCCGATTTCATGATCAGATGCGGATAGCCTACGCCGTCTGTCCGTAAAATAGTATCCAAGACACCGAACTCCTCGGTAGTTGGCTCCAACAAGACCGCTCCGCAAGCATCCCCGAACAAAGGACAAGTAGAACGATCTTGATAATCTGTAATAGATGTCATCTTATCACCCGATACGACAACCACCTTCTTATAACGCCCCGAGCGAATATAATTAGCGCCCGTCTCCAAAGCATACAAGAAGCCTGCGCACGCACCTTGCATATCAAAAGTCATCGCGTTCTTACAACCTGTATGATAAGCGATGATAGAAGAAGTTGTCGGGAAATGATGATCCGGGGTAGTCGTAGCGGTCAAGACAACCTCTACTTCTTCCGGATTCAGGTTCGTTTTCTCGAGCAATTGCTTCACGGCCCGTATACCCATGTAAGAGAGTCCTACGCCCTCCCCTTTCAATATCCTGCGCTCCTTAATACCCACACGAGTCATGATCCACTCATCCGTCGTATCGACCATCTTGGAAATATCCTCATTCGTCAATACATCTTCAGGAACGTATCCACCCACTCCTGTGATAACCGCATTTATCTTATCCATAACTTTAAAAATAAAAGGACTACTTATCCCAATTAAAAAAAGCCCTAAAAAAAACTTTTAGGGCTATTTCTTTTGTTCATCAAACCATATAAGTTGACAAACTTACACAGCAGCTTCTTTTTCAATCGCTAATTTACCTCTGTAATAACCGCACTCACCACATACAGTGTGATAGATGTGCCATGCGCCACAGTTCGGGCAAATTGCCATTGTTGGAGCTACAGCCTTGTCATGAGTTCTTCTCTTGGCTGTTCTTGTCTTACCTTGTCTTCTTTTAGGATGTGCCATTGTTTTATTTATTTAATTGTTATCATTCTCTAGCAAACCTTTCAGAGCATCCCAACGAGGATCGGCAGGACTAGCGTTTCCGTCATCTTCCAACGCCAAATCATCACCTCCCATGTCATCCTCAAAATCGTCTTCGGTCTCATCCGAACTTCTGGCGGTATGTTTCTTCAATTTAGACGACATTGCCTTATTACATTTACCCGGCGCATGTACATGCTTCATGGGAACCGCCAAAGCGATAAACTCATACAGGAACCACGCCAAATTAATAGCGCCCTCCTCTTCCGGTATCACGACAACCTCATCACTCTCCTCGGCATATTCCTTGCCGAATTTTACCACCAGACGATTGTGGGTATCAATAGGAATTTCCATATCGTCCAAGCATCTATCGCATGGAACAACAACAACCCCTTCTATCTGAAAGTTCATCTCAAACATCATTGACGACCGTTTTACGGTAAGATGAACCTTCACTTTGCCCTTCTGGACCTCGGTTCCGTCAATGTCCACAAAAAACTTGTTCTCCAAAAGATACTCGAATTCGTGTACTCCCGGAGAGAGATTTTTCAAATCTACATTATATAATTTAAATTTCCCCAAAGCCTTTTAGTGTAAAAACCTTGCAAAGGTACGAAAAAACTAAATACAAAAACAATACCTTTATGCTTATTTTTTCCTATAATACGATTTAACCCTTATATTTCTTCAATTTTATACGAAAAGTCGTCCCTTTCCCTAGCTCCGAACTCTTCACGAAAATCTTTCCTCCTTGGAAGGACTCGATAATGCGCTTTACCAAGGACAAGCCTAATCCCCAGCCACGTTTCTTGGTCGTATACCCCGGATTGAAAACCGTCTTGAATTTTGATTTCGGGATACCTTTTCCGGTATCAGCCAAATCGATCAGCACGACCTTCTCTCTTTCCTCTACTTTTAGCGAAATCTCACCCTGCCCCTCCATGGCGTCCACCGCATTTTTCGTCAGGTTCTCGATTACCCAAGCGAACAGGGAATCATTCATTAAGACCAATATCGGCCGCTCCGGTAAATACGTATTGATTTTCACCTTCGAGGAAATACGGGTCTCCATGTATCCCAAAGCCACACGGATGGATTCCACGATATTTGTCGGAACCGGATCCGGATCTGAACCGATTTTAGAGAAACGCTCCGCTATCGTTTGTAAGCGTTTCACATCCTTATCCATCTCTGTCAATAGAGAAGGATCTATATCTTTCGTTCGCAAATATTCAATCCAAGCGATTAGCGAGGATATAGGCGTTCCTAATTGGTGAGCCGTCTCTTTCGATAACCCCACCCACACTTTATTCTGTTCTGCCTTCTTTGTACTAGCCAAGGCTAAAAAAGCGATTAATATAAAAACAAACACAACTGATAATTGCGCATAGGGATAAACAAGCAGTCGCTTTAAGATAATCGAATCATCGTAATATAAATATTGGTAAGTACCATCCTCCATGTCAATTACGATCGGAGGATTTTTGGTTCTCAGTTCCTTAACCTTATTCGTCATGAACTGCGCTACATTCTTTTCCGGAATCTCTATATTATTGTAAGAAACCACGCTATCCGTCTCGCTGCATAATATAACAGGAATAGAAGTATTCCCTTGGATGATTTTTAGGATAAGATTCATATTAAGGCTTGGATTCTCACTGGTCATGACCCGGGTTGCCTCACTCCAAACCTCGATCTTCTGACGCTCTTCTCGGGCCAGATCTTTAATCAAGAGATCCGAGACTACCACAGAAGCCATAGCGATCAATACAGCGGCAAAAATAAAGCCTAATTTCCATCTTTGACGAGAATCATATATGCTGCTCATAAATCAGAATCATTCGGTGAATTCTTAATATAACGGCAAGATACGAACTTTATTGTTCCCGATTCAGCAAACAATGAAATCTCACCCAATTGTAGAGACGTAGCGTGCAGCGTCTCATCCCTTCAAATGGTAACTTAGAATACCGTCAGACGATACGAGACGCTGCACGCTAGGTCTCTACGGCGGCTGGTGTATATAACAGAAAAAGGAGTCACCCCTTACGGACTGACTCCTCTCC